>CAYYNP010000313.1:4633-11410 GCA_964472545.1 uncultured Planctomycetaceae bacterium | reverse complement strand
GATCGTCACCTACCCTCCACTTTGTGCCATTTGAGTTGAAACACTACACAACAACACCCCGAGAGGCCTTGAGAATCTGGCCACCGCAATTGACTCCATCGAAGAAGGTACCCAAAGAACCGCGCAACCGACCACCGGCCGTTGCCGTGTTGGGTGCCGAAGACTGCCTCGATTCGTGCGCTGAAGCCAGGTAGGTCAGACGCCGGTCACCCTACCAGACACAGGCGGCGGATACCAGCGAATTCCGGCGAGAATCCGGGAGTTGATTCTGGCGGGGGTGGCCGGGCCAGGAATCGGACAAGTCCGGTTTCGCCAGGCCGGCCTGCCGTATACCATCACCCCCACGTCTCGGCGAGGACTTCAACCGGCCCTGGTGGCCAAGGGCACGGCGCCCCGTAGCCACGTGGTAGAATCGACTGACGCGGCCCAGGAACGCGAGTTTAGGGGGCAGATCGCATGATTCTACCCTCAGCGTGCAAACGGGCCTCTACGGTCGCCAGAAGTGGCGTCAGCCCCGTGGACGAGGAGAACTCCAGCACCAGGTCGACGGCACCCCCGTATCCGCCAGCCCGGGATGCGCCTCAGGCCCGGCCGTGGTCCCGGGCCAGCGTCCGGCCGTAAAGACGCCGTTTCGCCCGCGGGAAGTCCGACAGGTGCCTGGACGCCTATTCGGCACCGGCGCGAATCCGACCGGCCCCACATCCAGCAGAATCTCGCCAGAATCGGTGTTGCGAGGGCCATCGGCAGGGCTTGGGCCGGCGACGTGCGACGGGCGCCCCCGCCATGGCCCCTGGTGAACAGGATGCGCTCGAACGGCCCTCCACGGCACTTCGGCATCGTAACGCAAAAGCGCAATGCGCAGCGGCACGGACGGTGCGTATAATGCCTGAGGAGAATCACTTACGGCGCCGCTCACGGGCGCCTGGTTTCCAGGCCCCACGCTCCTCTCCCAAGAACTACCTACACACCAGCCAGCAGAACATGCCCAACACAGCCTTGCCCACCACCACCAAGACGTGCTACGACTGCGGCCGGACGCTGCCTGTTGACCGGTTTCGCCTCCGCAGGCAAGGCGGTGCTGCCCGTCAGGGCTGCTGCCGCGAGTGCTACAACGGGCGGATGCGCGAATACCGCCGCCGGCGCCGAGACAAGGCGATTGGCCAATTCGCGAGCCGGGTACGACGCGAACCCAGCCTGCGCGGAGTCGTTGCGCTCTGCAACGCGATGTTTGCCCGCTTCGGCGGCGTGGACGGCTTCGCCACGGCGTGGGCAGCCCAGATCGATGCCGCCTGCGCCATACGGCCCGGGCAGAAGACGGTGATGGACGCCTTCGCCGCCATTTTGCATCTCCTGAAGATCGTCGAGGCGAACGGCGGAGCCCGGGACTACTCCCTGCTCAGTGACGAAGACCTGGACCGCGAGTTGATGGGCCTGCTCGCCCGCCTTCTGGACTCGCCCGACTGAATACGCTGGGGCGGGCAATCCCTTGCACCCCATCGCCGGACCAAGCCGCGACAGAGGCCCGCCTCCTCCGCAGCCGCCTTTCTGCAGGCATTCTCGCCAACCTACCTATTCCACCAGAAGGAATCGGCGCGTAAATCCCAGACGGGCGAGATAAGAGAAACCGACGAGCCGATGGGGGACCCGGGGGGGCGTCCGCCACTGGCAAATTCCCGTCGGTCAACCCGTCGGGCGACCGGCCGTCTCCACCAGTCCCATGATCTTCCCCTTGACCCTCTCGGACAGCGTCGGCCAGGCGTCGATCACCACTTGCAGATCAGGTGGGGCATCGCCCGATTGCGCGCCGAGTGCGCCGCATTTTGCGCCGCTCGGGCCGAGCGATTCTCGTAACCCCATTGCAGAGTCAGCACTTACGGCATCCGCTTCGAGTCCCGCCTCGGCTAGTCGTTCTCTTGCGCAGCGCCGTATTGGCCCGTGTACCTCGAGTTCCGATCGAGGACACGGGCCGGTACGTTGCTTTTCTGCGGGATACTGCGCCGCATTTTGCGCCGCCTTGGGCGTGCTATGCAACGCACGGCCGAACTGCTCGTCGGTCAATTGCAATTAGCGCTTCGTGGCGACGGGCTCGCGGTTGCCGATCTGTTTGTCACGACTTGCATCGGGGACTCTTCGGCCAGTTCGGTTTCTCTGGTCGATCGCATATTCTGGCAAAGCTGTCAGAATTGAACCGCAACCCCAGCGAAGACTGGCGTAGATGAGAACATCGCGGGGCTTTCAATGGGCGTTTTCTCAGAAGGCCCCATTCGAAAGGAGTCCCCGCGATGGAAAGTCACCATACTCTGCAAGAGCGTGAGGTGGTAGCTCACGTGCATCGAGCCGGAAAGATGCAGACGCAAATTGCTTTGCGGCTCGGCCGCAGCAAGAGCACGATTTCGCGAGAAGTGCGGCGTAATTGCAGTCGCAACGGCTATCGGGCCGTCGCAGCCCACCGGAAGTCGGGTTACTTGCTGAGGGGCGCGTTTCCAACCTGCAGGCCGCCACGGCTCGCCAAGTGGCTGCGGAACGATTTCGATCGGTGCCTTCGGCCCTGCGGAAGACCCTCACGTTGGACGACGGCAAGGAGTTTGCCGAGCATGACCGGTTGGCCGTCGAAGCAGCCCTGAAGGTCTATGTTGCCCAGCCGTACTGCTTGTGGCAGCGCGGCACGAACGAGAATACTAACGGCCTGATCCGGCGTTCTTTCCCACAGGTACGGTCCTGCCCCACTTTTTCGGCGGGCTGCTATACGGCGGACTGCCGCTCGCCAGAGCGACCCCCCGCCTGGGTGTCCCCGGTGGCGGGATCGCCGAGGCTCTCGGTAAAATCCGGCAAACTCGACCATAAATCACCCCGTTTGCCCGGCGTTTGGGACACGCATGCCCGAAAATCAAGACATCGATCATGCATTGAAGGGATGGGGTTTCCGGCCCGGGGCGATCAGTGCGCGGCTGGTCCCGGCCTCTGACGGACGCGAAGTGATGCAAATGCGGATCGAGATGGGGCTGCTGCAGATGGAGGTCACGGCCCGGCCCGACGGCGAGAAGCCGGGTGGGTCGGAGACCTATCTGGACTACCTGATCCAACAGTCGCTGGGCACCGACCAAACCGGCCCCTTGAGCACGGAGCAGTGTTTCGAGGTCGACCGCGAGTTCCTGCAATACTACCACCGGAGGATTTGCTGGCTGGCGCTGCGGGAGTTTCGCCGAGCGATCGACGACGCCGACCACACGCTGGCGCTGATGGACTACGTTGCCGAGCATTCACCCGACGGGCAGTGGACCCAGACCCACGAACAGTATCGCCCCTTCGTGGTCTTCCACCGTGCCCAGGCCGCCGCGATGGACGCCCTGCAACGGTTTGGCGCGGAGCGGGCGATTGAGGAGATCAATCGGGGACTCGAGCGTCTGAAGCAGGTTTTCGTGGCGATGGAAATCGAGGAACAGTTCGACGAGGACGAGTTGGTCGGACAACTGGTCGAGCTGAAGGAATCGCTGCGTCAGGAATACTCCGTCGGCCGTACGCTGGCCGAGCAACTCTCCGACGCCATCGCGGCGGAAGAATACGAGCGGGCCGCCCGGCTGCGCGACGAGATCGCCCGGCGCGGGTGCGACTGACGTGCCGCGGCTGACCGTGACCGCAGCCATGCACGATGCCCGCACATTTCTGCCGGCGCCGCCAGAATTCCGTCTTCGCGGCCAGCGCCCTCGCGTAATACTCGCAGATCTCCGTTACGTGGCATGCGAATGTCGGCGGTCAGCACGTCGAAACGCAGGTCTTCAAGGCTCTCGAGCGCTTCCTGGGCGTCCTCTGCGCAGTGGCACCGGAAGCTCTCCCGCCGCAACAGGCGACCGGTCGATTCTCGAAACGACTCTCCATCGTCGGCAATCAGGATGAGGGCAGCAGGACCTCTCTCTCACGACTCTTTTCATCCCCGAGCCCGGGAGCACCCCCTGTCGGTTTCCGCAGCCGTGGCCGGTTTGACCTGGTGGCGGCGCCGGCGCTGACGCCTCCGCACGGCGGGCTGCTTCAATGGTCCTCCTGCACCCATTGGAAGGCGGCGCGGCTGAGTTGGGCGCTGTTTTGCAGGTTCAACTTCGTCTTGATCTTCTTGCGGTGTGTCTCGATGGTGCGAGGGCTCAGCGTCAGCCGTCGGGCGATCTGCTGCGTGTTCATACCCTGGCCGATCATCTCGAAGACTTCCAACTCGCGGTTGGAGAGGGTCTCCGTGGGATCGTGGTCGAGCGGCTCGCCGATGGCCGCACGGTGCAGTAGCCGTTTGGCCATTTCCGGGCTGAGGTAGATCTCACCGCGGAGGACCTGACGTACGGCGCCGATCACGTTGCGGATCGATTCCCGCTTGTTGATGTATCCCAGTGCGCCGGCCCGCAGGGCACGGCCGGCGTAGGTCCGTTCGTCGTGGATCGAGGAGACCAGCGTCTTGACGTCGGGATAGACGGCACGGATTTGCTCGATCAGGTCGATGCCGCTTTCTCCGTCGAGCGAGATGTCGATCACGGCCACGTCGGGCCGGTTGGCCTCGATCTGCTGCATGGCTTCGGCGATGCCCGACGCCTCGCCGCAGACCTGCAGATCCGACTGGCGAGAGATCAGTTCTCCCAGGCCGTGTCGGACGATGGGGTGATCGTCGACGATCAACACTTTGGACCTAATCGTCCGGGTCTCGTTCAGCATCTATGTGCTCCTCGTCGTCTCGAGGCAGTAGGCACCTCACACACGTGCCCCGTTCGCCGGCCGGACGGACGCTCAAGGTGGCACCGATCACACCGGCCCGATGGTGCATGATCCGCAATCCCATGCCGCGGCTCGGCCCGCGGTCGGCGGGAATCCCCACGCCGTCGTCGCGGACCTCGAAGATCGTCTGGCCATCGTCGGTCTTGACCTCCAACGTGATCGTGTCTGCCCGGGCGTGCTTGGCGGCGTTGTTGATCGCCTCCTGCACGATGCGGAAGACCTGTGTGGCCGTGGCCGTATCGCCGACCGAGGCCGGTTGGCGGCAGAGAAACTCGCACGCCACGCCCCGCCGCCGAGCCGTGGCCGTGGCCAATTGGCGCAAGGCCGAGGTCAGGCCGTCGGCGTCGATCTCGACCGGCACCAGGCCCTCGGTGATTGTGCGGGCTTGTTCCAACGTGCGCTGCAAGCCGTCAGCCAGTTCGTTGGCGATTTCGGTTTCCGCGGCGCGGCGTTGCTGCAGGTCGCAGAAGAGTGTCTCGGCCAGGTAGCCCAGCCCGGTGAGTTCCTGGCCGATGCCGTCGTGGAGTTCTTGGCCGATGCGCTGCTGTTCCCGAGTACTGATTTCAGATATTTCCTTCTCGAGCGTGCGGCGTTCGGTCACGTCTTGTCCGATGGCTAACAGCCCGATCAGCTTCCCTCCGGCGTCCTCGAGCCGCTTGTCGTACCACTCGATTTCACGCTGGCAGCCGTGCTTGGTGACGATCGGCCCCACGTCGCCTCGCCGGGGCGTTCGGCCAACCGCATCGAGGAACCGTACGTGCATACGCTGGCGGTCGCGCGGCGGCAGAAAGGTGCTGAACCAATCTTTGCCTTTGACCTCGGCCAGGCGATAACCGGAGATGCCCTCCATGTACGGATTGATGCGGAGAATGCGGCCGGCGGCGTCGAGCACGAGCACGATCGCCGGGGCCGTTTCGATCAGGCTTTCGGCGAAGTCGCGTTCGCGCCGCAGGCTCTCTTCTGCGTTGATCCGCTCGGCGATCCGCCCGAGCTGCTCGGCCAGCGCATCCAGCAGCCGGCGCTCTTCGGCCAGAAACGGCCCTTCGTAGGCCTCGGGCATCTGCTGCAAATAGTAGACCTCGATGGTGCCGGCCGGCTCACCGTAGACCGAGATCGCGGCCGCCTGCCGCCATCGGGTCTCGCGGAAATCGTACGTGCGAAACTCCTTCTGCCGGAAGACGACCCGCGCACACGTCTGCTCGGGATACTGCCAACTCGGCGGCAGAATATCGACCAGCCCTCGCAGGATGCCGTCCAGATCGATGCCCGGCTCCTCGACGAGCTTCGACAGCCCGAACAGGCAGTTGAGTTCTTTGACGCGTTCGCCCAGGTCGTGCGTGCGTTGGCGGAGCGTTTCCTCGGCGTGTTTGCGGACCGTAATATCCTGGTTGGTCAGCATCACGGCGGGCCGGCCCTGGTAGTCGACCAGCGATCGCAGCGAACAGACGACCCAGCGAATCGGGGCGCCCTTGGCCAACACGGGATGTTCGACGTCGACCTCCGACGTGCCGCTAAGCGCCCGGCGGAAGTGTTCTGCCACGTCTCGGCGGACGCTCTCCGGCAAGAACAACTCGAAGTAGTTGCTGCCCAGCACTTCGGCGGCGGCGTATCCGGTCAACTCTTCGGCGAAGCTGTTGAAATAGGCGATCGTGCCGTCGGCCCGCAGGATCACGATCATGCAGCGAATCGCTTCGACCAATCTGCGAAACACGGCCTCATCGCGAATCTCGTCCGTCGCCAGGTGCGGCTCGGCGGATCGGGACGCCTCGGGCATGATCGCAGGCTCGCGTTGGAATCGAACGAACGGGCTACGTCATCATTACGACACTCGGTCGTTTAGCAGCCGCCGGCACGGCGGCTTGACGTCGTGACACGCTATCCCTCGGAAGCCGCCGTGCCGGCGGCTGCTAAACGATAAGACCGGCGGCACACGTGCATCGGGTAAACCGCCTCGTTGAGCATATCAAAACCCGACGGCCAGGTGTAGACGATTTTGTCGACTGGGGTCTGGGGGCCGGGGGGGGG
>CAYYNP010000313.1:0-4623 GCA_964472545.1 uncultured Planctomycetaceae bacterium | reverse complement strand
AAAGCGCAGCGGTGCCCAGTAGCCGACGCCTGGGGCACCGCTGCGCTTTGCCCCAGCCACCCTTGCCGGAAAACGCGGTAAGCCGGCGGCGTCAAGTCGTACAACGAGGGGGTGGGGTAGTGAGAATCACTATGCGGCTGTACGCGATGTCCCGATCTGCCTGCCGGGCTTTCCGTGATGCGCGAGGCGAGGCCTCCGTGATGCGTCGTGCGGCGTTTTCGCGCCGGGCCAGGCGGTCGTTTACGCAAGCGGTCTGACGCATCTTTCCCGACACCTGCGGCGCGCTTCTCCCGACCCGCCGGGCGTGGTTTCCGGGATTTGCGCAGGGTGGTCTTCTCGACGATGATGAACGTGTGACGGGGCCGCTCTAGAAACAGGAGAGCCGCATAATGATCACCACTGCCCAACGCGACCTTCAAAGCATCCTGGAGGCCCGGCCACGCGAGCCGAGGTTTCTGGTCGAGGTGTTGCAGGACGTTCAGGAAGCCGAAGGCTTCATCTCCGAAGAAGCGATGTCGGCCATCTCTCAGCGCCTCGCCGTGCCGCTGATCGAAGTCTATCGCGTGGCCAACTTCTACAAGGCCTTCAGCCTCGAGCCGCGCGGCAAGCACGTGATCACCGTCTGCATGGGCACCGCCTGCCACGTACGCGGCGCCATTCGCATGCTCGACGAGGTCGCCGGTCAATTGGGCGTCGAGCCCGGCGAAACGACCGAAGACAAACTGTTTACCGTCGAGTCGGTGAATTGCCTGGGGGCCTGTGCCCTGGGGCCGGTCGTCGTGCTCGACGGGGTTTACCATCATCACATGACTCCCGGCAAGCTTCGTCGGCTTGTGCGGAAGATCCGAAAAGCCGAGCAGGAGGTCCCCGCCGATGCATAAGCTCAGTACTGCAAGCGAACTGGCTGCCCTGCGTGGAGCGCTGCTCACGTTGCGGCAGGAGACCACCAAGTGCATTACCATGTGTGGCGGCACCGGCTGCCAGGCCTCGGGATGCCTGGCCGTGGTCGACGCCGTCGAGGCGGAACTCGAGCGGCAGGGTTTCGCCGACGAGGTCAAGGTCCGGGTGACCGGCTGCCACGGCTTCTGCGAACAGGGGCCGCTGATGGTGATCGAACCCGGCAAGGTCTTCTACTGCCGCGTGAAACCCGAGGACGCCGAGGAGATCGTCTCCCGCACGATCGGCGAGGGAGAACTCGTCGAGGAGTTGCTCTATGTCGATCCCGTCTCCGGCGAACGGATGCGCAGCGAGGACCAGATCCCCTTCTACGCGGCCCAGGAACAGGTGCTGTTGGGGCAGAACAAGCAGATCGACCCCAAGTCGATCGACGACTACATCGCCAACGGCGGCTACGTCGCCCTGGCCAAAGTGCTCGATCGGGCCGACCCGGTAGGCGTGATCGAAGAGGTCAAGGCCTCCGGACTGCGAGGACGCGGCGGTGGCGGCTTCCCCACCGGGAAGAAGTGGGAGACCTGTCGGGCGGCCACCAACGGCGAAGGAAAATACGTCATCTGCAACGCCGACGAGGGCGATCCCGGGGCCTACATGGATCGCAGTATCCTCGAGGGCAACCCGCACGCCATACTCGAGGGCATGCTCATCGGCGCCTTTGCCATCGGGGCCGGCGAAGGCTACGTTTACGTCCGCAACGAATACCCCCTGGCTGTCGATCACGTACACGTCGCCGTCGATCAGGCGCGCGAGTACGGGCTGTTGGGCGAGAATATCCTCAGTTCCGGGTTTTCCTTCGACGTACAGATCGCACGCGGCGCCGGGGCCTTCGTCTGCGGCGAGTCGACCGCGTTGATGACGTCGCTGGAAGGCAAAGTCGGCGAGCCGTCGCCGAAGGACATTCACACCGTCGAGCAAGGCCTTTGGAATCGCCCCTCGAACCTCAACAACGTCGAAACCTGGGCCAACGTGCCGGGCATCATCAACCACGGGGCCGATTGGTTCGCCGCCAAGGGAACCGAGGACAGCACCGGCACCAAGGTCTTTGCCCTGACCGGCCGAGTGAGAAACACCGGGCTGGTCGAAATCCCCATGGGCACCTCGTTGCGGACGATCGTCTTCGACATCGGCGGCGGAGCCCCCGGCGGCGGCAAGGTCAAGGCCGTGCAAACCGGCGGCCCTTCGGGCGGGTGTTTGCCGGTGAGCAAGTTCGATCTGCGGGTCGACTTCGACACGCTGAACCGGGCCGGATCGATGGTCGGCTCCGGCGGCATGGTCGTGATGGACCAGCAGACGTGCATGGTCGACGTGGCCAAATACTTCCTGAAGTTCTTGCAGGATGAATCCTGCGGCAAGTGTGTGCCCTGCCGCATCGGCATCGATCGGATGCTCGAGATCATCACCGACGTCACCGAAGGACGCGGACGGGCCGAACAACTCGACTTGCTCGAGGATCTTTGCGAGACGGTAGGCGAGGCCTCGTTGTGTGCCCTGGGCAAAACGGCGCCGAATCCGGTCCTCTCCACGTTGAAGTACTTCCGCAAGGAGTACGAAGCCCACATCCATCAGGGGCAATGCCCGGCCGGCGTTTGCCGCGCCCTGATCACCTACAGCATCAACAAGGACACATGCGACGGCTGTGGTAGGTGCGTGAAGATCTGTCCGCACGGGGCCGTTACCGGTCGGAAGAAGAAGCCCCACGTCATCAACCAGGACCTCTGCACCCGCTGCGGCATCTGTCGCGATAGCTGCAAGTCCGACGCCGTCCTGGTAGCCTAAGGAGAACACCATGCAAGAGTACGTGAAGATCTCGTTGGACGGGGCCAAGGTGTTGGCGGCCAACACCAGCACGGTGCTCGACACGGCGCTGGCGTACGGCACCTGCATTCCCCATCTCTGCCACATGCCCAACTTTAGCGGCCTGGGGGCGTGCCGGCTGTGCATCGTCGAGGTGGTCAAGAACGGCCGGGCGAAGGTGACCACCTCGTGTACGCTGGAGGTGAAAGAGGGGATGGTCATTCGCACCACCTCCGACAAGATCCTCCGCTTGCGCCGCAACGTCGCCGAGATGCTGGTGGCCGAAGCGCCCGACTCCAAAGCGATCCAATGCCTGGCCGTCCGCTGCGGCGTGAAAGACGTGCGGTATCCGATGCGCAGCAACGACTGCGTGCTCTGTGGCCGTTGCGTGCGGGTCTGTGGCGAGATGTGGCAGGCCAAGGCGATTGGCTTCGTCGGCCGCGGCAAACAGCGGCGCGTCGATTTCCCCTTCGGCAAGCGGCCCGCCTCCTGCAAAATGTGCCTGAGCTGCATCGACCTCTGCCCGATGACGATCAGCCCCTGTGGAGGTCCGATGAAGAAGGGCGAGGAGTACTTCTGCGGGCAATGCGAGTCGCAGACGTCGATGAACGAGGACTTTCCGGACACCTGCGTGCAGTGCAACCTCGGCAAAGGGTTCGGGTGCACGCGTGCCACGGTTTAGCGTTCTGGCAAGCATTAGATTAGGGGTTCGGGTGCCATGCCCACGCTTGCGTGGGCATGCCGAAAACTCGACCAACATGTCCACGCAAGCGTGGACGTGGCACCCGAAGATCTTGGATTGACAGAGCACTAGACGGCAGGTGTCGCCTCAATCGCCGGCCGCCCCGCTTCACATCCGGGGGCGACTTTGTTAGCTTTGCTAATACTCGGTGTCGCCCTACTTATGAAACGGCCACCAGCGGCGTTCCTCTGGCCGATTCAAGACGGGGGCTCTAGGTTTGCCCTCCAAGGAAGGGTTGTGCACCGCCGTCTGGAGGCGTTTTGTCTGCTGCACACCCACGGAATCGGCATCTGTGAGCCGGCAATCCCACCTCTAACGAAGTATTTGGCCTCTACTGCGCGAGGGCCTTGCCCTTACCAACCATTCACAGGAGCTATCCGCCGTGCCAAAGCGTGACGACATCGACAAGGTGATGATTATCGGTTCCGGCCCGATCGTGATCGGCCAGGCCTGCGAGTTCGACTACTCCGGCACCCAGGCCTGTAAGGCCCTGCGGGGACTGGGCTACAAGATCGTGTTGGTCAACTCCAACCCGGCCACGATCATGACCGACCCGGGCACGGCCGACGTGACTTACGTCGAGGCGCTCAACCTGGCCGTGATGACCGAGATCGTCGAGCGGGAGAAGCCCGACGCGTTGTTGCCGAACCTCGGTGGCCAGTCGGGGTTGAACCTCTCCTCGGAATTGGCCAACGCGGGCGTGCTGGAAGAGCACGGCGTGAAGGTCATCGGCGTGCAGGTCGACGCAATCAAACGCGGCGAAGATCGCCAGGCCTTCAAAGACACCATGGATCGCCTCGGCATCGAAATGCCCGAGAACAAGGTCGCCAACAGCTACGAGGAGGCCGAAGAGGCGCTCAAAGAGATCGGCCTGCCGTGCGTCATCCGGCCTGCCTACACGATGGGCGGAACCGGCGGCGGTTTGGTCTACAACATGGAGGAGTTTCGCACGGTCGCCACGCGCGGCCTGGCCGCCAGCCTCGTCGGTCAGATTCTCGTCGAAGAGTCGGTGCTCGGCTGGGAGGAACTCGAATTGGAGGTCGTCCGCGACGCCAAGAATCAGATGATCACCGTCTGTTTCATCGAAAACGTCGACGCGATGGGCGTGCACACCGGCGACTCCTATTGCACGG
>CAYYNP010000312.1:0-11486 GCA_964472545.1 uncultured Planctomycetaceae bacterium | reverse complement strand
GGAGCCAGTCCCCGTTTTCCACTCCCGCGAATCGACTTTGCAGTTCTCCTGGGGAACTCGGCAATCAGAGGACTGCGCCAACTCGGCACGCGAGCCATGCTGCCTGGAGCACTTTGCCTGAAGAGAGGCCAGGTGGCGTCGTTCGATCGGGTCTTTCAGACGATCCGAGAACTCGGAGCACTACGCGACAATCACGAATCCCGACCCCTACACCAGCCCCCACCGCTTCCGCAGAAACCACTCCACTCCCAAAAGCGCCACCATCAACAGGAAGAATGGCCACGTGTCCCAGAAGGTGACCTTCTTCTCCTGCTCGATGTCGAGGCTTTCGGTGTTCTGGGCCAACTCCCGAAGCAAGCCGGGGAGTTGTTCCGGTGCGAGCAGTTTGCCGCCGGTGTCGGTGGCCAGTTTCTTGAGCATGCCGGAGTCGGCCGCAGCGTTGTCGAGTTCGAGATTCTGTTCGTAGACCAGGAACCTGGCTTTGGCCCGGGCGGTGCCCTCGGGCAAATCGGGATGGGTGACGGTGAGTTCGACCCGATAGTCGCCGGGGGCCTCGGTGTCGCGAAACGTGGTGGTCATCTGCTCGCCGCCCACCGGCGGACGCAAGCGGCGCGGCTCCTCTTGCTCCGGCAGCACCACGGAGACCTCATAGGTGGCGTCGTCGATCGGTTCGCCGGTGGCGCTTCGAGCACCCATCACGAACGTGATCTGTTCGCCCGGGGCGTAACGCCGGCTCGGTTTGCTGGGCCGGATCCAGGCGTTGCCGTCGCCCGACTCGTCGCGCTGGGCCAAGCGCAGCACGATCTGCCGCCAGAACCGTTTATGGGCCGACTCGTAGCCTCGCATCCACCAACGCCAGGTCGAGTCGCCGGCAAACGCCATCACGCGGCCGCCGCCGTAGAAATGCTCGACCAGCAGCGGCACGCGCGGGCCGGCATCGGCCAGCACGGTGGCCCCTTGCGACAGTGCGCTGATCGAGAATCGGTTGGCCCCGTCCAGCGGCGGCAGCTTGGCCCAAAGGGCCTCGTTGTCTTCGCCGGCGCCGGCCAGTGCGAGTGTGGAGAGTGTGCGGCCGTAGAGCGAAGGCCGCATTTTCAAGGGGTGCGAAACGTGTACGTCGGGACGGATCGCCTTGTCGAATTGCTGACGCTCGAGCCGATCCATGGTCACCGGCAGCGCGTCGGCCAGCGACGTCTGAGCGTAGCCGCCGGGCCCGAAGCTGTGGAATCCGCCCAGCATGATCAGGCCGGCGTCTTGGTGCACGGCTTCGGCCAGACGTGCCAGCATGGGAAAATCCTCGCCCGTCAGCGGCTTCTGCGTGGCGATCGATTTGCGCGTTTGAAAGGCCTCGGCGTCGAGGTCGCCCAGGATGTAGACGTCGTATTTGCCCGGCTCGAACATCTCGGCAAGGGTTCCCGGCCGGGTGGAGTGATCCTCGGCGTCGATGCGGAAGTAGTCGACCTGAATGTCCGGCGAGGCGTCGAGCGCGCGGCGGAGGAATTTTTGCTCCACGCGCCACGTGCCTTCCAGATAGAGCACGTTCAGCCCGCCGCCGAGCACGTTGACGAACGTATCGAGCCGATTGTTGGTGGTCACCAACTCGCCCGGCTGGGGATCGACCTTCACCGTCAGTTTGAATTCCCCGGCCGTTTCCGGGATGTAGGTGAAGCGGACCGGAACCGGCTTCTTTTCGTCGGTGGCCACGTAGCTGCGAGTCACCTCGTCGAACCCCGACGGTGTCTCGAAGAGGAGTTGCACCGCGATCTCGCGATTCAGATAGCCGTTGACGTGCAGTTCGGCTTCGACGGTGAGTTCGTTCTTCTCGAAGACGGTCGGATTGACCAGCAGGTTCTCGATCCGCACGTCCTTTGCCTGGCCTCGCCCGTGGGGTTGGCCGAAGGCGATCGTATACATCGAGTAGCCAAGGTGTTTCAGTTGCGCCGCCGCCAGGTCCGGCGAGGCGTTTCGCGGGGCCAAGTAGGCGTTTTGCACACCGTCGCTTAGCAGGATCACGCCCAGCAGACGCTTTGTCGTCTGTTGCTGTAAGGCCTTCAGCAGCGACGCACCGATGGCCGTTTCGTGTCCTTCGGGCGTTTCGGGCAGCGTGATCGTGCCGCCGTCGACGGTGACCTGCCGGGCCTGCGAGTCGAAGGCGTAGGCCTGGACCTCGAAGTCCTCGGCCAAATCGGCCAGCGCCTCTTGGGCGTCGGCCAGAGTCTCCTGCAATTGGCCCCATCGGGTGGCGCCGTCGACGCCGTCGGCAACCGACATACTGCCGGTGACGTCGATCATGACCAGCAGCGTGGCCGACTGTTTGACGACCCGCGTGTAGATCAACGTCGGCCGCAGCATGGCCAGCACGATCATCGCAATCGCCACCACCCGCAAGCCCACTAGCACCACCCGCCGCCCCCGACTCAGCCGGCTTCGTCCCGGCCCGATCGCCAGCAACCCCATCAACACCAGCGCAGCCAACACCGCCCAGAGGAAGCTCTCGCCGACGGGATAGTAGGTTAGACGGGGCATGCGGCGATGGATGGTGGTGGGAGGTGAGTGGTGGGTGGTGGGTTGGGAGTTGGAGAGGGGGGGACGTGAGAACTTGGCAGAGTGTAACGACTGCGGACCGGAGCAGGGTGCTTCGACTTCCGGTGCGTCAACGAATCGAGTCCTTCGATGGTCGAAGGCATTTCACGCAAGGTGTCTCCACACCAAAGAGAACGGCTATGCACGCCCGACTCCTCTCTCACCACCCGCCACTCACCACCCACCACTACTCCCTCCTACTCCCGATAGAACCGATTCGCCACCAGATGCTCCGCGGCCAGCATCACGGCGACCAGGACGATTAGCAGCGGGAACATCTCGCGGCCGACGCGGCCGCGGTGCTGGGCACGTTCGATCTCCTCTTGGCTGCAGGCTAATCGAAAGGTATGCGGCTGGAAGAGTTCGGTCAAGGACTCTTCCGCGATCCGGTGAAGCTGCGTCTGCTCTTCCGCCAGGTTGACGCTGAAGCCGCGGATCACCTTCGGCGGCCCGTCGGCCTCAATGCGATAGTTGCCGACCCGATCGGTCGTGGGAATCGACAGCACGCGCGTCTTCGGATCGGGCGTCAGTTTCTGTTTGAGTCCTTCCGGGCCGGTCATCAGGTAGTTG
Source organism: uncultured Planctomycetaceae bacterium (assembly GCA_964472545.1). Taxonomy (GTDB): domain Bacteria; phylum Planctomycetota; class Planctomycetia; order Pirellulales; family Thermoguttaceae; genus CAYYNP01. The sequence goes on along the minus strand of CAYYNP010000312.1, from coordinate 8,333 downwards.
CCGCGCGGCTCGGCGGCGTCCGGCTGCAGCGACGCCGGCAAGCCCGCCAGGTAGTTGAACTGCTGCCGGCTGCTGCCGACCAGATACGTCGCGATGCCGTTGGCCAACATGCCGAACGGCCAGGCCTCGCCGACGGGCAGGAAATTCCACGGGTCGCGATTAGGATCGTCGGAAATCGGCGTGGTCATCGTCAACACCCGCCCGGAGCCGACCGGCCTCTCCAACAGCGCCGGCTCCCCGTCAAGATACGGCAACACCGCGCCGACGTCGTCGGCCAGATCGCCAAGCTGCCAGTAGCGGCGCACGGGAAACGCCTTCCAGGGAATCGCATCCACGCGGCCGGGAAACTCACGGGCAAACTCCGCCATGATCGGATGCTGGTAGTGGTGTTGTTGCGGGGCCAGGTGGAAGTTGAAGTCGGCGTCGCGAGGCACTTGGAGCAACAGCTCCCCCGGCAACAGGTCCTGGGCCCGCGGCGCGTTGAACGAAGTCGTCGGCAGGGCGTCGCGGCCGAGGAAGATTGCCACGCCGCCGCCTTGCGACGCGTAGTTGCCCAATCGCTGCCACATGGCCGGATCCAACGGACGGGGGTCGAGCAGATAGACGGCCGCGTAGTCGTCTAGCCGTCGCCGCGTAAGCGCGTCGAAATCGATCACCTCGCAATCGAACCGTGCCTGGCCCCGCTTGCGAAACATGGCCGGAGCCAGGGCCTCGGTCAGATACACGGCCCGGCGCGCCGTCGGCTGTGGCGCCGCCACCAGGACCCGCCAGGCCGGCCGGACTTCCACGGTGAAGTAACGCTTATCGTCCCACTCCAGCGCGTCTTGTCCTACGATCCGCACGAACCCCTGATGCGTTCCCACCTCCAGCGAGCGCACCTGCAAACCGATCTCCTGCGTTTGATCGCTCATCAAGATGTGGCTCGACTCGCTCCGCTTCTGCGGCTTGCCTTCGGCGTCGAGCAGGTGCAACTCCACGGCGCACTCGGCCGCCGGACCGGTGCGAGTCAGCTCGGTCTCCACGGCCAGCGTGCTACGATTCGACAACACCTGCCCCGAAAGCCGCAACGGCCCCAGTGCCAGGTTGACCGGCTCCTGAACGCCCACGTCGATCAGGTAGATCGCCACGCCGGGCACGTTGGCCAACGCCTCTTGCAGCGGGCCGGATGCGCTGGCCGGCCAGGCAGACTCGGCCAGATCGGTGAAGATGTAGATCTCTTTCTGGGCGTGCTCGCTGCCGGCGGCCAGTTCCAGCGCCTTTTCGACGACCGCCGTGAGCGGTTCGTACTTGGCCACCGGCCGCAGCCGCTCGATCTGCTCTTTGGCGAATCCCAGGTCGTCTTGCAACACGGCCGGCCCTTGCCGCGTGTCGAGCACGGCGACCTCGCTACGGCTGGGCAATTGCGTGAGGATCCACTGTCCCGACTCGGCGGCCACCTCTAAGCGCGACCGGTTGCGGTGGCGATAGGCCATCCGCGGCGCCGTGTCGAATACCAACACCGCCGCCACGGGCGCTTCCTGGCTGCCCAGCGAGCCGGAAAAACTGATGCTCGGCAACGCTAATGCCGTGGCCAGCAGTGCGATCACCGCCGCCCGCAACAGCAACAACAGCAGATGTTGCAGCAGCAACCGCCGGCGGTTCGCGTCGTGCTTCTGCCGCACAAACCGCAATGCCGGAAACTCCAGCAACTTCGGCCGCTGCCGCATGATCAGGTGCAGCACGATCGGCAGGGCGACCAATGCGGTTCCGGCCAGCAGTAGAGGGTTACCAAAGGTCACCGCGGCGGCTTCCGTTCGATCTGCGTCGTCGCAAGGAGGATGTTGAAGAGCCTGCCGCCAACGGCAGTCCGCTTGAGGTCGAGAAATCGGCCGCCCTCGTCGGCGGATGCCCGAGCGTCAAAGCCCCTATTTCACCTTACCGCGGTAACCCGAGGCTGTCAATTGGGCGCCACGCCGTCGCGATCTCGCATGAGGGATGGGTGGCCGCTACTTCGTGCGTTCTGCCTCGAGCCGGCTCAAGATCGCCCGGGCACGGTCGGCCGGCGATTGGGCCTCCGCCCGAGCGTCGCCCTGCTTCGCAACCGGTACCCGATGCGAAGCCGGCAGGACCTCGCCGTTCTTCGTCGCGTCATTCTCCAACACGTCGTCGGTTTCCAGCGCGTCGAGCGCCGCCCGGGCGAATTCGTGCGTCGGATCGGTCTTCAAGGCCCGATCGAAGTCGGCCTTCGCCCCGCGCAGGTCGTCGCGCGAAGAGCGGATCATCGCCAAATTGTAGTACGCGTCGGCTTCGCTTCCGCCCCTGCGGAAATGTGCCAAGGCCTCGTCGTACTTGCCGAGGTGGCCGCAGACCAGGCCCAGGTTGTTTTGGAAGCGGCGGCTCTTGGGAGCCAGCTTCACGGCCTTGTGCAGCACGCGGCGCGAGAGGTCCAATCGTCCTTGCAGGTAGAGGCAATAGCCCAAATCGTTGAGCAACTCCGCGTCGTCGCGTTCGATGCCCGTCGCGGCCAGGTAGGATTTCTCCGCGTCGCGATGCCGCTTCTGATGATCGTAAACGACGCCCAACCGGTGATGCGGCTCGTGCTGCTTGGGATACTCGTCGATCAGGCGCCGATAGATCGCCGCGGCCTCGCCGTGCTTGTCTTGCCGCTCCAGGTGTCGGGCTTTGGCCATCTCAGCAGAGAACTCGGGCGGATTCGCCCGGTGGTTCTCGACCGTCGCCGGTTGTTGGTCTGCGGGTTCGCCTTCGGCCAGCCAGATCTCGGGCGTCGCAGCGCCGCGTCCGGCCAGTCCGTCCAGCCCGCTGAGGCAGCCGGTCAGCAAGACCAGGCAACTCGCGGCGCCCAGACGGCCGACAACGTTCACTAAGCGGTTTCTTCCCGAATGGCGATGGTTCATCAGACCTGGTTCCTTGGGGGTTCTGCCCGTGATCGCTTCTGGTTGACCGGCGTAACGTCTACTTTCCGTGCCCGAACGGACCGAGGATCTTTGGCTGCGGCGTCGACGCCACGACGCGGGGAATCCGCAGCCCGCTGGCGACGCGAAGGCCGCTTTCGCCTACGGTGCCGCTAACGCCACTGCGAACGGAAGCCATGATTTGCCTCGCCCGGGCGGCGTCGCGAGTGCGTCCTTCGACGAGCAACCCGGCGTCGGTCGCCACCAAGGTGATCTCGCTTTCGGGAAACAGCTTCGCCAGCATTCGCTGCAAGGCAGCGTAGGGATCGGCGGCGGCGGGCTCTTGTGCAGGCGTCTTTTCGGCGATCGTCTCCCAAACGAGCGCGGCCGATGGTCGAGAAACCGGCGGCGGCGTGACGGCCGGTTCTGCCCGGCGCAACGCCATGGCCGGCCCGCCCCGGCGTTCCGGCCCCATTCCGGCGGGCGCCCAGCCGTCGTCGTAAGAGGCCAGCCGCACGTTGGCACCATCCTCGGGCGAACTCTCGTGGTGTCCCTTGGCGACCCATCCTTGCTGGGTGTCTTCCGAGTCTGCCGACTCCGCCGGTCTGGACGCGGCTGTGGTGGTCGCCTGAATCGTCGGCTCAGACGGCGCCTTGATGCGAAGCTCGGTCGTAGTGGGGGCTATCCGAATGGGCTCGACGTTCGCGGCGGTCGTCGGCCGTACGTCGACCGCCAGCGCCCCGCCGAGCGAATCGCCGGGGGAGTCGCCGGGTGACGGCTCAAGCACGGTCGCGGGCGTCGATCGCAGGCCGTGTTCCGTAGCGTTGCCTCGCAACACGTTGGCCGTGCGAACGACCGGAGTCCAACTCGATGGTTTCGCGTCGAGGCTCCCCGCCGTGTTGGTGGTCGCCGAAACCAGCGCCGGCCCAGTGGCCGGGGCGACCGACTCGCCATGCCCCGCAACGGGCAGTGCGGCGCTGGCTGGCCGGACCGCCGATTCTCGGGAGACCGCAAAGCGAAGCGTCGTGTTGGAGGCCAGTGCACCTGCTGCCGGCTCCGGCCCCGAGGCGAGACAGAGGGCCGAAAGGCCCCAGATTGCCAATCCCAGCCCGAGAACCGCCGCGCCGGCCGATGTGAACCTCGCACCAAGTGTACTCGCGGCACACGTTGTTGACTTCATTCTGCACTTCCTTGTGTTGTCGTGCCCCCCCGGAATGTGGGCTTTCCGGTAATCTGTGGGCTTATTCGATGGGCGTGCGCGGCCGCAGCGCAGTCTGCATCTTCATATCGGGAAGGGCGTGTGTGAAGTTAAGTAGAATATACTGAGTTTTCCGGTTATCGCGAGAATTCCGGATTTGAGCGTCCGCTCCTACTGATTCCCAAGCGCCAGCTTGGGCACGAGAGGAAACCACCGGGGAGGAGCCGGGGGAATAGGGAGCTAGGGAGAAATGGGAGCTGGGGTTTCTGAGATTTCACTCCGCCCAAATATCCGCGGTCCGCGCCTTCACGTCCGGCAACTTCGGCAGCGGGGCACTGGGGACCGGTTCATACCAGAAGCTGGCACACGACCAGTCGTCTTCCGTCTCGGCCAACCCGTTCTTCCAGGCGATCTGCTGGATCGTGATCCGGCACTCCTTGCGCCAGGCGACCGGATCGGGCAGGTGCCAGCGGTACATCGAGATGTACTCTTCCTTCTGCCTCGAATCCTTCGCGTTGAGGCTACAGCCGTTGTACATAAACGGCGTCTGCTGGATGCCCCAGGCCAGGCCCACGTAGTCTTCGCTGCCGGTGCCGCAGATGGTGGGAAAGTCCTTGTCGCCGTCGAAGAAGACCTTCACTTCGCCCTCGCCCCACCACTGGCCCGGGTGGAGGTTGCGGATGCCGATCACCGAACCGATGAAGCGACCCTTGGCCGTACGCTTCGGCAGCAATTCGAAATCCTGTTTCTCGGTGGTCGGGTTTTCGCGGCGGAAGAGCACGTGCAGCCGGCCCACGTCTTCGGGATGTTTGTCGTTGATGGTGTAATCGATCTGGTAGAACAGCGGCACCGCCTTGGCACCCTCGGGCGCTTCGTTGGTCATCGTGATCCGCGCCCGCTTGGCAAACGCCATCGGCAGCCAGAAGTTCATTCCGGCCGTTTGTCCGACCGAATGCACGGCCGACTGATACGGCATCACCTTGCCGTGGGCAAAACCCATGAAGTCGCCCAGCGGGCATTCGATGCTGGGGTGCTTTTGCCCGTCCCACCAGACGCGAATCACCATACTCCGCAGATTGGCCGGCGATCGGTGCGTGGTCACCCAGATGTGCCGGATCGTGCCCGGTCCTTCGATGTCGCAAAGCTGCTGCACGTCGCCGGGCCCCATGCTCCGCATCGGCGAGCCTTTGCGTCCCGGCCCCAATCGGCTGGCCGCCTTGCCGCCTTCGCCCGGCGCACCGGTGGGACTCTCGAACGAGATCGACCGAGATACCAAGCCGGTGTCGAGCAGATACGGCTGCGCGGCCAGATCGACCGGCGGCTGGGCGGAAACCGTGTTGCCCGTGAACAGGCCGGCCAAAGTAACGGCCACTATCGCCAGGGTGATCGTCAGGATTCGCTGAACGTTTCGCATGACACACTCCTTCTTGAGAATCCGTCACAGGCGGCCACGGGAAACACGCCGGTCGGAAGCCGCCGCCGTAGGCACCGATCCAATGACCGATATCCTATGACACGGGCCACGAAGGGTCCAGTCGCACGGTGACTCTCAAACCAATCCCTTTTTACCTGCCGGTCTCGTCGGGCGCTGGTCCAGGTTCCTTCTTGCCGGACGGTTCCGCCAGCCGGAAGCTCGTCTTGACGAAGAACTTGAACACGAGTGAGTCTAGAGAAGACGACGTCGTCTGAGTCGATTCCTCTTCGTCCAGGGGAGTTGGCCTGCTGAATCTGGCAGTCAACTGCCAAGGCAGATCCGAGTTGCCGAGCCAATACCCGGAAGAGCCGCCGCCCTCGATGCGACCCCCGAAGCTGCTCAGTCCGTTCAACGGGCCAAGTTCCGTGCCCGTCGCGTCGGCCAGCCGCTCGGCCTGCACTCGGGCGCTTTCAAATGCCTGGCGGATTGCCTCTTCCCGTTGACGATTGGAGACTCGGGCGATGAACGTGAAGTAGGGTCGTCCCGGCCGCGGCCAGGCGTAGGCGTAATTACTCGTCGAGTAGATGTGCTCCATGAAACGCTTCTCGTCGTCCGACAGCTTCACGCCTTCGTCCGTCCAGGCGTCGCGGATTCTCCCTTTCAGCATCTCTGCTTCCAGTAGTCTTCTCTCGTGAGTTTCGGCCGCAAGCGGCCAGTCTGCAACAACCGTTGCCGACACGACCGCCGACTCGGGGGGCTCCTCGGTCCATACGGCGGTCCCAAAGCCACCGTAGCCACCCATCCCCCTGGGCGTTTCGCTCTCCTTAGAGAGGTCCTTGGTCCTCTCCCACGAGTTCTGAAACGTCGGCTCGCTGACGAACGTCAGGTCTTCCTTGGCTCCCAGTCGTCTCAAGTTATCGAGAACCGTCTGACGGCGGGCGGGGAATTGTTGCACGGCCTGTTGCAGAGACTTGCCCTTTGACCAGAACTCCAGGTACATGCGCAGCACCGTGGGGCGGATCCGGACCTCGGCCGCACCAACCATCGAAATCACGTCCTTTGGCGGCGGTTGCGTCAACAGGGCCGTCTCTTGCTCGAGGGGGTAGTTCATGAAGAAACACTGCGCTTGGGCGCACACCGGCGTCCATGCCAGAGCAAACATGGAAACCAGCGCAACTCCGATCGTTCGACCTCGCATGACTGGACTCTCCTCGTTCTGAAGTCCGGAGGAGTGGAATCGCCGGCATACGCGGGACGAAGCCACCCTCCATGGATGGAACCGCGGTCATATCTATAGAGTTTACCCGGAAACGGCATAAAGCCGCGACCGGCGGTCGCGCCTCAGCGCCGCGGAACTACGTTCTTGCGCGCCGGCGACTTGCGCAGTTCCGGACGCGGCTGGTGATTGTGAATTCCGGCGCGACCACCGGTCGCGGCTTTATGCGATAGTCGCCAAACCGCACCTACGGCTTGTACGTCACCCAAACCGGCGACGTCCAGCCCATGTTGCCGTCGATCTGCTCGACGCGGACGTAGTAGCGGTTCTCGCCGGCCAGCGGGACGGCGTCGGTGAACGTGACGTCGAACTCCGACGTTTCCTTCGGCGTGAAGCGGCGGATCGTGGTCTCGTTGCGCAACACGGTCACCGCCCGCAGCGGGGCCGTGCCGCGGACCTTGACGGTCATTGTCGGCTTCTCGGCCGTGTCGAAGACCTCGCCGAGCAGGTGGCCGTTGCAGCGAAACTCCATGAAGATCTTGTCGGTGGCCGCGATCGTCCGCCGGGCGTTCAGCGCGTCGACGATGCCGTGCCGAGTGAACGACTCGGTGTAGACGCCGCCGAACGTGGTGTGCGTCGAGATATGGTCGGAGTTGGCAAATACGCCCAGCTTGTAGCCGTTGCGCAGCGCGTTTTGATAGACGCCCTTGTCGAAGTTGCCAAACCCCGTGCCGATCTTGACCGAGCCGTGGGCGTCTTCTTCGAGCTTCTTGCCCTTGGGGAAGCCGACGGTCGGCTGCGGCGTGCTGACCCCTTCGTAGCTCACGCGGGCACCTTGGTAGATTTCGACCAGGTTCTCCACGGCGTTGTCGATCTTGTCGTAGCCGTCCCAGTCGGTGCCCATGCCGGTGGCTCCGGTGTGGCTGATGATGGTGACCGGGCGGCCGTGGGCACGGAGGATCTTCCAGAGCTCCTGCGGCAGGATCTCTGCACCGCCGTCGGACGCCGGCAGCGTAGCGTGCCAGGGCATCGACTTGTAGAGCCCACGGTTGATGTAGACGATCGGGCCGCCGCGTTCGGGGAAGATCACGTTGCGATGTCCCCACGGCCAGCGCTGCTCGCGCTCGTAGACGTACATCGAGGTGAAGAAGCCCGGCGCGAAGAAGACGTCGGCCAGTTTCTGGCTGCACCACCATTCGTACGGATCGTACGGCTTGCCGATGTCGGTGTGGTCGGACGTGCCCAGCAGATCGAGCTTGGCGACGTCGTAGGCGTAGCGAAACTGCTCGACGATGCAGCCGTCGGTCGGCGTGCGGCAGTTCGATATATCGGTGTGGCGATGGAAATCGCCCCAGTAGAGCCCGTATTGCTTGGGGCCGACGTCCCAGGCGTGGTGGTCGTTGCGTGGCCGCTCGGGCGTGTCGTCGCCCCACTTGGCCACCGGCGGCTTGGCGGCCGCGGCTTTCTTGGGTTTGGCAACGGCCCCGGCCGGTAATTCAACCGCGGGATCGACCTGCGCCAGGTAAACGCCCGAGCTGAGCGCCTTCTTCGAGGTGCGCTTGTCCGACGGCCAGGCGAACCAGAGCTTGCCGTCGGGCTCGCGGGCCGCATGGC
>CAYYNP010000311.1:0-11565 GCA_964472545.1 uncultured Planctomycetaceae bacterium | reverse complement strand
GGAGCCAGTCCCCTTTTTCCACTCCCGCGAATCGACTTTGCAGTTCTCCTGCCGGCAAGCGGACGACGCTTGAAATCAAAGCTGCGTCCGTTATGCTGGGGCTATTCGGGGCTCTTCGGAACAGGTCGCTGGATTGGTGCCACTTAGCCTGGAGAGAAGGACCATCCCCCATGAAGAGTAGCCGCGTCGCAACGTGGGCATTGACGATCACGCTGACCGCCGCTGCCGCTCTCGGGCAGCAAACGCCCGCCATGCCGGAAGACCCACCGACGACCTGGCTGACCTACCACCTGACGCATCCGGGGCCCGGCGGCGCCGTGCCCGCGGACCCCAACTGCGCGATCTTCCATAAGGGCCGCTATCACCTGCATTACATCTACCAGACCAACGGGCACTCTTTCGCACACGTTTCGAGTACCGACATGGTGCATTGGAAGTGGCATCCTACCGTACTCACGCCGCCGACGACGGGCCACGGGATGTTCAGCGGCACGGCGTTTCTGACCAAGGAAGGCAAGCCGGCAATCATCTACCACGGCCAAGGCTCCGGCCGCAATCAGATCGCCCTTGCGCTGGACGACGAATTGAACAAGTGGTCCAAGACGATCGCCGTGGAGCCCCGCACCAAGGAAGGCGAAGCATCCAACATGCGGCACTGGGATCCCGACTGCTGGCTGATGGGCGACACCTACTATGCGCTGGGTGGCGGCGCCAACCCGACGTTGGCGAAATCCTCGGATCTCAAGCACTGGGAGTTCCTGGGCGAGTTGTTTCATCCCGACTTTCCGGAAGATCTCGGCGTGGCCAAGGGCGAAGACGTCTCCTGCGCCAACATGTTCAAGATCGGCGACAAATGGATGCTGCTGTGTATCAGTCACGGTCTGGGCGCGCGGTACTACCTTGGCGATTTCAAGGACGGGCAGTATCTCCCGGATTCCCATGCCTTGATGAACTGGGCCCGATGGGATTTCTTCGCGCCAGAATCGCTGCTGACACCCGACGGCCGCCGCGTGATGTGGGCATGGTGTACCCCGTGGGTCAACGGAATGCAGAAGGTCGGCAGGAAGAAGGACTTCGATGCGCTATTGAAGGGCAAACTGCAGCCGGGCATCATTTCGCTTCCCCGTGAGCTCAGTCTGTCCGAGGACGGGGCGTTGCGCATCAGGCCGTTGCGCGAGTTAGAACAACTGCGTGTCGACAAGAAACAGGAAGACGACGTCATTGTCCAGAGCGACACAACTTACACGCTGAAGGGAATCGCCGGAGACGCGATCGAGCTGCGAATCACCTTTGCCGCGCCCCTGCCCGAGCAATTCGGCGTCAACGTGTTGTGCGACGCGGACGGGAAGAACGGCTTCACGATTGCCTCCGGCAACGCGAACAAGACCCTGACCGTCGGTTACGTCGAACCGCCTTTCGAGCTCGAGCAAGAAGAGGATCTTACGCTTCGGGTGTTCATCGACAAGAGCATGATCGAGATCTTTGCCAACGACCGTCAAGCCGCGGTAGCGTGGCACGAATACGAGCCGGAGAACGTTCGCGCCAGCTTGTTCAGCAAGGGCGGTCCCGTGACGGCCAAGAAGGTCGAGGCGTGGAGTATGAAGACTGCGTATTCCGACAAGTAATCACGGTGCCGACCGCAAGCGAACGGTTGGTTCCGAAACGACTTTCGCTATGCACTTACTTCCTCTATTGGCCAACCGAGGTGCCACCACGATGATGCGACTCCTGCTGACGGCCGTTGTGGCGACGGGCTTTCTTTCCGGTAGTGTGGCCGCGGCGGAAGCGTACGATTACTTCCGCAACGCCCGCTATCCCGGCCACCTGCGAGAAGACGTGGGGCTCGACGACGTGGAACAAGCGCCCGACGCCGCCGGACAACCCGGGCGGCGCGTGGTGCGGTGGTGGCCGAAGCGGGGCGTCGACACGGTCGACGTGCCCCGAGGTGTGCCGCTGCGCACCTGGACCATTCGCACGGCCGCGGGAGAGCCGCTGGTCGAGATGGGCTATTTCTGCAAGTGGTGGGACGCCACGCTTAAGGACAAGAGGCAATTCAAGGCGCACCTGCTCGGCTTCCGGGGCGTCGGCAGCGCGTTGGGCGATCCCTTCCAGCCCGAGGCAATCAAGCGCGCTTTGGGCACACGCGGCAGAGGCTGGTGTCCGGCGGTGGTGCTGCGTTTGGAAGACGGCCGCAAGCGATGTTTCACGGCCGGCAGTTTCTCCAACGACGATCAAGAGTACATCCTCGACCTTTACGTCCAAGAGATGAAGCGCGTTCACAAGACGCTCGAAAACCTGCCTCGTCCGACTTCCGCGGGGATGATTGCCGGCTGGCCGCAAGGCGAGATATACCAGCCGGGCACGTTCCGCGTCGAGACGCAGCACTTCGTCGTCTGCGCCGGGTCGCAAAGCCCCGTCGGTGCCCACAGCCCGTGGGTCGACGCGTCGCGCAAAGAAGAAACCACCCAATACCGCAACGCGACGTTAGGCGTTTTTGAAGACTTTTGGGCCTACAACGAATACGCCGGCCATCTGATGCCGCATTGGAACGGCCCGTCCGACCGTTTCGTCCGGTATTTCGTCACGGTGCCCGGCACGATGCGCGACGGTTTTGGCGAGATCCCCGGGTTCGCCGGTGGCGGCGCCGGCGGTTGCGGTATCCGCCACGCGGCGTGGCACGCCCTGTTTCACGAATGGGGGCACGGTGCCCGGGCGGGCGGCTGGGGCATCGGTGGCGGCGAGACCTTTTGTGACGCCTTTCAACCGCTCGGCGACCCGACCGTCACCCAGAAGGCGATCCACCAGGTCAATCGGCCGTACAAGAACCTCTTCCACGGCGGCTACCCGGGCTGTCTGGCCTATATGCTGATCGCCGACGATCCGAATTGGGGATATGCCTTCAGCGGCTCGATCGGCAGCCAAGGCGTGCGCCACGAAAACACACCGCTGCACACGATCGCGCGGATCGGCCGCGATCGCGGGCTGTGGAAACGGGGCGAAGCGATCCGCGGCATGGGCGATCTGATGGCGCAGTGGGCTGCCCGCTTTGCCGAGTTCGACTGTGAATTGCAGGCCGGTTTTCGACAGATGTTTGCCGCACCGCTGCACCAATTCCTCTATCCGCTCGATCGTGAGGCGGGACTCTATCGCTGCAATATGGCCGAGGCTCCTGAACCGTTCGGGTGCAATCATGTTCTGCTCAAACCCGATAAGGGTGCGAAAGAGATTACGGTCGACTTCCGCGGCCACTTCGACGCCGCAACGTACAGCGACTGGCGCGTGTGCATCGTGGGCGTCGACGCCGAAGGCCGATGCCGCTATAGCCCTCTGTTCAATCGGGGTGAAATGTCCCTGGATATCGAAGCCGGCGACCAGCGCTATTGGCTGGTTGTGACCGCGACGCCGACGGCGTTGCTTCCGGCCGAGCCCGACAGTGGTCGCGCGGCGAACCTCGTGTACGAACAGGGCTACGCCTACAAGTATCCGTACGACGTCAAGCTCACCGGATGCCGTCCCGGCGGTCCGAATGTGCCCGTCGGCATCCACGACAACTGGAGCCTTAACGGGCCGGACTACTACACGACGCAAGCCGTCACCGGCGGCCCGCGCGGCCGTTGCTACGATTGGCCGCATCCGTCCGACACGCCCGAGTACACCAAGATGAAGAAGCACCTCGAGCCGATCATCGCAGGATGCCCGGCTTACGCGAAGATGCTCTTCGATCCCGAGTTGTTTCCCGGGCGTTTCGACTGGTGGCATAATCGCATTCTGGTGAGTGCTTTGTTCCAAGACCTGCGGGCGAAGTACCTGTTGGACAACGCCGTCGGCTCGCGACACGCCAACGGCGGCGGCTGGGTCGCCGAGCACAGCCGGGTCGCGTCCACCGCTTACGTCGGTCCCGACTGCATGGTGCTCGACGGAGCCCAAGTACTGGACCGTGCCATCCTCGAAGGCAACGCCATCGTTAGCGGTGAAGACGTCGTGATCAAAGACCACGCGCGGATCTTCGGCGGCGCGGTCGTCTGTGGCGCGGCCGAGGTCTCCGGCTTCGCGCGGGTAAGCCGCAATATCAGCAATCGGCACTTGCATCTGACCTACAACAGGGAGGGACATCCCGACGCCCCGGATTACGAGGTCAAGGTCTTTCCCGATCTGCCGATTCACCGCAGCAGCCCCGAGCGACGCCGCTTCTGCTATCTGGCCACGTACGTCGGCCTGGAGGCGAACTACGGGATGGACCGCGAAGAAACGGTGCTGCTCGAGGATCTATTCCAGGAACGCGGCAAACCGCTGGAGGATTTGCTGTGCTATGACGGCGTCCTGTATGGGCGTCCCGGTTTCGCCGTCCACCGCGAGCGCCGTTGCTACACGTTCAACGGCGAAGATCAGTACGCCGAACTGGCGCCGATGGTGGCCGACTTCGGCGCGATCACCGTCGACGTGGCTCTTAATCCCAGCGGTCGCGGCGTGCGGACGATCTTCGATTTCGGCAGCTCGGCGGAGAGCTGCTACAAGCTCTGCATCGGGCCGTCCGACGAAGTGACGCTGGTCACGATCGTCGACGGCGAGAGAGCGTCGTTGACTGCGCCGGCGATTGCCATCCGGAAGTGGATCAACGTCCGCGTCGAAATCGACGGCACGACGATGGCCATCTTCTACGACAACGAGCAGGTCGCCTCGCGCGCGTCGACGTTCCGCCCGCTGGATGTGTTCCCCGGGGGGTGCGTGAAACGAAACTTCATCGCCGCTGCGCGCGACGGCTCGAACTGTTTCCTGGGCGCGTTGGATTACGTGCGGATCTACTCCGTGATCCACGAAGACTTTCAGCGCGACGGCATCGTGCCGGAGATCAGCTCGCGGCGCGTCGACGCGAGTCTTCTCGATCGCTTCGCAGAGATCAAGCGGCTCAACGCCGAGCGGCTGGCGGCCTGGCAGGCCTCGCCGGCGGCCGAGAGCGCCCCCCGCATCGACACATCACGTCTGAGCACGTGGAATCAACAAGTGGCCGAGATCCGCAAGGAGCGTGAGGGCCTCGGCAAGGAGAGGATCGCCGAACTCGAAGAAGCCGCCAAGGCATTCCAGGAGAAGTACGAAGCGCTGCGCACGGAACTGGGCAGGCAATTCGATGCCCGGCCGGGCATCGTCGAGAAACGGGCCAAGGCCGGGGAACTCGGCGAACGGATCGGCGCGATTCGCAAGGAACTCGACGAGAAGAACACCGATTTGCCTGCCAAGCGCGCAGTGATGGAGGAGGCCCGACGTACGCTGAGCACTATCGAGAACGATGCCCGCAAAGCGTTCCAGGAGCGAGCCGGCATTCTTGACGACGTACTGAACGAGCAGTACAACCAGCTTGTCGCAGATGCGAAATTCGAAGATGCCCCGTACCAAGCGGCCCTCAATGCGGTGGAGGCGATGCGAGAGAGAATGGCCGCTTTGCCCGGCGACACGGCTCCTGAAGAACGCCAGCAGGTACAGGCCGAACTGCAAACGCTGGAACAGCAGCGTCGCCGCGAAGAACAGCGTGTCGTCTCTGCTCCCGGCATCGTCAGAATACACGACCTGTTACAGGCGGCACGTCGGAGAACGGACGACCTCCGCCGTCGTGCCGTGGAGACGGCTCCGGGCCGCAAACAAGCGCAAGCCAAGCTGGAAGCGGCGCGCGCGGCGTATCAAGCCGCCGAACGGCGCCGCTACGACGACCCGCGTTTGCACGCCCTGAACAAGCAGCTCGAAGCCGTCAGCACGCGGCGGGAGCGTGACGAATTCGTCCGCAGGAGTTCCATGGCCACGTTCATCGAGATGAAGCAGAAGCAAGCGGCCGTCGACACGTATCGCATACGAGTCCAAATGCTCAACAACGCCGACGAGCATTACGGCATCGGCGCTTGGGGTTCCGGGAATTTTGGCCGCGGCATCGGCGCGTATCTGGCGCAGTATCGACCGTTCTCGATCACCGAAAACGAAGACACCTTGCAGCGGGTCTTCGACGCGCAGCAGAGCAAATGGGTCACGGAAGTCGATTGGGACTCTCGTATGGAGTTTGAAATGGGCGGCCGAGATGGTCTCGCCCCGCACCAATTGCGTTGGCTAAAGCGGGTGAAGCCGCATGCATACAAGTAGAGCGGCGACGTGCTTCGCGCATGGCGACACCCCACTCCGCCAAGGCGGCCGACAAGTGATAAGGACGGAGAAGACGACGATGGCCATATCCTCTCGTTCCTTTTGCCGCAACACAACACATCTCCTCGCGCTGGCGTGTGCCGTACTTCTGCCGGCAGGAGTTGTCGGGGCCGACGATGCCACGCAAGAACGGCTCGACGTGGCAGCGGTCAAATCGTTTGCAGCTCCGTCGTTTCTCGTGCCGAAAAGCGGCGGTATCCGCATGGTGCTCATCAAGCCGGGCACCTTCACGATGGGCAGCCCGCCGAGCGAGGTGGGCCGTGGCGACGACGAGACGCAACACGAAGTCACGATCTCGAAACCGTTCTACATGGCGGAAACCGAAACCACGCACGCCCAGTATCTCCCCATCATGTGGCCGAGTTTCCGCCCGATCCTGGTGGGCCGCGGGCGCTATGGGTATTCGGTGCCGGAGCTGCATCAAGGTGGATCGTTCTTGACGATCGAACGGCAGCGCCGCGACCTTTCGCGCCGTGCCATGGACGGCATGACCTGGGAAGACGCGGTCGAGTTCGGCAGGAAGGTCACCGCCATTGAACGCGCCGCCGGCCGCTTGCCCGAGGGTTACGTCTATCGCTTGCCCACCGAGGCCGAATGGGAATACGCCTGCCGCGCGGGCACCACGGGACCGTTCAACGTCGAGGTCGACAAGCTGCTGCTGTTCGCCGTATGCGGCGGTTTTGCGGGCTGCAACGGCGACCGATTCCACCTCCCACCCCCGTTGCACGGCGACGCGCCGCAAGAGGTCGCCGGCGCGCGAAGGCCGAACGCCCGGGGTCTGTACGACATGCACGGCAACCTGTACGAATGGTGCCACGATTGGTACGGCCCCTATCCGAAAGGTCCCGTCACCGACCCGATCGGTCCCGCCGAACCGAGCATCGCAGAGCGCCGCGTCGCCCGCGGCGGCTGTTTCCTCTCCGGCCAGGCTGCACAGTACCTTGGTGACGTTCCCGGCGTGGCGGTCCGCTACCTCCGCAGCGCGTCGCGCAACGCCTTCCGCCGCGACCACCAAATGCGCATCAACGGCGTACGTTTGGTGCTGGCGCCGGAGATTCGGTAATCGGTGTAGACATCCAGGGGTTTTGCGTCGCGCGCGAGATGGCCTTGCGCAGCGCGAAGGTCCCAACGCTCTCGTGGGATAGACGGCGGCGACCGATCTGGCCGGCCGGTGTGCGATCCTCCCGACGGCGGCCCTCCTCAGGGCGACCCGGCCGGAGGCGCCGGATCGTGCCCCATGGCAAAGGCCGGCAGTTGAGCGAACATCAGCGTTGCCCAGGGGGTATGGACGGTGGTGGCTCGTTCGGGACGGACCTTGGCGACGACCTGTTTCGTAAACGGCATCGCCACGCCGGCGCGGGCGTGGTAGTGGTGGTAGACGATTTCGTAGATGGGGGCAAAACCGCCACGCTTGGATATCTTCATGTAGTGGTAGCGCCCGGCGACGCTGCGGAACGGCCGATAGGGTACATCGTGGCCCAGGTTGTACTTGGCCGTGTATTCGTAGCCCACCGCCAGGCGGTTTTCGGCGGCACCGTACAGATCGACGCCCTGCTTCCAGGCGATCTCGGCGGCACAGCCGAGGTAGCCCAACCCCATCTGCGTGTGCGCCTGGTCGCGGCCGCTTTCCTGACACTCGCCGAACTCGTTGAAGTACTTCGTGATCGCTCCGTTGCCCTCGCCCCGGAGATACTGCTGCACGCCGCGGTCGAAGATCTCGCCGTTATCCAGAAACACGCCCATGGCGATCATCGTCTGGATCATCGAGGCGTCCCAGTTGCCGTTGGCCGTGGGATAGAAGTCGACGATCACGGGATAGAGCACGTCGAGCAGCAGGCGCTCGAACTGTTCCTGGTCGGCCGGGGCCCAGCCGGCGTCGCTATGGCGGATTAGCTCCGCCGCGTTGACCAGGTGGATTCCCGTCATTCCGACCAGCAACCGGGCGTCGTGTTCCTTCACGGTCCTCAAGGTGCTGCTGTAGGCGTTGAGGATTTCGATCGCCTTCTTCGCGTGGGCCTTCTCGCCGGATAAGGCCCAGCGCAGTGCCTGGGTGTATGCGGCGGCCGAATCGTTCATCATGTCGCCGGCGCCGATGTTTGGATTATTGTAGGCCCCCCGGGCGACGTGCTCGCGGGGCTTGGGCTTCCAATCCAGTTGCGCAAAGCGGTGCTCAGCGAGCGCGTCCCAGGCAGATTTCCAGGGCTCCTCGCCGGCGCGGATTCGGCCCTTGACGAAATCGATCTCCGCGCGGTTGTGGAGGATGCCCGGGTGGATGAAAACGCGACCTGGCTCACGCGACGGGCCGTCACCGTTCTCGGCGCACAGTGGCACGCCGACAGACAGGACCGTGGCCGTCAGAGCGGACGTCAGTAGAATTGGCTTCATGGGAACACAGTGGGCTTGCCGGTTTGTGGGTGATCGTCTCTCGACTATCGTGTTGCCATCTTATGGCAGCCCGTCGCCGGGGTCAAACGTCTCGCCGCGCCCCGCGATCAACATGCTGACGGTCAATCCGTCGGGGGCAGCTTCGTCAACTCGATATCTTTGTACCAGGCCTCGCAGGGCGGTCCGCCGTGGATCTGCAGGCCGATGACTCCCACCTGGGGGATCGACTTGTCCGGTTCGGTATAATCGACCGTTTGCTGACCGTTGATCGACAACTGCACTCGGCGCCCCTGGCAGCGAATCACGTATTCGTTCCAATCGTCTTGGCGAACGATCTTGCTCCGCTGTTCCGCAGGCGGACCGGTAAGAAGCTTGTGTCGCCGCTCGTCGTACAGGCAGCCCCACCAACCGTCGCCCAGGTCGGCCTGGTAGCCGATCATCTCGTTGCTGTTGGGCACCCGTTCGCTGCGGATCTGGATCCCCGCATTGGCGCCCTTGCCGAGCACCTTGAATTTCAGCCGCAGCTCGAAATCGGCGTACGTCTGCTTGCTGCAGAGATAGTCGTTGCGCGGGACGGGCTTCGTGAGGCTGCCGCCGACGATGGCTCCGTCTTCGATGCGAAACGCATCAAGGTTGCCCTCCCAGCCGTCAAAGGACTTGCCGTCAAAGAGCGCGATCGGCTCTTCCGCCACCACAACCTGCGCGGCACCTGAGACGAGCAACACGATGATGAACGTTCGAAGCATAATTCGACTCCTCCTACTGTTTGGCTGAAACGGGTTGCAGGGCATCGACCAGCAGCGATTCGATGCGTTTCACGTCGGTCAGCGGATCGAGCGAGAACCAGCGTTTCGAGCCGGATCCGATCGAGGTGACCGAGAGCTCGAGCGACTTGCTCCGTTCGAGCAACGCTTTGGGAACGTGAACGTAGAACAAGCCGCCGGAATCGACGTTCGAACTCCAGGTGGGGAAGTAGTCCAACCGCACTTCTCCACTTGCAGACTTCCATGACGTTACTTCGCACGTCACGTCGAATCGCAGCGACTGCCCGCCGTTGACCGAAAGCTCGAACCCCTCCGTTTCGGGCTCACTCGACCAGCCAACTCCGCCGAGGAACAGAAAGACGGCGCTCTGGCGATCGGCAGTCGACTCGATCGCCGCCGTCTTCCACGCCAGACGGGCCCCCTTCTGCACCTGGCGAATGAAGGGCCGCTGCTCTTTCATCCCGGAGTAGTTGAACCAGGCGGCCTCCTCGGCCCCTTCCGATGTCAACGCTTTGAACCCGCATTGGGAACTGCCAGCCAGTTCGGCCACCCGCTGAAATTGCCGCCGCTCGGCTGCGTCCAACGACTCCACCCAGCCGTCGATCCGCCGCGAGAACCACTCGGCGCCGCTTGGGAATCTGAGAAACTCAGCCGCCGGCTGATCGTCGACGCGCGAAAACGCCTCCCCGGCCATCTCCTTGACGTGGGACACGATCAGGTCTTCGATTTCCGGGGCATACCGACTCGGCTGGGCATAATAGACTTGCGAGAAGTCCGTCTCGTATCCTCCCTCGGCAAGCAATCGCTTCGACGGAATGTAGCTCGGAACGTCGTTCGAGAAGCCGTTAAGCCACAGCCGCCGCCAATCCAGCTCGCTCTTCAGCCGCACGGCATAGTCGACCGCCACCTCGCCCGCCAGAAACACGACGGCCAAGTCGTCGTCGAACTTCCAGCACGTCATTGGGTATTCAACATCCTTCGGCAAGCGGCCGTGCTGCCGAAGGTGCTCGATCATCAGTCGGGCGTGGTAGGCGTGGTATCCCTGCCCTTTGGCCAGTTCCTCAAAACGTTCTCGAGACGGGGGCTGCTGAAGCGGCAGCCTGATCTCCTGCTGGCTCGCCGTCGGTTCTCCGCTGAGCGTCAGCAGATCAAGCGAAATCAGGCGCGCAACTTCTTCGGCCAGCGCCGTGCCGTGCTGCCGGGCGAGGTCCAGGCTGCCGCTGGGTTGCGGACCGACGTCGGCACCGCATCCGATCGTGGTCAGTGCAACGGCACCGGAGAACCGTTCCTCGAGCTGCTCGTTACAGAAACCGGCCCAATCGCCGCCGATGTGGTTTCGCGATCCGACCGTCGTGCAATGACACGCGTAGTTCGTCCAGATCGCCAGCGGCTTTCCGTCGCGGCCGCGCGCCACCATCACCGGTACGCTGTGATCTACAGGGCCGTCGGCCTGGAAGCCGAATCCCGTCCATTTGTTCCCGGCCAGCACGCGCCGGTTTCCGCCAAAATCGGCCCGGCCCTGCCCCCAAGCCAACCGTGCCGGGCAACGATTCTCGAGAGCCTCTGCCGCCACGTCGATGATCTTCCGCGTCAGCCATTGGGTATATCGCTCGACGCGTTGAACCTGTTCGGCCGTGGCCCTTTCGCCCCAGACGACGGGCGCAAAGCCGGTGAGCGTGGGGGCGTTGTGCGTGTGGGTATTGGCGACGACGGCTCGACCGCCGGCAAGGTCGTACTCCGGCCGCAGCGCCTTGACGATCTGCTGCCTGACGTGGCCGGGCACGCCACAATTGTCCACAGCCACGAGCACCACCGGGTTCTCGTCACCGATGGCCAGGGCCCGCGCCCAGATCCGCTGGTCGACGCCGTCGTGTTCGCCCGGCCGGCCACCGTAACCGGCCAGCAAGACGGGATGCGACGGTGTGACGTCGACCTTGGCCACACCCACGCGAGTCCACCCGTCATGCGCGTTGACACCCGCGGGGCAACTCAGCAGGAACATCACGGCGCCCACCACACCAAACCGGGCGCCCCACTTCAAGTTCATACATTGCGGCTTTCGCATTGGCGATCCTCAATTGTCTGGTTGACTATCGCTTCATCGCGGTCCGCGACCATTGCCACCACGCCATGATACCACAAGCCGGCGCGGTTGCGAATCGGCCGACGGCAAGCTCCCAGGAGAACTGCAAAGTCGATTCGCGGGAGTGGAAAAGGGGGACTGGCTCCGAGC
>CAYYNP010000310.1:9326-11584 GCA_964472545.1 uncultured Planctomycetaceae bacterium | reverse complement strand
CAGCCGACGCCCGAGCAGGCGAGCGGGGGCTTGCAGCGGGCGTTGGCCGAGCTTTCGATCGGCGGTGTAAAGACAACCACGCCGCTGTTGAAGGAGATACTGACCCATCCGGCCTTTGCCGACGGCCCGGTCGACACGACGTTCATCGAGCGGACATGGCCCAGTTAGGATATATGATTTCCGATTTCAGATTGTCCGCCTCGGACGTTTGGGATTTTGGAACAGACGAATACAAACCACGAGAGAATGTAGTAGATCGGAGTGATTGATGAGTACGACGCTTTCCCGCCCGCCGCAAACGGAATCGAACATTCGCAAGGTGGCCATCTTGTTTGCCGGCGGTCCGGCGCCGGCGGCCAACGCGGTGATTTCCACCTCGGCCGTTTCGTTTCTGCGCAACAACATCGAAGTCGTCGGAATCCTGCACGGCTACTCACACTTGATGGAGTTCGGGCCGGACAATCCTCTGCAAGAGGGCCGCGACTACATCCAGATCACCCATCGCGTGTTGAAGCGAACCCGCAATAGCCAGGGCATCCTGATCGGCACCGCCCGGGCCAACCCCGGCAAGAACGTCTCGGACCCCGAACACCTCAAAGACGCCGAGCGGACGGCGCCGATGAAGACGGTCTACGACGCCTTGTGCAGCCTGGGCGTCGACGCGCTGATTTCCATCGGCGGCGACGACACGCTGAAGACGGCCAACAAGATGAAGCTCTTCCAAGAGCAGTTGCCCGAGGGCAGCCATCACATCCCGATAGTCCACTTGCCGAAGACGATCGACAACGACTACATGGGCATCGACTTCACGTTCGGCTACTTCACGGCCGTGGAGACGCTGGCCGGCGAGATCCGCAACCTGGTGGCCGATGCCGAATCGGCCCGCAGCTACTTCATCGCCGAGACGATGGGCCGCAGCGCCGGTTGGCTGGCCTACGGGGCCGCCATCGCCGGCGAAGCCAGCCTGGCGATCAGCGTGGAAGACATCACCGGCAAGTACGAGGCCAGCGAGGAAACGACCGACCCGGCGACCGGGAAACGGCAGATCCGCCGCGTGATGGACATGGACGAGGTGGTCAAGCGGATCGTGGCCACGATGCGGGTTCGCGAGGAGGCCGAGGGCAAGCCGTACGGCGTAATCGTGCTGGCCGAGGGCCTGGCCGAGTTCCTGCCGTTCGAGGAGATCGACGGTGTGCCCCGCGACGAACACGGCCACATCGCGATCTCGAAGCTGAATCTCAGCCGGCTGTTCGCCGATCTAGTCGGCGCCGAATACACCCAGCAGACCGGCAAGAAGTTCAAGATCACCGGCCTGCAACTCGGCTACGAGAGCCGCTGCGCCCGGCCGCAAGCCTTCGACGTGATGCTTGGCAGCCAGCTCGGCGTGGGGGCGTATCGCGCATTGGTCGAGAAACGGCTCGACGGCGTGATGGTCTCGGTCTCCGGCCAGTTGGATCTGAACTACGTGCCGTTCAATCAACTGGTCGACCCGGCCACGCTGGTCACGGTGGTTCGTTACATCGAGCCGGATTCCGATTTCCACCGTTTGGCGCGGTTCTTGGAGACGTACGTGAACGACTAGAGCGTGCCCTTCGTGCTCGGCACACCGGTAACCCGGGGATCGCTCTCGGCGGCCATCCGCAGCGCCCGGGCGGTGGTCTTGAAGATGCCTTCGGCCACGTGGTGGCTGTTGCGGCCGTAGTGGACGATCACGTGCAGGTTGCACAGGGCGTTGGCCGAAAAAGCCTGCCAGAAGTCGGCCACCAGTTCGCTGTCGAACTCGCCGATCTTGGCCGTGGGCATGGCGACGTCGTAGACGAAGAACGCCCGGCCGCCGAGATCGATCGCGCCGGTTACCAGCGTCTCTTCCATCGGCAGCGTGAAATGGCCGTAGCGGCGGATGCCGGTCTTTGCGCCGAGCGCTTCCCGTACGGCGCTGCCGAAGCAGATGCCCACGTCTTCGACCGTGTGATGCTGGTCGACTTCGAGATCGCCGGTGGCGCGGACCGTCAGGTCGATCGCGGCGTGTTTGGCCGCCAGCGTGAGCATGTGGTCGAAGAAGCCGACGCCGGTGGCGATTTGGGACTCCCCGTTGCCGTCGAGGTTCAGTTCGAGTTCGACCTGGGTTTCGGCCGTTTGGCGTTGAATGGTTGCCGTGCGGGACATGGCGGTGGGATTTCTTGTTCGGGGGTACGTCGCCGTACCGGCGACGGCTAAACGGTTGAATTCTCGCCGCCGTGCCGGCGACGGCTAAACGG
>CAYYNP010000310.1:0-9226 GCA_964472545.1 uncultured Planctomycetaceae bacterium | reverse complement strand
CCGGCGACGGCTAAACGGTTGAATTCTCGCCGCCGTGCCGGCGACGGCTAAACGGTTGAATTCTCGCCGCCGTGCCGGCGACGGCTAAACGGGCAACATTCGCGACGGTTGCTGTTTAGCGGCCGCCGGCACGGCGGCCTGTGGTATCACACGCTCCGCGACCGTCCGGCGCGTCACACGATCGCCCGCAGCCGCTCTAAACACGCGTCGATCTGTTCGTCGGTGCCGACGCTGATCCGCAGCCCGTCGCCCCAGCCGGGATAGTCCATGTATCGGACGAGAATGCCGTCGCGTTTGAGTCGCTCGTAGATTGGCCGCAGCGGCTGTTCCGGATGTACGTTCCAGGTGAAGTTGGCCTGCGAATCAACCGTCACAAACCCTAGTTCCCGCAGCCCGGCGGCCAGCCGCCGGCGCGTGGCGACGATCTTGGCCGTGTTTTCGGCCAGCCAGTTCTGATCGCCGATGGCGGCCGTTGCGGCGGCGATCGACAGCGCGTCGCAGTTATAAGAATCCTTCACTTTGGCCAATTGCGCGATCATCTGTGGCTGGGCCACCACGAACCCGAACCGCAGCCCGGCCAGCCCGTACGACTTGCTCAGCGAACGGGAAACGAGCACCTTCTCGCAGCGCGCGACGAACTCCAGGCAGTTGCACTCCGCGAAGTCGGCGTAGGCCTCGTCGACCAACAGCGGACACGGCAGCCGCTCGGCGAGCTCCAAAATCTGCTGCGGTGGGATCACCGTGCCCGAGGGGCTGTTGGGATTCGGCAGGAACACCAGCCGTAGATCGTCGTCGGCCGCCGCGAACGCCTTCGGCAGCGACCAGTCGCCCTGGAAGTGGACCTCTTCGCTGCGGCAGCCCTGGATCTCGGCCAGCGTCTTGTAGAGCACGTAGCTCGGATACGGCAGCCGCAGGAGTTGCCCTTCGGCCACAAACGCCCGGGTGGCGATGGTGAGGACGTCGTCGCTGCCGTTGCCGCAAAGGATCCAATCGGGCGCGACGCCCAACACTTCGGCCGCCTTCTCGCGGAACGGCCCGGCCATCGGATGCGGGTATTTCTGCAACCCCCGCCGCACGGTCTGCTCGACCGCCCGAACCACGGCGTCGGAGGCCGGATAGGGGTTTTCGTTGGTGTTGAGCTTCACAAACTCGTCGGTCTGCGGCTGCTCACCCGGCACGTAGCCGGCCATGGCCTCGATCTCAGGTCGGAAGTAGCTCATCGATTGTCTTATTTCAGCCGGACGGACGGTAGTCGCCAAAGTCGTTGTGTGCGGGGGTCGATCTCGATGCCTACCGATTCTAGAGCCGTTACGCCCAGGATAGGTTCGGCGTCGTCGGGGCCGAAGATGATCGTCGAGCCGACAGATGATCGTCAGGCCGGCCGAGCGTCTTATCGTACCCCGCTCGTGCGGCCTTGGCAATCCCGCCCGCATTGCCGACCGCGGGCTGATGCACGAAGATAGACAGGCGACAGCTTCGGAACGCCCGCCACCACGACATTGTCGGAACCGCATGCTCCACCTCCTCGACCAAACTCCCGACGAACTGCGAACCTGGTTCGCTAATCGCGGCTTGCCCGGCTATCGGGCGGCGCAGGTGTGGCGGTGGGTCTTCGAGAAACGGGCAGCCGGTTTCGAGCAGATGACCGATCTGCCGAAGGCCTTGCGGGAGCAGTTGGCGGCGGAGTTCGAGGTCTTCACCGGTCGCGTGGCGGCGCACCAGGGGGTTGCCGAAGATGATCCTGACGGCGGCCGGACGCAAGATGACCGCACCGAAAAGCTGCTGCTTCAACTGGCCGACGGACAGCGCGTCGAGTGCGTGTTGCTGCGCGACGACCGGCACCATCGGACCGTTTGCCTCAGCACGCAGGTCGGCTGCGCGATGGGCTGCGTCTTCTGTGCCAGCGGGCTCGACGGCGTGGTCCGCAACCTCACGGCGGGAGAAATCGTCGAGCAGGCGCTCCATCTTCAACGACTGTTGCCGGCCGACGAGCGGCTCAGCCACGTGGTGGTGATGGGGATGGGCGAGCCGCTGGCGAATCTGCCGGCGCTGTTGAAGGCCTTGGATACGGCCACCGCCGCGGACGCCCTGGGCATCGGCGCGCGGCGGATCACGATTTCCACCGTCGGACTGCCGAAAGGAATCCGCCAACTGGCCTCGCATCCGGCGGCGTATCATTTGGCCGTTTCATTGCACGCGCCGGACGACGCGCTGCGCAACCGCCTGGTGCCGGCCAACCGCCACCACGGTATCGCCGCCATCGTGGCCGCTGCCGACCACTACTTCCGAGAAACCGGCCGGCGCGTGACCTACGAATACGTGCTGCTGGCCGAGTTGAACGACCAACCGGAACACGCCCGGCGGCTCGTCGCGCTGTTGCGCGGCCGCCCCGCGCTGGTCAACCTGATCCCCTACAACCCGGTCGCCGAGTTGCCCTACGCTACGCCCACGCCGGCCGCCACGGCCCGCTTCGTCGAGATCCTCCGTCAAGGCAACCTCAACGTCCAGATCCGCCACCGCAAGGGCAACCGGATCGACGCCGCCTGTGGGCAGTTGCGGCGACGTGGCGAAGCGTAACAACCGGCCTCACCGCGACCTCTTGCCCGATCGACCCATCCTCCGCAGAAACGGCCGGAGCACGCGTCGTTGTTTTGACACGCGGGGACCTTTCGGATAGGTTCGTTGTCTGGATGGGGATTGAACGTGGACGTGCAAAGCCCGTGCCCCCGTCGTCATTGCCCTGATCCTCCGGAGCCAGACATGAAATTGACGTTCAAGCAGTTCCTTCCGATCGCCGTAGGCATCGCCGTCCTGGCGTTTCTCCTGATGCTCGTGGACTTGGCCGTGGCCAAAGCGTGCGGCGAGGGCAAGAACTACTTCGTGATCTGGATTTCGTTCCAGGCCTGGGCGATGTACTTCATGGCCGGCTGTACGTACAAGGACGGCGTGAAGGTGCTGCTCGGTTATCTGGGCGGCGCGGTCGCCTCGGCGGCGATCATGGAGATGGGCGGCGCGATGCCCGCGCTGGGCGTTATGGCGGGGCCGATCGCCGTGTTGGTCATCGTGGTGCCGGTGATCTGCTCGGAGCGCGTCCCGATGTTCGATTTCGTGCCCGCGTGGTTCGTCGGCGCCGGAGCGTACTTCGGTCTGACGGCCTTTCAGAGCGCTGCAGCCCCCACGGCGTGGAGCCACCTGGACGTCTCGATCGCATGTCTGCTGTCTTGCCTGGTGGGCCTGATCTTCGGCGTTGTGACGGTGATCGGCAGGACGAAGTATGAAGCGATGCTCGCGGCGAAGGCGCCGGGCGAAGATGCATGAGCACCGGCCATTCTGCGGATGAGCCTGAAGACGTGGTAGAACTCACTCTATCAAATCGCGGATGTCGGGGGCGCGACGGAGCGTCAACGGTCACGAACGCTACGTTGCACGACAGACACAACACGAACGTCGGCCGGTTGCGCTGCCGTCGGGTGACATCACGCGGAGCGTGATGACTACTTTTCTTGGTGCGAGACACGGAACATGATTGTTGACTTCGATTTGTTCTCTCCCTTCGGCGTGGTGCCCGTGTTCGTCAACACCGGCGCGGCGTTGTTGCCGGCGATTCTGGCCGGGTTGGCCAGCGTGGTGGGGCTGCTGTTTAAGCCGCGAGAGCTGTTTCGGCTGTGTGTGCGAAAACCGTGGGTGCCGCTGTTGGTGATCGGCATTGCGGTCGGCGGCTACTTTCTGGTGACGTGGCTGTTGAGTTTGGCCGGGACGACGACCGAGGCAAACGTGCCGGCCGACGCCCGTCCGCGGCCCAACGCCAAGACAGGCGACGATTGGGCGACCGTGGCCTTGGAGTTGATCCAACAAGAAAAACGTGACCTGCGCAGGGAGTTCGACGAGGAATACCAGCAGCGTCTGGCTCTGGAGGCACGAGTCAAGGAGCTTGAATCGCAACTGAACACGTCGGGCGATCCGCCGGGCGCACCCGATCCCGAGCCGCCCGGCACACCGGCAGACGCGGATCGGCCGACGGCGGCCATCTATCGCGGCGGCGCGGCCCGCTGCGGCCATGGCGGCGGCGGTTCGCCCGTGAAGCTGGAGCCGTTTTGGGAATACAACGACGACTTCACCATGTATCTCGCCTCGCCGCTGGTCGTCGGCGACGCCGTTTACGGGGCGTCGTGCGTGCTCGATCCGCCGAGCAACTACGGGGCCGTCTTCTGCCTCGACGCCGTCACCGGCGAGGAGCGCTGGTATCGAGATTACTTCGACAACGACGGCCGCGAACAGGAATTGAAGGCCTTCTTCAGTTCGCCGGCGCTCTCGGCCGACGGCAAGCACCTGGTGATCGGCCAGGGGCTCCACCTGGACAACGACTGCGAACTGGTTTGTCTCGACGCTAAGACCGGTGAGGTCCGCTGGGTCGAGCCGACGCCGCTGCACATCGAAGGCTCCCCGGCCGTCGAAGGCGATATCGTGGTGGCCGGCGCCGGCGCCGTCGAGGACGAAGACCTCAAGCCCAAAGGCGACCCGGGCTTCGTCTTCGCCGTGGAGATTTCCAGCGGCCGGCGGCTCTGGACGTACCCAATCAACGATCCGGAAAGCTCGCCGGTAGTTCGCGATGGCGTGGCCTACATCGGCAGCGGGCTGAACGGAAACGCGGTGGTCGCCTTGAGGACGGCCAGCGACGACGACTTGAAGGCGGACGATCTCGACCGGCTGATCTGGAAGACCGGCACGCCCTATCCGGCCGTGGGGGCGATCACGCTGGTCGACGATCTGGTGCTGATCGGCTGCGGCAACGCCAACTACGTCTTCATGTCGCCCGACCCCAAGGGCGTGGTGGTGGCGATCGATCGCAAGACGGGCGACGTTCGCTGGAAGGTCGACGTGGCAAACTCCGTGCTTGGTGCGATCGCCGCCCGCGACGGCAAGGCGGTCTGTGCGGTGCTCGACGGCGAGGTGGTGGCGATCGACACCGAGGCCGACGGCAAAGTCCTCTGGCGCAAAAAGGTCCGCGAGCGTTCGCTGCTGAAGGCCGGGCCCGCGCTAACGAAAACGCACGTCTACTTGCTTACCCACGACGGCTATCTGTGTGTGCTCGATGCGGCCGACGGCGAACTGGTCGAACAGCACTACGTCAACGCCCCGGACAAGCCGCCCGAAATGGGCCTCTCGACGAGTTCGCCGTTTATCGCCGGCGGCAAGGTGTTCGTGGGCAGCGAGACGGGCGGGCTGCGGTGTTTCAGGGGAGAGGAAGTCCGCTGATGGCCGACACGCCCACGATTCTCCCGTTGATCGAGTGCGACGATGCGGCACTCTGCGGCGGCAAGGCGATCAATCTTGGCCGCATGCTGCGAGCCGGGCTGCCGGTGCCCGACGGTTTCGTGATCTCGACGGACGCTTATCGTCGGTCGTCGTCCGAGGACGATGCGTTGCCCGCGGCGTTGGCCGAGGAGATCATCGCCGCCTATCGGCGTCTCGGCTCGCCGGCGGTGGCGGTCCGTTCCTCAGCCACGGCGGAAGACCTGGCCGAGGCCTCAATGGCGGGCCAATACGAGACGCTGTTGGACGTCTCCGGCGACGAGGCATTGCTTGCGGCCGTGCGGCGTTGTTGGCGGAGCGTCGATGCCGAGCGGCTGCAAAGCTACCTGGCCGAACAGGGTATCGAGCCCGCCGCGGTGGCCATGGCCGTTGTCGTCCAGCGGCTGGCGCCGGCCGACGTGGCCGGTGTGTTGTTCACGGCCAATCCCCGCACGGCCGACCGCGGCGAAATGCTGATCGAAGCCGCCTGGGGGCTCGGCGAGGCGGTTGTCTCGGGCATGGTGCAGCCGGACGTCGTCGTGCTGGATCGCAACAGCGGCCGAGAGAAGGACTACACGATTGCCGAGAAGGCCGTTTGGATCGAGCCGGGCGGCGGGGGTGAGCGGCCGGTTGACGAGGCGCGCCGCAACGTCCGCTGCCTGTCCGAGCAGAACACCCACGACCTCTGGGAACTCGCGCGTCGCGTGGCTGACCATTTCGGCGCCGAGCAAGACGTCGAATGGGCGATCTGCGAGGGCAAGCCGCTGCTGCTTCAATCCCGGGCGATCACCACGTTGGCCGACGCGGAGGCCTATCGGGAGTGTCTCGACCGGACGCAAACGGAGTTGCGCAAGCTAAAGGCCGACGGCCGCGGCGATTGGGTCCGCCACAATATCGCCGAGACCCTGCCGCATCCCACGCCGCTGACCTTCAGCGTGATCCGGCAGTTCATGTCCGGCGACGGCGGTTTTGGGGCCCTCTATCGCAAGGTCGGCTTCGAGCCGTCGGCCCGCGTCTGCCGCGACGGCTTCCTTCAACTCGTTGCCGGGCGGATCTACATGGACCTCGGTCTGGCACCGGAGATGTACTTCGACGGCTTTCCCTACCGCTACGACGCCGACTTACTCCGCTGCCGCATCGATGCCGCCCAGCAGCCGCCGACGTTTCCGGCCGGATCGTGGGCCGAGCGCGCCAGGGTGGCCCCACGGCTGGGCGCCATTGAGCGAGAACTCGACGAGCTGGCCGCCGACTGCGATCGCCGGCTGGACGAGAGAATCGTGCCGGAACTGCGGATTTGGGTGGCCGAACAGAAACAACGCGATCTTTCGGCCCTCTCCAACGCCGAATGGCTGGACCTGTGGGCCAAACGCGAGCGGCGCGTGATGGACGAACTTGCCCCCGAGGTCCTGCTGCCGAGCATGATCGCCGCCGCGGCGCTGGAGCGGCTGCGGGCGTTCTTGGAGCAACACTTCTGGGACCGGTCGCCGGGCGATCTGCTCAGCGTGCTGGCCGTGGGCGGCAAGGCCGACGGGACGATCGCGGCGAACGAAGCGCTACGCGCGGTCGGGCAATCCGATAGTAGTCATTTCGCTCCGCGAGATGGACCTTCGTCTCGCGGAGCGAGACGACTACCAACCGACACGTCTCGCGGAGCGAGACGACTACTATCCGACACGTCTCGCGGAGCGAGACGACTACTATCCGTCGAAGCGTGGCTGGCCGACTTCGGGCATCGGGGGCCCGAAGAATTCGACTTGGCCTCGCCGCGATGGTGCGAGCAGCCCGAGGACGTTCGTCAGATGGCCACCGCCCTGGCAGGCGGCGAAAGCCCGCTCGCGATGCACCGCAAACGGTTGGCCGAGGCCGAGCGGTGTGCGGCCGAATTGCGCACGAAGCTGCCGAGGGCGTTTGGCCGTGAGTTCGACGAACGGTTGGCCTTGGTGCGTCGTTATCTACCATGGCGCGAAGACGGCAAGGCGGCGCTGATGCTCGGCTACGACCTGCTGCGCGACCTTGCCCTGGAGGCCGGCCGCCGGCTGGGGATCGGCGACGACGTGTTCTTGCTCACGTTCCACGAACTGCAAGAAGCCCTTGATACGCGAACCGCCCCGGCCGCCGTGCTGCAAGAGCGACGTCGACGCCGCGCGGCCGAAAAACGCGTGTCGGTGCCGCTGTATCTCGGCAGCGAGGAAATCGAGAATATCGGCCACCCACCGAAAACGCATTCCGGCCGCAGCCTCACGGCGACGCCGATTTCCACCGGCACAGCCAGCGGCGCGGTGCGGATTGTGCATTCGCCGCGCGAGACGGGCGACTTGCCGCGCGGCTACGTGTTGGTCTGCCCCAGCACCGATCCGAGCTGGACGCCGCTGTTCGTCGACGCCGCCGCCTTGGTGCTGGAGTGCGGCGGCATGCTCTCGCACGGTGCCGTGGTCGCCCGCGAAATGGGCATACCCGCCGTCGTGCTGCCGCAGGCCACGCAGATTCTCGACGACGGCGAGACGATCACGGTCGACGGGCAGCACGGCGCCGTGGTGCGAGAAGACGCGGAGGAAGCCGAAGCACAGCCGGCGGCCGATCCGTCCGACGTACGAATCGCGCCGGAGAATATGCCGCCGGTGCCGGGGCCGATCGATCGGCGTGCCGCTGCGCTGCGGAGCACGCTGCTGTTGCTCTGGGGCGTCTATCTGGCGGCCGTCTTTCTGTTGCCGCGGCCGTGGTGCTACAAGGCGTCGATGGAGCTGCTCGACGCCGTGCTCTGGCCGTTGGTGCCGGCCTTGGGCAAACCCGGCGCCGTGGCCGCGATGGCGGTTGGATTGGCCCTGCTGACAATGGTCGGCCAACGTCTGCTGACCGACAACCGCCGATTGCTGGCTGCCAAGCAACGGGCCAACGGTCTGCGGCGTGAAGCGGCGCAGTTGCCGACGGAATCGCCGCGGCGCGTGGCCCTCGCTCGGGCGGCGGCCGGCGTGCAACCTCGTCTGCTCGGCGCATCGTTCGTTCCGCTGGCCGTGCTTCTGGGGCCGATGGTGATGTCGTTCGTCTGGCTGCCCGACCGCGTCGATCCGGTCTCGTGGAATCCGCCCCCCGGCGCCGTGGCGCACGTTACGGCCGAAGTCGACGGCGAGTACAGCGGCGATATCCGCTTCGACGACGACGCGGCGTTGGTGCTCGACGAGCAGACGCCCGCCGTGCAATCGACGCCGCCGATCCGGGCCGTGCTCACGCGTCTGCTGGCGAGGTGGCAAGGGCAAGCCGACGTGCCGGAGGGCTCCCAGCGCGACGTTTCCCCGGCGATGATTGCCGACTTGCAGGCGTATCTCGACGCCGACGGCGGTCTGCCGCCGCGGCAACTCGCGTGGACGATCCAGACGCCGGAAACGCCCGGCCGTTACACGATCGCCCTGGCGGCCGACAACGCGAGCCCCGTCCGTACCTCGTTGGTCGTTGGCGACCGCTTCCCGCCGCAGCCGAAAGAGGACCTCGGCGACGGCCGCGGCCCGCTACAGGTGGTCGAAGTCGACGGCAACTCGCCGGTCCGGCACGTCGTCGTCACCTATCAGTTCACCCGCGAGTTCGGCGACCGCAAGTTCTTCGTGCCGTTGGCGGGGGTCGCTTCGCAAACACTCGATGGCTGGGGTTGGGCGCAATGGGACGCCGGCTGGCTGCTGACCTATATCGTCGTCTATTTGCTGACGTTGCTACCGGTGCGTTGGCTGTTGCGGATTCCGTAAGCGGGGATCCTCCACGAACCGATCGATCGAGGCTGGCTACGAGAGTCGCGGAAATCAGTGATGTCCCGTTTTCCTTTCTTGACAGCTTCGGGCCTTCAGGGCAGACTCAGAATTGGCGGAACTTCTGCATTTCTGCCAATAATCCTATCTCTCTTTCCGCATAACTCGTTTCTGTTTTCTCGAACGTCGGGCGGAGGGCC
>CAYYNP010000309.1:0-11601 GCA_964472545.1 uncultured Planctomycetaceae bacterium | reverse complement strand
AGGAGATCGTCACCTACCCTCCACTTTGTGCCATTTGAGTTGAAACACTACACGTTGTGTACGCAAATCGTATTGCCGGCGGCGCCGCCGACGGCCTGCAATGCGACGATCCAGGTGGGATCGACGCCGGTGCCCGACATGACGTAGAACTGGAACTGCGAGAACATCATGTTGCTCACCGTGTTGCTGCCGGCCACGGCGGCCCCGATCCCGCCGATAAACGTGGCCAACACCGGCCAGGCCTCGCCGACGAGTTGTTGCACGCCGGCGGCCAAGGCGATGGGCATCTTCTCATATCCGGCTTCACCGCCGCCGCTGTTGATAAACACTTGCACCATCGGCACGGTGAACACCAGGGCGACCGAGGCGGCAATCATCGTCTTGCCCGACTTCGCCCAAGCCCTCCTGTAAGCTCTGGAGTCCATGCGATGCAGGCAGAACGTGAGCAGCGACACCACGATGAACACCGTCCCCGGAAGGTACACGGGCTGGACGATCCGCTCGATCTGAGTGCCAAAGATACCCTCCACGGGAATCGCCACGGATTTGATCAGTTTCGGCAGTGAGTTGGCGGGTTCTTCGGCACTCAGGTCGATGCCCAAGACGTTGCACATCCGGGCCGGGAACTCGACGTTCAGCCGAGTCGCCACCAGCAGCAGGGCCACGAACACGTAAGGCAGCCACGCGGTCAGCGCGCCGAGATCGCGGCCGTGGCTGGGACTGATCTTGACCGGCGCACCGGTCCACTCCGGATCCCACCGGCCGGGTTCTTCGAAGTCCCAGATCTGATCTTCTGCCGGCATCAACCAGCCGGCCTTTGCGGCGGGGACGACAATCGCCAACCCGACCAGTCCGCCGATCATCGCCGGAAACTCGGGGCCCAGCAGGTAGGCGACGGCCACGTAGGGGATCGTCATCGCCAGTGCGGCGAACAGGGCAAACCGCCAGACGGCCAGGCCTTCCCAAAGGGAACGGTTCTTGCCGAAGAACCGCGTCATCAGGGCCACGACGAACAGCGGGATCAACGTGCCGGTCACCGCGTGCAGAACGGCGACTTTCAGGCCGATCATCGCCAGAAACTCCGGCCACGCGGTATACCCGGCGTCGGCCGCAAACTGCTGGATTGCCGGATCGCCGGAAAGTCCGTTGTTGACTCCCACGAGAATCGGCGTGCCGCAGGCGCCGAACGAGACGGGCGTACACTGGATGATCATCCCGGCGATCACGGCCGCCAGCGCCGGGAATCCGAGCCCCACCAATAGAGGCACGGCCACGGCGGCGGGAGTTCCAAAGCCGGCGGAACCTTCGATGAAGGAGCCGAACAGCCAGGCGATGATAATCACCTGAATCCGCCGGTCCGGCGTGATTTCGCTGAACGTGCGGCGAATCCGGCGCAGGGCGCCGCTCTCTTCCAGCGTATTCAGCAAGAGTATCGCACCGAAGATGATGTAGAGCAATTCCGCCGCGATGACCAGGCCCTTCACGCTGGCGGCGCCGATTCGGACGGCGGGGACCTTCCATACGAAAAACGCAAGGACGGCCGCCACCAGGTACGAGACGGGCATAGCCCGGCTGGCCGGCCACCGTAAGATCACCAGGAACAATGCCACCGCGGCGATGGGCAACAGCGAAAGAACGGCTAACGTTTCAATCCCCATGTCGACTCCCTGAAAGTTCCCGAACGCGACGGGCCCTGCCGTCGGCCGCGAAGACGGGCCCTGCCGTCGGCCGCGAAGACGGGCCCTGCCGTCGGCTACGAAGACGTGGCCGTTTCGCTTCCAGGCGGCAATTGTACTGCCTGAGAAGGCGTTTCGTCAAAGAGGCGAAAACAACATCGTACTTGCACGCCCATCTCGTATGGCTTAGGCTACGGAAGTCATCGGAGGACTCTGGTTCCGGAGACGGATGTTGTGATCGATTCTCGACTCCTCGATCGGCTCAAAGGCATCGTCGGCCGCGAGTACGTCGCCGCCGGGCGGGCAGATGCCGAGGTCTATTCGTACGACGCGTCGCTGGCGGTGGCCGCCCCCGACGCAGTCGTCCTGCCGGCCGATACCGAACAGACGGCGGCCGTTGTGCGTGC
Organism: uncultured Planctomycetaceae bacterium; assembly: GCA_964472545.1. Lineage (GTDB taxonomy): Bacteria > Planctomycetota > Planctomycetia > Pirellulales > Thermoguttaceae > CAYYNP01. The sequence goes on along the minus strand of CAYYNP010000309.1, from coordinate 9,518 downwards.
CGCCGCCGAAGCAGGCGTTGCCTTTGTACCGCGAGGCTTCGGCACCAACCTCTCCGGCGGCAGCGTGGCCGTCCGGCAGGGGTTGATCCTCGAACTCTCGCGGCTGAACCGCATTCTGGAGATCGAGCCGGAGGGCCGATACGCCGTGGTGCAGCCGGGCGTGACGAACTTCGAGTTGCAGAACGCCCTGGCCCCGCTGGGATTTACTTATGCACCGGACCCGGCCAGCCAGAAGGTCGCCACGCTGGGCGGCAACGCGGGCGAGAACTCCGGCGGGCCGCACTGCCTGAAATACGGCGTGACCGGCAATCACGTACTGGGGATGACCGTGGTTCTCTCCGACGGCCAGGTGGTCCGGCTCGGCGGCCCCGCACTGGACCCGCCCGGCTACGATCTCCGTGGCGTGCTGATCGGCAGCGAAGGCACCCTGGGCATCTTCACCGAATTGGTCGTCCGCATTATGCCGGCGCCGGAGTCGGTGGTCACGCTGCTGGCCGTCTACGACACCCATGCCGAGGCGGCCGAGGCGGTCTCCGCCGTGATAGCCGCGGGCATTGTACCCGCCACGCTGGAGATGATGGACTCGACGGTGATCCAAGCGGTGGAGGACAGCAAGCCGTGTGGCTATCCGCGGGACGCGGCCGCCGTGCTGATTATCGAGGTCGACGGTCCGGCCGTCGGCCTGCAGAAACAGGCCGAGAGAATCCGCGAGATTTGCACGGCCCGTGGGGTTCGCGAGGTTCGCCAGGCCGGCAGCGCCGCCGAGCGGGATCGGCTCTGGGCAGGTCGCCGTGGAGCGTTCGGGGCGATTGCGCGGTTGTCGCCCAATTACCTGGTGGCCGATTGCACGGTGCCCCGCACGCGATTGCCCGAGGCCCTGGCCCGGGTGGCCGACATCACCGAACAACACGCGCTGCGCCACGGCAACGTGTTTCACGCCGGCGACGGGAATCTCCATCCGTTGTTGCTGTTCGACTCGCGCGTTGCGGAGCAGCTCGAGCGGGTCCATCGAGCAGGCCGGGAGATCATGCAGGCGTGTGTTGAGTTGGGGGGAACGATCACGGGCGAGCACGGCGTGGGCATGGAGAAGGCCGACGCCATGCGATTGATCTTCTCCGAAGACGACCTCAACGTGCAGCGGCAACTCCGCGGAGCGTTCGATCCGGAGGACCTGCTCAATCCCGGAAAAATCCTCCCGCCTCCAAGCGGCAGCGAACCAGCCGGTCGCTCACCGCGTCCGGATGGGTGGCCGGGGCAAAGCGCAGCGGTGCCCCAGGAAGTCCAGCAATCTGGGGCTTCGCTGCGCTCAGCCACCAGCCACCCAACGGACATCGGGCAATCCGAACTGGTCCCCTGTGACGTCGACGAAGCGTGTGCCATGGTGCGCAGCGCAAGTCTCGACGGCGTGGCTCTGCTGCCGGCCGGCAACGGGACGCGACGCAACTGCGGCAACTTCTGCGACGCCGACGTCGTCCCTCTGCGTACGGCCGGGCTCGCTTCGATCCTCGATTACGACCCGGACAACCAAGTCGTTGTGGCCGAAGCCGGCAAGTCGCTGGAGCCGCTGCAAGAGGTCCTGGCCGAACGCGATCAATGGCTGCCGCTACGGCCGCCGGGCGGTGGCGAGCACACGCTGGGCGGCCTGGCGGCGCTGGGGCTCTGCGGCCCCGAGCGGCTCCGTTACGGCGCCCCCCGTGATCTGCTGCTGGGGCTGAAGTTCGTTTGCGGAACCGGAGAGTTGATCGCCGCCGGAGGACGCGTCGTCAAGAACGTGGCCGGCTACGACCTGACGCGGTTGATGGTCGGTTCGGCCGGAACGCTGGGGCTGATCGCGGAGTTGACTTTCCGGCTCTACCCTCTGCCGCAACGTTGTGTTGCTCTGGCAGCCACCGGATCGTTCGAGCAGTGTTCCGCCGCCGCCGCAAAGCTGCTCGGCTCTAAGCTGGAACCGAATCTGGTGGTGGCCGTGCCCGAGCGGGCCACACTTCAGATCGGTGACGGCCGGCCGTGGCAACTGATCGCCGGATTCGAGGGTTTCGAGGAGACCGTCGATTTCCAATTGGCCGGCGCGCGGGAGATCGCCGCCGAGGCCGGCCTCGGCGACTCGCAGCGGCGTGGCTATTCATATCGAGAGGGGGTCTGCGGCCGGTTCTTCGACGCGTTGGAGAAGGCACCGTTTATCCTGCGGACCGATCTGACGGCGGACGAAGTGTCGGCGTTCGTGCAGGCCGTGCGGGGGGCCTTGCCGGACGCGGCCGTATTGGTCGACTTCGGCTGCGGACGAATTACCACCGCCGCGTCGCAACTCACCGACGAGGCCTGGGCACGCTATTGTACGCTTGCCCGGCAGAGCCGAGGCCACGTTCTGCTGGAAAAAGCGGCCGCCGAATTCGCCCGGCGCCACGACGTTTTCGGACTTCCCCAAAGCGACTGGCCGCTGATGCACCGGGTCAAGGCCGCGTTGGACCCGCACCGAGTTTTCGTCCCCGGCCGCCTGCCGGGCAAGAGAGGCTAGATGGGAATCGAACAGCAGTACGACGAGATTGCCCGCTGCAATCGCTGCGGGTTCTGCCAGGTGGCCTGCCCCATCTTTCGCGCCACCGGACACGAAAGCGGCGTGGCCCGGGGAAGGGTGGCGCTGTTGCGGGCCATCATCGAGGAGCGAATCGATTGGGACAAGGAGCTCGAGGAACCGCTGTTTGCCTGCCTGTTGTGCGGGGCGTGTACGGCCAACTGCTTCCCGGCCGTGGCTACCGCCGATTTGATCCTGGATGCGCGATCGGAGTACGGCGAACGCGTCGGCCGCAATCGGCTCTACCGGCTGCTGTTCAAACATCTGCTCCCCTATCCGCGACGCCTCCGGCTGGCCGCTCGGGCCGCGTCGCTGAGCAAGCGGGCCGGCTTGTCGAAAGTTGCCCGGGCACTGGGTTTGTTGCGCATCTTCGGACGCGACTTCCCCCGCGCGGAACAGATCGTCCGGCAGTTTCCGCGGCAGGCCTTTCGCGAGGACCTCGACGCGCTCGTTTGTGAGGGTGAAGGCGAATTGCGAATCGGCTACTTCATCGGTTGCGGCACCGATATCATGTGCCCCGAGGCGGCCCATGCGACCCTGGCCGTGTTGCGCCGGCTGGGGCGAACCGTCGAAGTGCTTCAGAACTGCTGCTGCGGTCTGCCGCCGATGACCTATGGGGATCGTACGGCTGCCCGGAAACTGGCCGAGAAGAACCTCGACCTTCTCGGCAAAGACAAGTTCGACCTGATCGTCACGGACTGCTCCAGTTGTGCCGCTTTCTTGAAGAAGTACCCCACGCTGTTCGACGAAAACGACCCGCATCGCGAGGCGGCCGTCGCGTTCGCCGGGGGCGTCCGCGACCTTTCCGAAGTAGCCGCGCCGACGGACGGCGCTTCCTTGCCGACGCAGCCCCTTCCGGCCGGGCAAGAGAAGCCGATTGTCACGTATCACGATCCCTGCCACGCCTCGCGCGGCCAAGGGATCGGCCAACGGCCGCGGGAGATCCTCCGCGCCACGGCCGGCATCGAATACCGCGAGCTGCCCGAGGCCGACTGGTGCTGCGGCGGCGCCGGTTCTTATGCACTGACGCACTACGACCTCTCCCGCAAGGTCCTCGATCGAAAGATCGACAACGTGGAGCGGACCGGCGCGGACCTGCTCGTCACCTCCTGCCCGGCGTGCATCATCCACCTAAGCTACGGTATCCGCCAACGCGGCCTCCGAACGCGCGTCTGCCACGTCTCCGAGTTGCTGGCCACCGTGAAGGAATAGCCCGCATTTCTCACCACGGTGTGCCACTGCTTCGCAGAAGCAGTGCTTCGGCAAGCGCTTGTGAACGGCACTGCTTCTGCGAAGCAGTGGCACACTGTCGATTCGTGTCCCCGACCGGTGAGAAATGCGGGGCCCTTTACTCCGTGGTACGCCCCAGATGGATCAGTTCGTCCAGCAAGTTTACGGCCGAGTCGGCCACTTGAAGGTTGGCGAGAAACAGATTGGGGGCCATCTGCACGCTCACGAGGCTCTCCGCAATGTTCGTGTTGGATAGCTCCGTGCCGCCGGAAACGAGCTTGCCTGCACCGCCCTCTTGCGGATTGCCTTCGATGGGCAGGCCGGCGTTGGGCCCAATCGTGTGGCGGTTTCCCGCCTGCCCTTCGAGCCCCGACGGATTGGCGAATTGTGCCAGCCGGATTTGCCCGAGGTCGCGGAACCTGCCGTCCGAGAAGCTGCCTCGGATGCGTCCGTCACCGCCGATACCGAAGCCCGTGAGCGTGGCCGTTCCGCCAGAGGGCGTCGACGCGATTTGCCCCAATGGGATTCGTACCGTCGACAATCGTCCGGTCTGGATCTGAAAATCCTCGTCGGCCGCGAAACCGAGGACCCGGTCACCTTCGGCAGTAACCAGTTCGCGGTCGGCGTTCAGGCTAAACTGGCCGTCGCGGGTGTAGGACCGTTGGCCGTGCGGACCCTCCAGAATGAACAGGCCTCGGCCCTCGATTGCCAGGCTGGTGGAGCCGCCGCCGATGGCGATCGGCCCCTGCGACAGATCGGTGGACATTCCCGCGACCGTCACTCCCGTGCCGACCTGCACCGGATTGATTCCGCCGCCGGACCCGTCCGCCGCCGCGCCGTGGCTTTGCGTTTGCGGCTGCCCGGTGGCAAAGACGGGGCGGGTGGCCTTGTATCCCGGCGTGCGGGCGTTGGCGAGATTATTAGCGACCACGGCGACCGAGGTCTCGGCCGCCGCTATTCCCGAAAGTGCCGTCTGTAACACGGATCCGAGGGCCACGGCGGCAACCTCCGCTTCGGGGGCAAGACTTGGGTGACGTGATACCGATCCCCGCAAACACGGCACGTTCCGCAAGACCCACACTGAAGGTGAGGTCAGAGCACACGCCAAGATTCGGAACGCCCGTCGACCTGATCGGCCATCTCAAGTATACCTCATACTTCCTCGATTCGGGCGTGCCGGCAGCGGTTCCGGACAGGCCCTTACGCCACGGAGAAATCGGACAGCTATTCCCCGAACGGTGCTTAGCGGACCTGCGCCGTCTGCGGTCCGGGACGGTCCGGGCGGTAGATGTAGTCCGGCCATAGTGGACAGTTCAGGTCGATCCAGGCCTTGATGGCTCGCATCTGGGCTTCGTCGAGCGAAACCTGTTTGTGATGTTCATCGGCCAGCACGGTCCACAAGCGGCTTTGCAGGCTGCCGAACGACAGCGGCTCGGCCTTGAAATGCCGCATGCCGTACGTGAGGTCGAAGTAATGGACCCATCCCCCTTCGATCAACGCGCGGTAAGAGGCGGGCACGCGTCCTTGATCCAGCGTGCCGCACAGATTCGACCTTCCCGGCTCCCGGCCGTCGTGGCAGCGCACGCAATGAGCGGTGAGCACGGGTTGGACGACCTTTAGGTAGTCGAACGGGGCAATTCCCCACGGCGGAGGTTCCAAGTGCCGCGGCAGTTGGGTCAGGGCCAAGCGGGGTTCAGGCGGCGGCGACGAATGACGGTTGTCGTGGCAGCCGACGCAACTGCGCCGTTCGCCGGGCTGCAGTTGAATCACGCTCCGCATTCGGTGCAGCTCGTTGTACTCCGCGTCGAGCAACTGGAAGTAGAGCACCTTGCCCGCCGGGGCCAGAAAGTTCGCCGAGCCGTCTTCGGCGATCGCGACCGTACCCAGCAAAGCCTTGGCCACAAAGGTGGGCCAGCCTTGTCCTTCCCGGACGCGGTACAGCCCCGGCCCTGCCTCCGTCACTTGGGCCGGCCAGTTGTGGTTCGTTCGCAAACCCCTCAGCGGCGCGTTCGGCGTCCGGGTCTCGAAGCTCGGCGTGGGGCCATGCACTAAGTGGACGGGCGTCGCGTAGAAGTCGGTGAACGGCGGATGGTCCGCACGGCATTCGCCGGTGGGCAGCAGCTCCAACGTCGCAGGGGCTTCTTCGCAGACTTGCAGGTATTTCGCCCGGCCGCGAGCGACCGTCGAGCCCAGCCCCCGGTAGACGTCCTGCACGGTGAATTGACCGAGCCCCTGTTCGGCGAGCGTCGCATCCAGCAAACTGGGTATTACGGGCGGCCGGGGCCGCGGGCCCAGCGGAGTCGGATGATAACTGCTGACCTCCGGATCCGCGTACAGCCATTCGCGATTGCCGTACCGATCGATGACGTACAATCCCCAATTCTGCTGATTGTCGGGATTGTGGGACACCAGGAAATGGTCGCGCGAGAGCGGGTACGGATCGCGGAAGGTATCCTGGTGCGACCGGCTCATCTGATACTGCGGTCGCGTGTCCGGCGTGATGTTGGTAATCGCCGCCGTGTCGAACGCGCCCTTGCTCCGATCGATCAGCGCGATCGGGCCACTGTGGTCGCCGTGCGACATCAGCGTGCAGACCAATTCCCGTGTGCCGGGCACTTCGTGTGCCTGGCTGTAGCAGTTGGGCGTGTTGTTGCCGTAGACCAACTCCGGGTGTGTACCGTCGGGATGGATCGACCAGAGCGTGTGGCCAAAGTCGGCGCCCTTGTCGAGGTACTCCGAGCGGGTCCAGAGAATGCGGCCGCTCTGCATCACCGAAGGCTTCCACTCGCTGAGGTTCGCGTGGGAAAGACGCCGCATATTCGTGCCGTCGGCGTCCATGCGGTACAGCACATAAGCTTGCGGCCGCCAGCAGAGAAAGCGGACTCGGCATCGCGTGCTGTGGAACGCCACGCCGCCGTCGGGCAAGCAGACCGCGTCGAAATCGTGATACGGCCCGTCGGTCAGCTTCCGCAGACCGGAGCCGGCCGCTTGGATCGCGTACAAGCGCCAGTACGACGCCCAACCTTCCACTTCCGGCTCGTCGGGCCGGTACGCGAAGTAGACGGTTCGGGCGTCGAAATTCGACACGGGCTCGCGCACAATGCCTTCGCTGCCGTCAAACAACCGCTGGACGTGGGCGCGATCCGGCCGGAATCGGTTCTGCTCGTCGCGTGGAATTCGCAGCACGAAGACGCCCCCACCCGGTTCGAGAATCCCGTCGAGGTGCTCGCTGTAGTTGTGCGATTCCAAAAACGGATGCCGCTTGGCAAACAGGATCCGCTCCATCGGCGCCAACGCGGGGTCACGGAAAAAGAGCTGCCGTTTGGCCTGCCGGGCCGCCAAGTAGAGCGCCTGCGAGTTCGGGTCCTCGGCGGCCCGGCGACGCAGATCGGCCGCCTGAGCGCGTTCCGCGGCGACGTCCAATTCCTGCCGGTCCAGTCGCTCGATCATCTCGTCGAACAATACGAGCACCCGCTCGAGCGGCGTCAGACGCGCAACGCGGCCCCAATACGGTGCGCCGCGCGGCACGGCCGGCCGATCGACCTGCAGCGGCGACAGGTGATCGTCCTCCGGCAGGTTGCTCCACGTCGTGTGCTCCCGAAGGAAAGTGTAGTGCAGGAATCCCTCCCAAGTCTTCTCCGGCAACCGGTCGACCTGAAAGTAGGGCAAGCGGCGAGCCCGTTGCTTCCCCGTCCGGCTGCGCCGGCCGACCGGCTGCCACTGCTCGCCGTCCTGCGAGACGAGCACTTCGAACGCCTCCGGGTTGCGGTCGCGGTATTTGCCGGTGCGGTCGCGGGTAACCAGGACGGCGGCCACTGCCGTAGGCTTAGGCAATTCGATCTGCGCCCACTCGGACTTGTTCGAGGCGGCAATCCAACTGTGGTCGTTTCCGTACAGCCCATCGTTCAGATGCTTGATCTGGTGAATAGGATAACCGGGAAGCAGTGACGACGCGCTGGCCACGGCGCCGCGTTCGGCCAGGGCGTGGTTCTCTTTGCCATCGGGGCCGAAGATCTCCAGTTCATCGATGCCCGGTTGCGAGGTGCCACCGGTTTCGTGAATGGCCACGCGCACAAACCGGGCCTGTTGGGGCGGAAACCGGACGGATTCGGGCGACTTGGCCGATGTCGATTCGGAAAGTCGCGCCAGCGTCTCTCGGAACTCCTCGGCTACCGGCCGCGATCCGGGGCCGTCGGCCCATACGTGAGAAAGACACGTAGCCAACGACACGCAGACGCAGCCCATTCGCAGGATGCACGGTTTCATTTGCCGTTCCTCTGACTAGCGATGCAACACAGGATCGCCCTCCGGAAAGCTGGTCATTCGACCGGCCGTTACCACCTTCGTTCGATTATCCCATTTCTCCCTGGGGCGTGCCACCACTGTAGGCCAGGATTTCCCATAGGGATCACGCTAAAACCGCTTCAGGCGTGAATCGGGGCGGGCTGGGCTGTTTGAGACGTGCCATCACTTTTCGGCCGGACCATGATCCGGCCACCGGCACGCCGTGTCGTCTCGCTGCTTGACATGAACACACACGTATCGGACACTGAAGCCCCCAGCAGCCGAAAACGAATAAGGAAGACCCGTCATGAGGAAATTCGCCCTCTTGCTGATCCTCACCTTGCCCGTCGAACGCGTCTGGGCACAGGAGAGCACCTCGAGCTTCGTTCAAACTCATGGCCAGCTCTCCGTCCGGGGAACACAACTCGTGGACGCCCACGGCGAACCGGTCGTTCTGCGCGGCATGAGTTTCGGATGGCACATTTGGTGGCCGCAATTCTGGAATGCCGACGCGGTGCGGTGGCTGCGAGACGATTGGAAGTGTACGGTCCTGCGTGCCGCGATGGGCATTGAGCCCGCAGGCGGCTATCTCCAGGCCCCCGATGCGTCGAAGAAGCTCGTCGGCACGGTCGTGGATGCGTGCATCGAGAACGACATCTACGTGATCATCGACTGGCACGACCACCACGCGACGGCGCACCTCCCGCAAGCCAAAGCCTTCTTCGTCGAGATGGCCAAGACCTATGGCAAACACCCCCACGTCATCTACGAAATCTACAACGAGCCGGAGCGCGAGTCCTGGGATGCGGTCAAGGCGTACTCGGAGACGATTATCGCAGCCATCCGCACGGTTGATCCGGACAACATCATCCTGGTCGGAAGTCCGCATTGGAGCCAGGACGTCCACATTGCGGCGGACGACCCGATCACCGGCGTCTCCAATATCATGTACACCCTGCATTTCTATGCGGCCACCCACAAACAATGGCTCAGGGATCGCGGCGATTACGCACTGAAGAAAGGACTGCCGATCTTCGTGTCGGAATATGGAGGTTGCGAGGCGTCGGGCAACGGCCCTTTGAACATGGAGGAGTGGAACGCCTGGGTCGACTGGATGGAGGCCCGGAGAATCAGTTGGTGCAAGTGGTCCATAGCAGACAAGCGGGAAACGTGCTCGGTCTTGGTTCCACGCGCTAAAGCCACGGGCGGCTGGCAGCCAACCGATCTCAAGCCCTCGGGCGTCCACACGAGAAAGCTGCTGCACAAGCTCAACTGACGGGAAACGTCAGCTTACGATGACGTCGAGAGATAACCGATTCCCCGCAGGCTTGCAGCGGGCCCGACGCCGTCTTCCGGCGGGAGGCAGGAGAACTGCAACGTGTGCGGGAGCCCGAAAAAGGGGACTGGCTCCGTCGACGATCGATGTGGCTGT
>CAYYNP010000308.1:0-11603 GCA_964472545.1 uncultured Planctomycetaceae bacterium | reverse complement strand
CTTCGTCCACCGACTGCGGCCCGATCGGATCGAGCACGGGAGCCACGTTCACCTCGTCGACCGTGATCGCGATCGTTTCCGACACACTCGCCGCACCGTCGCTGACCGTAATCGTCGCACTGTAGGTACCCGGGCCTTGGGCCTCGGTCGGAGTCCACGAGAAGTCGCCGCCGGGAGTGATCGACATACCCAACCCGGTCGCCGCGCCGTCCAAGCTGAACGTCAGCGTGTTGGCCGGAAGGTCCACGTCGGTGGCCGTCGCCGTGAACGAAAGCGTTGCCTCCTCGTTCACCGACTGCGGCCCGATCGCGTCGAGCGCCGGAGCCACGTTCACCTCGTCAACCGTGATCGTTACGACTTCCGAATCGGTCATGTTCGGCGACCCGTCGTCGGTTGCCGTGACCGTCACGGCGTAGGTATCGGGGCCCTGGATTTCGGTAGGCGTCCAGTTGAACACGCCGCCGACGAACGTCGCACCATCCGGGAGGCCCGTGGCGCTAAAGGTCACGGTGTCACCGTCCGGATCGCTGGCCGTGGCCGTGAACGAAAGGGGCTGGCCCTCATCCGTACTCTGGGAACCGATCGGATCAAGCTCGGGCGGCCGGTTCCCGAGAAGCGTGATCGTTCCGTTTTCGATGTCGATCGGCGTCCCGGCGAAGTCCGAGTCGCCACCGATGGTGCCGTCGAGTTTGAGATCAAAGACCGGCGGGTCCTCCGGGTCGGCCACGAGGAATCCGGTCGTGTCGATGGTTATCGTTGCCAGCAAGCCGTCGGCCGCTACCGTGCCGGCAGCGGTGACGGTAACCGCGCCTTCCCATTGGGGAAACAAATCGGGGTTGCCCGGCCCGTCCGCGTCCGTCACGCCAACGTTGTTCGGCTGGAAAATCGCGCCCGTGAGGATATCTACCGCAGTGATTGCCGGCCCGTCCGTGCCGCCAACTTCCGGGCCACCGTCGCCTACCTGCACGTAGAGATTCACTCCTTGTAGAGCGTCGCCGCCAGAGACGAACACCTCGATGGTTTGGTCCGGCGTGTCCGGCGCCAAGTTGTGATCGCCGACGACAATCGCCGTTGCTTCCGGCTCATCGGCCACCGACACCTCGGCCAGCATCGCCGGAGGGATCACCGGGTTGATCGACAACAGGCAGCGGTCTTCCAGGGCTTCGAGGCGGAGCTGTCGCCGTGACCACAGGGCGCGCCTCCCCCCGGATGGGTGGATTGGCTTACCAGACGATCGGCGGGAATCGCAACGGACTGCGCACAGCATTTTCATCTCCGGCTCCTCTGAGAACGGTGATACGGACATATCGGTCCAGCAAGTGTCTATATTAACTCAGTAAGATGTGAGTTTAAGTAGAGGAAACACCGATTGTCAAGCTTTTGTCGAAAAATCTTGTAAAAACAGCCCTTAAGAGGGGGCTCACGTGCGGCGGGTGCAGCCCATCCATCCCGGCTGCTCATCGCAGATTCGCCAGAATTGCCGATCGAGTTTGATGACGATCGCAGTGTTGGCGGAACTGTTCGCGGTTGAGAATTTCGTCGACGTAGACCTCGGCCGTGACGGGATAGGCCAGCGTGTGCCAACGGGAATGGTAGTGCATTTCCAGACGATCGGGCGGCACGCGAGTGCCGGCCCGATCGAAGACCTCGACCGTCGGACGCTGGGCGAACGAGACTTCCACTCGCCGCGAAGACCAGCCGAGCATCACCCAGACCTTGGTCTTCTTCTGCACGATGTCGTAGAAGATGGGGACCATCATCCGCACGTCTTGGCCGACGTCGGGGTCGTCTTCCATCGCGGCGGCCCACGTCTGAAACCACTCGGCGCCGGCCTTTGCTTCCGTTGTCGGCTCTGCATGAGGCGAGGATGGCGCCAGACCGAGCTGCCGGCACACGGCCCGATACGCACCGTGAAACAGCGCCTCCATCGAGTCGAGTTCCGTCGCCAGGTCCGTTTCGACCGGGCCGGCCGCCGTCTGCCGATGCATCGTCGCCAGGCCCTCGCGGCCGAAGTTCGCCTCCAGCACCGTGCGCACGAAGCGATAGGCCACCGCCCGGCGCAAGTAGTGCGTTGCCAGCGGTTCGGCCGTCAACTCGGGAGCAACGCGGATCTCGATCTTCGGCTCCGGCTCCGGCCCGAATCCCGGCGGCGCGGCCATCGGCGGCACCGGGATCTCGGCCTGCTTGATGTGGGTTTCTCGCGTCAGCGCCAAGATGCCCTTGAATAGGGCCAGGAGTTGTTTCGAGTAGCTTGCGTCGAACTGCAGCCGCTCGGCCTCGGGCATCTTCTCGGGAATCACCAATGGTTCGAGCGCCCAGGTCTGATGATCGTACCAGCCGGATTCATCGGTCGGCTTCAATTCCAGCTCGCCCGAACGGATTAGCCGGATCATCTCGTCGACCACGCTGAAACCGGGCGGCGGAGGGCTGTTGCGAAAGAGCCGCATCACCAGCCGGGTTTCGTGAGTCTGCGAGGGCGGGAAGAAACACAATCCGTCGCGTGGAATCGCGAGTTGTCCTGCGTCGAGCGCAGAGAGCGACTGCCGCAAGTCCGGATCGCGCCGCACGTCGGGCGACTCCGGATCGACCAGCGGATTGGTCAGCTTGCCGACCAACTCGAGATACTGTTCGTAGCCAACGCGCAGGTCCTTGTCGCCGTGGATGATCCGCGCCAACGACTCGAGGCCGGCCGGGTCCTTGAGCTTCGTTTGCAGCAGACGGTCCTGCCGGAATGTGGCCCCCAGTTCGTCGGACCAGGTGTAGAATCCGATCGGCTTCGAGCGCAGCGCGTCGGCCAGGAAGCGATCGACCCTTTGGCGGACCGCCGGTTGGAAGGCCTCCGGGATCGTCACGTTGGCCCCGCCGAGTTGAGCGGCACCGAGTTGAGCGGCGCCGAGCACCACGCCGGCCGCTTCCGCCACCTCGGCCGCATCTCCCTCGGCTAACCGTTGGGCGACACCGGCCAACAGATCGGCCTTGCCGGGGAACTCGCCGAGGCCCTGCTGGGCCGCCAGATCGATCGCCGCATAGAGCCCGTCGTCGAACTGCTTTGCCTTCTGCGCCAAGATCGAAGCCGAGATGAACCCCCCCGGCGAAACGGCGGCCAGCGTCGAGTGGATGCGTGCCTCCCGAGCGGTCGTTTCGAGGTCCTGTTTGTCGACCCAGCCGGTGGTGATTTCGCCTCCGCTGCGCAGCACCACGCCGGCCCACTTGTCCTGGATGGCAGTGACCTGCAAGACCTGGCCACGGGCCAGTGTTTTCACGGCGCTCGGGCGGCGGTAGAGCTTCACGTCGCGGCCCCGCGGTGCCGCTTGATCTCCCACCCGCACGTTCTCGCCGTGATATCCCCGTTCCTCCGGAACCTCCAGCCGAAGCACCTGACGGCTCAGATCGAGTTCCACCCGATGGTCGGCCGTGTTCATCACTCGGATTGGCCTCTCGGCGGCTGGCGGCGTGGCCGGCGGAGTGGGCGGGGTCGGTGGCGGAGGCTCCACGGCCAACGTTCCCGTGACGCACGCGACAACGCACCATAGCGGCACCAACGGCCGAGCGGCCGCCAGAACCACACTTCGCATAAGCCGGAAACTGCCTCTCATCGCTTTCTCCCTTTTTTCCCACGGAATGGACCGTCGCGCGACATCCTCCCACACTCGCAGCCCGTCCGTCAAGCACCGGCAGCGGCTGCCTGGGGCCCCGTCCTCCGGCGCATCGCCGAAAGTGCTATAATTGGAAAATTCGCGCGACTTAGGGACCCTTTTACGATACTGCGATGTCCAACATCACCGTCGAAGACGTAGCCCAGGCGGGCGTGGTGGGTGCCGGCGGGGCCGGCTTTCCCACGCACGTGAAACTGGCCGCCCGGGCCGACACCGTGCTGATCAACGCCGCCGAGTGCGAGCCGCTGCTGCACAAAGACAAGGAAGTGCTGCGGCGCTACGCCGAAGAGGTCATCGCCGGCACGGTGGCCGCGATCGGTCTGGTGGGGGCCGAACGGGGCGTGGTGGGGATCAAGGAAAAGTACGGCGAGGTGATCGACCTGCTGCGGCCGAAGCTGCCCGGCAACGTCGAAATCGCCGCGCTGCGCGACGCCTACCCGGCCGGCGACGAGTTCATCCTGGTCTACGACGTCCTCGGCCGCGTGATCCCGCCCGGCGGAATCCCGCTGAACGTCGGCGCGGTGGTGATGAACGTCGAGACGGCCGTGAACGTGGCTGCCGCGGGCGAACGGCCGGTAACCGAAAAATACTTCTCGGTGGCCGGGGCGGTCGAGCGGCCGGTGACGCTGCGCGTGCCGGTCGGCGTCACGTTGCGAGAGTGTGTGGCGGCGGCCGGCGGAGCCACGATCGACGACCCGCACTACATCGTCGGCGGCGTGATGATGGGCAACCTCGAAGACAACCACGACGCGCTGGTCGACAAGACCAGCGGCGGCGTGATCGTGCTGCCCGGCGATCACGTGGTCGTGCGGCGCCGGCGGCAAGATTGGCGGCAAATCGTACGGATCGGCCGCAGCGCGTGCGATCAGTGCAGCTTCTGCACGGAACTCTGCCCCCGCTGGCTGCTGGGCCATCCGATCGAGCCGCACCTGGCCATGCGGAGCCTGGAGTTCAATCTGGTCGGCGAATCGAACGTCATCGGCACGGCCTTCTGCTGCGAGTGCAATCTGTGCAGCCTCTATTCCTGCCCGGAGGACCTCGACCCGAAGAACGTCTGTACCCAGAACAAGCGGCGATTGGCGGCCGAGAAGAAACGTTGGGACAATCCGCCGTTCTCTCCCCGCCGGCCGGAGTTGCACATGGAGAACCGCAAGGCGCCGATGAAGCGCCTGATGGCCAAGCTGGGCCTGCACGGATTCCACAACGTCGGCCCGCTGGTCGAGGAACTGCTCGCGGTAGACAAGGTCGGCATCCCGCTGAAGCAGCACATCGGCGCACCCTGCGAACCGACTGTATCGGCGGGCGATCACGTGAGCGTCGGCCAAACCGTGGGACGCGTGCCGGTGGCCGACGGCAAGCCGGCCTTGGGGGCACCGGTTCATGCCTCGATCGACGGAGCCGTCACCGCGGTCGCCGACGGAGTGGTGTGGATCAAACGCGGATGAGCGAAATCGCGGTCGATTCCCAGGCAGGGCAAGACGCGAGTTATAACGATGCCAATCAGCACGGATGTCAACTTACCCAAAACCCACAAGCCCAGATTCCCCGACCGGTGCGTGGTCTGTGGTCGCGAATCCCCGGCGTCGACCGTTCGATTGACCACCGGATCGTTGGGGTGGTGGACGGTGCTTTTCCTGGGGTTCGGCAAGCCGTTCAGCGTCAGAGCTCCGGCATGCGGCCTCTGCGGCTGGGGGCTGCACCTGCGGCGGATCGTGAGCGTGGTGCTGACGCTGGGCCTGGTCTTCGTCATGATCTGGTACGTTTGGCCGCTGGTTTCGCATCGCGTTCCGCGTGGACTGCGGAAATGGGCCGCGGCGGGGCTGGCCTTGCTCGGCCTGGCGCCGCTGATCCTCTACGAGGCCTTCTGGCCTCACCCCTTCAACCTGACGGCGTTCAACCGCAGCGTCGATTACGAATTCCGTGACGAAGGCTTGGCCTACGAGTTCGCCGAACTGAACGAAAGCGCGAAGTGGGTCAAGATCGGATAGGGAGACGCACGTGACCTGGCGCGGCTCTACCTCGAGGGAAGACGGCGAGTTCGCGGGGCCCACCCTCCAAAGCTGAATTCGCCGAAGACGGCCCGTTCCCCAAGGCGTGCCAGGTTCTGGCAACCTCGCCTACACGACGCTCCTACCGGCCGATCCCGTCCAGTATCTCCGTATACAACACCGCGTAACGCTCGACCATCTTCTCAGCGCCAAACTCACGCAAGACGTGTGCCCGGCCGGCCTCGCCAATGCGTGCGGCCAGTTCGGCGTCGTCGAGCAGCCGGTTGGTGTGTCGGCCGCATTCGGTCCGCTCGCCGATGGGCGCGACGAAACCGGTCGTCTCGTGTACGATCAGATCGCCCGCGTCGGGTGTGGCGGCAACCACAACCGGCACGCCGTGGGCCATCGCTTCGAGGATCGCGCCGCTTTGGCCCGCGCTCTCGCCGGGCGACCAGAAGACGTCGACGTGCGGAAGCACTCGCAGCACGTCGTCGCGATGGCCCAGGAAATGGACCTTGTCGCGTATCACCACCTGGTCGCGGAACTTCATCAGACGGTTGCGGTGAGGGCCGTCGCCGACGATCAACAAATGCACGTCGTCGCGGATCACCTTCAGCGAATCGGCCGTCCAGATCGCATCCTTGATGCGTTTGCGCGGCCGCAGCGATCCGACCGTGGCGACGAGCCGGCAGTCGCCGGGCAGGCCCAATTCGGCCAGCAACTGACGACGCGTCGTATTGCCCGGCAGCGACTCCGCCACGCCGTTGGGAATCGTGCGCACCTTCTCCTTCGGAAGCCCCCACTGCCGGCAGAGTTCGCCCACGGCCGGGCTGTTGACCACAACCCTTGCGGAACGTCGGGTGACGTAGCGTTGCACGGCCAGCGCGAGCCGGCGGGAGCCTCGTTCGAGGTGCCGCACCGCGCACAGTCGACATGGTATTCCACAGGCCGCCGCAACGGCGTGACCGTAAGCGCCGGCCGCTGGAGTCCACGTATGGATCAGATCGGGCCGCCACTGGGCCACGTGGCGCCGCAGCCGCCGATATGCCCCGGGATCGAACCACCGCCGCCGGCCGATCACCGCGACGTGGACGCCGGCCGCCGTTAGCTCGTCTTCCAACGGCCCTCCGCGTTGCAGTGCACATACCGAGACGTCGAACGGCCCGTGGGGCCCGCCGTGCGTCGCCAGCCCACGGGCCAGCAGGCCCATCTGCGTTTCGGCGCCCCCACGGCCGAGCGTCGGGACGATATGGAGGATTCTCTTGCTCACGATTCTCGGTGCTCGTTCGGCGCGTCGCCAGGGGGATTTGGGGGGTGCGAGTCTAGCACGTGGGCGTGTCGCACGTCGCGGGAGTTCTCTTCAATAAGCCGCTGGAAGAGGTCTGCGTAGCAATCGACCGCGTCGGTCAGCGAGTAGCGGGCGACGGCGTGCGCTCGCGCCTCGGCGCCGAGCCGGGCCGCCAGGTCGGGGTCGCTCAGCAGTCTCTCCATCGCGGCACCAAGCGCCGTCGCGTCGGTCTCGGGGACGATCAGGCCGTTTTCTTCATCGCCGATGAGCGTGCGGATGCCCTGCGCATCGCCCGCGACTACAGGCAACCCGGCAGCCATCGCCTCGATCAGCGACCGGGGCGTGGCGCTGCGGGGGGCCGGCATCACGAACAGGTCGGCCGCGGCGAGCAGTTCGTCGACTTCGTCGAACACGCCCACCGGCACTACGCTGCCGGAGAGTCTCAGCGAGGCGATCTGCCGTAGCAGCGTTTCCCGATCCGGGCCTTCGCCGGCCAGCCAGAGCCGCGCGCCGGGCCATCGCGAGGCGATCGGCTGCCAGGCGGCGACCAGGTATCGCAGCGCTCGGCTGGTGTGCAGACGGCCCGTGTAGACCGCCAGCGGTGCCCGGTCGGGCATTTGAAAGACGCGGTCGGTTTCGGCCAGCGCCGCCCGGGCGGCACGCTTGACGGCCGGCGTACGCTCCGGCGGGATGCGGACGCCGTCCGACAGGTCGTGGATGCGGCCGGCGTCGTAGCCGGCGGCCTCCAACTCGCGCCGGGCGTCGGGGCCGGGTGCCGCCACCGCCGCGGCTTGCATACACTTACGTTTGACCCATCGGCCAAAACGCGAGTCGAGTTGCCAGCGGCAATCGCCCACGCGCCCCGTCGAGGCCGGCCGCAACACTACCGGCACGCGGCCCCGCAACGCCCAATGCGCCGCGTACGCCTCGTGCCGCAACGACGCCACGTGGACCAGGTCGCAATGCTCGCGGCGATGGCCCAGCCAGCGGGCAAGGCAACGTACGAATCGCAGCGTCTGCCAGCCACCGCTGGGTGCGTGGGGCAACCGGACCACCGGCACGCCGTCGATGGCGATCGATGCGGGCCAGGACGGCTGCCAGCGGGCCGTGACGATCGTCACCGCCCAGCCTCGGGAGGTAAGCTCGGCCGCCAGATCGGCCGTCGCCCGCGGCACCGAACCGACCATCGGCCAGAACCGCCGCACGACCATCACCAACCGAAGCGGATTCACCCGAACGACTCCTCCCGCGGGACCAGCCACATGCCGGAGATATCCGGCTACGAGCCGGGCGTATCCAGATAGGGATCCTGGCCCATCTGGCGCTGCATCTTCTTGCGTTCCTTCTCGAAGTACATCAACTGCCGCCGCTGGCGGAAGTGGCGGCGTTCGACCTTCTTCTGAGCCTTGCGAAACTTGCCTACCAGTCCGTCGAATGAACTGCCAGCGCCCGAGTTGCCAGCGCCCGAGTTGCCGGCGCCCGAGTTGCCAGCCCCCTCCCCCATCTCTTTGAACTTTCGCGACTTGTTTGGCCCCAGTCCGGTGAGCAGCAACTCGTCGTCCAGGGCAAGATACTGCCGGAACGTGCCCGGGTCGCCCTGGCGTCCGCAACGGCCGATCAACTGCCGGTCGATACGCCCGGAGTCGTGCATCTCGGTACAGATCACGTGCAGCCCGCCAAGGTCCGTTACGCCCTCGCCCAGGCGGATGTCGGTACCGCGCCCGGCCATATTGGTTGAAACGGTCACCTTGCCGCGGATGCCCGCCCGGGCCACGATGTCGGCCTCGGCGGCGATGTGGTTGGCGTTGAGCACCGAATGTTCGATGCCCTGGGCATCGAGCAGCTTCGAGAGGATCTCCGACTTGTCGATCGAACGGGTGCCGATCAACAGCGGCCGGCCCTGCGCGTGCAACTCACAGATCTCTTCAACCACTGCGGCCCATTTCTCTTCGGTAGTTCCGAAGATCCGCTCGGGCAATCGCTGCCGGATCGCCGGGCGGTTGGTGGGAATGGGCACCACGTGGCAACGGTAGATCTTCCGCAACTCCCGAGCCGAGGGCATCGCCGTACCGGTCATGCCGGCCAGCCGTTCGTAGCGGAGGAAGAAGTCCTGTACGGTAATCCGCGCGGCCTGGCCGGTGGCCACGGTGACGTCGACTCCGGCCATCGCCTCGACCGCCTGGTGGATTCCCTCGCGCCACTTGCGGCCCTCGGCCAGCCGGCCGGTAAACTCGTCGACGATCACCACCTCGCCGTCGCGAATCACGTACTGACGATCGAGATGGTACTCCCGATTGACCAGGATCGCGCGTTCGAGATATTGGTAGATGTTGACCATCCCCACGGTGTCCAGGTCGGCCGGCTTGGGCAACAGCCGGGATTTCTGGCGGCCGGAACGCGTCAGTTCGACGGTCTTCTTCTCGTGGTCGTACTCGAACTCCTCGTCCTCGACGAACTCCGGGATCACCGACGCGCACCACTTGTAGCACTCGACCTCGAGGCGTTGCTCTTCGGTGGGAATCGCGCTGATGATCAGCGGCGTTCGGGCTTCATCGATCAGGATGCTGTCGGCCTCGTCGACCAGGGCGAAATAGGGGTCGCGCTGCACGGGCTTCTCGCTCGATTGGCCGCCTCCCTGCCCCATCATCCCGCCCAGCAGATCGGATTGCCCCTCGCCGATCCGGCGCAACAGCAGCCGGTCGCGCAGGAAATCGAAACCGAACTCCTTGGCCGTGCCATAGGTAACGTCGCAGCCGTATGACTTGCGGCGCTGGGGCTGCGACATCTGGGTCTCGACCACGCCCACCGAAAGCCCCAAGGCCTTGTAGATCGGTTCCATCCACTCGGCGTCGCGGCGGGCGAGGTAGTCGTTGACCGTGGCCAGTTGGCACCCCTTGCCCGTCAGTGCGAACAGATACATCGGCAGCGTGGCGGTCAGCGTCTTGCCCTCGCCGGTCTGCATCTCGACGAGCGACCGGTTGAACATGGCGATCCCGCCCAGAAGCTGGACGTCGAAATGCCTCATTTCAAGGGTTCGCCGACCCGCCTCCCGAACCAGCCCATAGCCCTCGACCAACAGCCGGCTCAACGGCTCGCCGCTCTTGGCCCGATATTGCAGCGACAGGCTCTGTTTGCGGAGTTGCTGGTCGCTGAGTTCCTTCAGTTCCGGCTCCAAGGCGTTGATCTTCGGCACCAACCCGGCCCAGCGCGCGAGCCGTACACCATTTGGTCCGCCGGCAAGCGCGCCGGTCTTCGATTGGATTTGCGCGGGTAGATTGCTCAAGGTGCTTTGTTCCCAGCAGCGTGGAAGGGCCGGATCCGGACGCCCAAACCCTCAATTATACGCCGCGATCCGAGTCGGGGAACGGGGCACCCGAAGCTTAGAAGCCCGGGTTGGGCCGAGAAAACACTGGTGGCGGTACGACGCGGGTGCCGCCTAAAGGCTCAATGGCACTGGCCGGACGGACTTCGAAGCCGGTGCTGGCCGGCGTTTGCCCCGCGCCAGAGCGGACGTTGGGCAGGTCCATGATGTCGACCGCCCCAGCAGCAGAGGCCGTGCCCGTGGCGGCGCCAGCGGACCCATCCGGGCGCGCGATGGTGAAGTCCGCCAGGGGATCGGCAATATTCTCCCAGTTTATGCCCGCGCTCGGCCTTGGCGGAAGGTCAACCGTTCGCCGTGAAGTCGCGATCGGGGCGTCGCTGCGAAGGGGCGAAGCGGCAGCGTTGCCGCCCGGCAGGGCCGCCGGTGCAAAAGACCCGCCGGAAGTGGGGTTTGCTGGCGGCACGCCAGTCGCACCACCCCTAAACGGGGGTGTACTGAACGGGCTGGTGGGTACAGTTGGCCGCGGTGCGGGAGGAGTTGTGGGAACGGTAGTCGGAGGGCTGATGGGAGGTGTTGCTGGAGGCGTGGTGAACGGCGCCGTGGGCGGCGCGGCAGGTCCGCTTGGGGGTGCGGTTATGCCTGGCGGTGGAACGGGGCTTGGTGTGGTGTTGGTCGAATACGGAGACGTGGTGGGGGCAGTGGGCGAAGTAGCAGTGGGCGCGTTTGCGATGGGTGGCGCGCCGGCAGGCGATTTGGCGCTGGGCGGGGGTACGCCCGCCGCACCGGAACTCATCGGACTTGGAGTTGACAGCCCCCCTCCGGAGGACGTGGCCGAAGAACTCGGACCGGCTGCCGAGTTGCCGGGTGCTTTCTCTGCACCGGAAGAACGTTGCCAATCTGAAGACGGCGGTAGGCTGGGCTGGCCCGAACCAGACATATTGCGATAGGCCGGATCGTCCGTGCCGGGCGAAATCGTCCCCGTTGACGGAGAGGTGACCGTGGTTCGCCCGAATACAAATGGATCGATCGGCACATACGACGGCCCGCGGCAACAGCCGCTAAACAGTACCGCACCGGCAGCAAGCACGCACAACCGTTTCATCAGACAGGCTCCTACTGGCCCTCGCCAAGACGCAAGTCGCCTCTTGCGAAGGGCGGTTTATGCCTCACCAATCCAGATTCCCCAACCCCGGCACGCCTACAATTCTCGACGAGAAGGGGGTGACAGCGTAGCGATTTTCCGACCCGTGTCCAGAGCGATTCTGCGAACGAAGCCGGAGCATCCAGCCAGAAAACCCCACCGCCGCCCCTCAACTCCCCGCCCCGCCCCTCAATTCCCAACTCCCAAC
>CAYYNP010000307.1:0-11667 GCA_964472545.1 uncultured Planctomycetaceae bacterium | reverse complement strand
ATCTGTCACCAGAACTGCAACGGCGGGCGCGCGAGTATTTGAACGAGGAATGGCAACTGAACCCAGCGTTTCAAATCGACACGGCGGCATATCGGCGCGGCGCGAACCGGGCGCCCTACGAGGTGCCCCGGGGCGAGATGGGCCGCGAAATGACCCCCGCGTTCGCCCGCGAAACCAAGCTTCGCAAGGCCCACCGCTTCGGCGATCTCTACGGCGTCGACGCCTACTATCGGCTTACCGGACGGCAGCCGGACGCCGAGGCGCTGAAGCAGCACGTCATGCAGTCCGTCGTAGAACTGGTCCGGACTCAGGACTGGGCTCTCAGCGGACCGGTGCGGCCTCATTCCGATCAGATCGAGTTTCTCACCGGGGCGGCCTACTACGAGCGCAACGGCCAGGCGGCCGCCAACGGCTGGCTGGCGGGAGCGATTGGTACGGCCCGGCTGGCGCGGAAACTCGAATGGAGAGACGGGGAATTGGCCGGGCGATACCTGTTCACCAAGCTGGCCGCCGCCCGAGTCGGCCAGGCCCGCTACACGGCCGAGATGCACCGCCGGGGCCTCATCCGCGGCCCGGCCGACGCCGACTGGCGCACTCTGGTCCACGTCGATCGCACCTCGGCGATCGTGCTTCGCGGCAACCTCAAACCGGTCGTGTTCCAAGACCAGGAGCTGCCGCCGTTTGTCGATCTGGTCGAACCGGTCGGCCGGTTGCTGGGTGCCCACGCCCGGGCGGAGTGCCGCATCTACCTCGATCACCTCGACCGCTCGATGCCGCTGTGGTATCTCAGCGAAGCGCCGAAGCAGTCGGCCAGCGAGCAGCGGCTTTGCCCGTTGCAGTACAAGGCCGGCAACGTGCTGGCCCAGCATTGGGTGCTCGACAAGCGTGGCGAAGCTTTCCTGCGTTACGTCGACGCGACCCGCTTCCGCGGCGATCTGTATTACCTCGAGAACCTCGCCGCGGCGATCGCGGCCTGTTCAGCACCGTAGGCATTGATGAACCGAGCCATCTGGAAGAAGGCCGTCGCGGAAGCCTGGCTGCAATTGGCCATTTGCAGCCTGATCCTGGTGCTCTTCGGCTGGGCCTTCGTGTGGTTGATGAGTCTGCTGGGGCTGCAAAACTGGGCCGGTCTGCTGAAGTTCGTCCCGCGCGGATTGATGCCTCTGATGGGGGTCGAGCCATCGGCACTGGCCACCGTCAACGGCCAACTCAGCGTGGCGTTGATGCACCTGGTCACGCTGTTGGTGTCGGTCGGTTGGGCCTTGGGACGGGGAAGCGCATCGGTCAGCGGCGAGATTGGACGCGGCACGATGGATCTGGTGCTCTCGCTGCCTATCCGCCGGGCGACCGTGATCCTGGCGCCCGGCGTCGTGGCGGCCGCGGGCGGGGCCGTGCTGGCCGGTTCATTGCTGGTGGGTATCGCTCTGGGGCTCACCACGGTGGCCATGCCCGAGGAGGCGTCGGTCTGGCCGCTGTTGCCGGGTGCGGTGAACCTCGCCTGCATGATCTTCTGCTTCACCGGCGTCACTGCGCTGGTCTCATCGGTCAACAGTACCCGCTGGCGAACGATTATCCTTGCCGGCGGGGTCTACGTCGTCTCGCTGTTTATCAAGATCGTCTGGCGGATGTGGGACGGTGGGTGGTGGTTGAAGTACTCCTCCTTTCTCTGCGCCTATCAGCCGCAGAAGCTGGTGCTCGAGCCCGAAGCGATCGACAGATGGGGCTTGTGGTACAACCTGCCGTTGATCGGCGTCGGATTGGCCGCCTATCTGGTCGCCGTGGCGGCGTTCACGTATCGCGACATTCCGGCGGCAAAGTAGGCGCTTTGCCAGCCCGCATTGCTCACCACCCGACGACGCTACGGACAAAGCGCCCTGTAGCCGAAGTCGCCAGACTTTGGAGAGCACCGGAAGACATCGCCAGACATTGGCCAGCACCGGAAGGACGGCCAAATTCTGGCGAATTCGGCTACGGCCGGTCAGAACGACGGGCCAAGCCTTGCACCAAGGGATGCAAGACGGCTTCAGAACTTCTCCCCCATCATCCCCTTTTCGAGATCCTCGTGTTCTCCGTGGCTTGTTGCCCTGGCTGGCAGAAGCGACTATCTGGCCCCGCACTCACCGCCCCACCTACGTGCGCAAACGTCGTCTTCGCCGCCATCTGAGCGTGCCGACCGCCAGGCTGCCGACGATCAGGAGGATCGGCGTACCCGGCTCGGGAATCGGGTCCGGCGGCGGCACCGCGTGCGGCGGATCGCCGGGATCCTGGCCTCGCGCAAGGTAGAGGAATTTGCCCAGCCAGATCTGCCCGAAGTTGTATTCAACGCCCTTGACCTGGACGTTGGGCACCTCGATCTGGGTGATCTGCGGCAGCACGTCGTTGTCCGGGTCGTAGTTGACCACTTCGCCCGCCGGGGCGTTCACCGGGGCGCCGCTGTGCGAGTCGAACAGTTCGCCGACGGTGATGTTCATGTTGACGTATTCGGTGAAGACCGTGGCTTGGCTGATCGCGTAGGTCGCCGCCTGAAGTTCGTTGAAGGCGAAGAAGCCCTTCTCATCCGTGGTGGTCGTAGCGATCGGGATCGTCGGTTCGGCCGCGTCGGCCAGACGGATCTCCACGTTCGGGATGACCCATTCCAGTTCGGCATCCCGGATTCCGTTCATGTCTTCGTCAACGTAGACAAAGCCTGAAAGGATTGCCGCCGGCAGGGGAACGGTGCCTGCTAGAAGAACCGCACAGACACCTCCCACCAGAAACAGTCGCCGCAGAAGCGCACAGACTCGCGCTCTCGGCGCACGGATTTGCACCCGAGACATGGTCATTCCCTCCAGTCTTACAACTTGTTAACGCTGCCTCCGTGGCGTGGATCCGTGGCCCGCAAGCGTGAGCTGCGGGGCCGATAATTCCAACCGCGTACTAATACGAAAACAATCAAGACGGCGCAGTGCCGCCGAAACGGATAACAGCAAGGGAGAAATCGCCAGAGCAAGGGCAGATGAGTGCGCTCGTAGGATCACGAGCGCCAGCCACCGTGGACAACCCCACGGCAGGGCGGTTTGCACTCGGGGAATCGAGTGCTGAGCAGGACTGTTGGGAACTCACCGCTGCCTCGCTAGGCGTTTCGCCCAATTAGCATCAACAAATACCGTAGCAGCAGGCCGCCGACGGAGTTACTTCCAGCGTCACCCGCTACAACCACTAAATCCCCCATATTCGGTCTATTCTAATTGAGCAGACGCTTTTGTCAACTATCCGACACCCACAGAATCCTCATTTTCCGGATATTTCTTAAAACCGGATCGGAAATGCCGCCAAGGCATGGAGATGCGCCGACGGCGTCAAGGAATGGCGGGCAGATCTGGAGAAGGCCATCGCTGGATTCGCAGGGAATCGAGCGGTTCCGCACCGGAAGAGCACAAGGTCTCCGCGGATTCGGCTATGGCGGTTGCCCGTCGCCCTACTCTTGAGGGGGCTCCCAATCGCCAGCCTCTTGGATGGCCTGGCGAATGAGGATCAGCAACGCGTTCGGGTCGTAGGGCTTGCGGAGGAAGTACTGGCAGCCGGCTGCACGACAGCGGCGAAGGATGTCCGGCTGTTCCATTCCGCTGAGAATGATCACGGGAATGTCGCAGGTCTCCGGCGCGTCGGCCAGCTTCTCGCAAACGTCGAATCCGTCGGCGTCGGGCAGACGCAGATCGAGCACAATCAGATCGGGGCGGTCGGCTCGCGCTTGCGCCAAGCCCGACCCGCCCGAGAAGGCGGTGGCCGTGGCGAATCCCTGCTGTTGCAGCCGTCGCGAAAGCACGTCGGCCAGCACCTCGTCGTCGTCGACGATCAGAATGCTCAGCCGTTGCCGATCGGTAACACGCTGGGGTTTCGTTCTCTCGATAACTTCGGCAAACATCGAAGGGGTCGGTTCGAGGCGGGCGTTGGCTGTCGGGCCAAGGCGTGTCGGTGGGCAAGGGTCGCCTAAAGAGGCAAACAACACTAGGCCGTCTTTGCCGCTACGTCAAACAGAAACCGGCAATGACGGCTATTCCGGTTGTGCCAACGCCGGACGAGCCCGGAAACGGCGGGCTATGTTGTGTATGAACGGGCGCCGCTGCGCGAGCCCTATTGATCCACGACATCGATGCGCGACGAGATCGAGACGCCCTATGCACGCCTCATTCCGACCCCTCCTGCCGTTGCGGGCCGCCGCGTTGCTGGGCTGCCTGTTGACGGCCGCCGCCTGCGACGCCCGAGAAAGAACCTCGTCGTATCGGGCCGCACTGGAATCGATCTCCGCCGAGCAACTCCAACAACACGTGGATTACCTGGCCGACGACAAGCTCCGGGGCCGCGAGGCGGGTCGCCAAGGCGGCCGGGCAGCCGGCGACTACCTGGCGGAACGTCTGGCCGAGTTCCACCTGCGCGGCGGGGCCGAAGACGGCACGTTCTTTCAGCCCTTCTCGCACAACTTCCGCAACGTGCTGGCCTTGCTGCCCGGCAGCGATCCGAATCTGGCCGGCCAGGTCGTCGTTGTCTCGGCCCACTACGACCACCTGGGCTTCGGCCACACCGGCGGCAGCCGCGGTCCGATCGGCCGAGTGCACAACGGGGCCGACGACAACGCCAGCGGCACGGCCGGCCTGCTCGAGCTGGCCGAGGCCCTGACGACCCTTCCCCAGCCCCCCGCCCGTTCGGTCCTGTTCGCCTTCTTCGACGCCGAAGAGAAGGGCCTGTTGGGGGCGAAACACTGGGTGGCCCATCCCACGCTGCCGCTAGAGCAGGTGGTGGCAATCGTCAACGTCGACATGATCGGCCGCTTGCGAGACGATCGGTTGACGGTGGTCGGCTCGCGCAGCGCGTACGGCTGGCGGCGGCTCGTCTGCCGGCAGAACGAGGAGATCGGCTTGCGGGTCGACTTTCCGTGGACGATTCACCCGGCCGCCGATCACTACCCGTTCTTCGCCCGTGGCGTCCCTTTTCTCATGCTGCATACCGGCCAGCACGCCGACTACCACACCCCGCGCGACGACGCCGAGTTGGTCGATCCGCAAGGCATGCGGCGGGTAACGTGGTTGCTGTTGGGCATCGTCGTCGAGTTGGCCGATGCGGGGCCTAAGCTACCCTTCCGCCCGGCGGCGCGGCGCGAATCGGACAACACACGCCGCTTGGCCGACGCCCGGCGGCAGAAGGCGTACGTGCGATTGGGCGTGAGTTGGTCCGAGCAGCAGCCGGCCGCCGACGGCCTCTGGCTGACTCGGGTCAACGCCAACTCGGCGGCTGCCCGGGCGGGAATCCGAGCGGGCGATCGAGTCCTGAGCTTTGCCGGCCACGACATCCACAGCGGCACGGAATTGACCGCCGCGGTGATGAGCGCGGTAAAACCGGCGGCGGTGGTGGTCCAACGGCGCAACCGCCGCGAACCGCTCGAGCTTACCGTGAATCTCGACGGCGATCCGCTGCCGCTGGGCTTCGCCTGGCGCGCCGACGACGCCGAGCCGGGTACCGTCGTGGTCGATCACGTGGTGCCCGACACGCCGGCAGCACGGGCCGGTTTGCAGGTCGGCGATCGAGTCTATCGAGTCGATGGGCGGGACTTCGCCGACCGTCGTGAGTTTGCCCAGTTGGCCGGCAAGTCACGCGAGTTGCTGATCGAACGCCAAGGGCTACTCCACACCGTAGTGGTCCGCTTCGACTCTGGGCCATTGTCACATACGGCGGCATCCGAGTCGGCAGACTGACGGTTGTCGCGCACTCGCCCGCCGGCTACCATGAACTCTCTGGCAACAGGGTGGCTGGGGCAAAGCGCAGCGGTGCCCCAGTAGCCAACGTCTGGGGCACTGCTGCGCTTTGCCCCAGCCACCCGTTATCAAGAAGTTCCGGGAGCCTGGACGCCGATACCATGTCTGAAATCGTTCGCTTCTCCGTCTCCTTGGAAGACGACCTGCTCGAGCAATTCGACGGATTCTGCAAGGAGCAACAATTCGCCACCCGTAGCGAGGCGGTGCGGCAGTTGATCCGCGAGACGCTGACCGCCCGGGCGTGGCAGTCCGACGGCGTTTCGTCGCCCTCGCCCGACGCCGCCGGCACGCTCACCTTGGTCTACGACCACCACCGCGCCCAACTCGGCGACCGGCTGACGCACTTGCAGCACGACCACGCCGATCTGATCGTCTCGTCGTTGCACGCCCACTTAACGGCCGACCTTTGCTTGGAAGTCATCGTACTGCGAGGGCCGTCGGATCGCTTGCAGCACGTGGCGGCGCAGCTCAAGGGCCTGAAGGGGATCTATCGAGGCGAGTTGGTGATGGCCACGGCACAGAAGCCGTGACCGAGAATTGGACGGGCTATCGCCGCCGTTCCGGCGGCGGCTAAACGGGCGGGTGGCGACGTTGATTACCGGCCCAACCCCAGCACCTCCCGGCAGTACTTCAGACTCTCTTCCAGATCAAACTTCTGCTGCGCCTGCTCCACCTGGGCCGACGCGGGCCCGGCCGGACGCCCCGGCGGGAGTTCGTAAGGCTTGCCGCGCTTGGCCAACGCAATGAAGCGGGCGAACTCGGGGGCTCGTGCTTTGGGATAGCGCGACCAGAAGTCGGGCTCGAGGTACTTCATCTCGTTGCCCCACTTGTAGGAGATGATCTCCAACACGAACGGGCACTGCGGGCAGACGTCGCGAAACTTCGCCACGTAGGCCGGCCAGTCGACCACGCCGCGGCCCATGTTGGCCCACATGCAGCCGGCGCCGCTCTCGGTCTCCCAAACGGCCGTGTCGCGGATGCCGGCGGTAACGGCGTGGGGGCCGAGAATCTCGAGGTTGACCATCGGGTCTTCCATCGTCCAGGTGGCGTTGCCGGGGTCCATCGTGGCGCCCACGAACCCTTTGCCCGCCGCCTCGATCAGGCCGACCAGTTCCCAGGCCTGCATGTCGCCGGCGTGGTTCTCCACCGCGATCCGCACACCCGCGTCTTCGGCCTCGCTGCGGACCGCCTTGAGCACCGTGACCATTTCCTCGACGTGGCGTTCGATGCCGCCCTCGCCGTCGCGATCCCGGCGGCTGCCGAGGTAACATCGGGCGACCGAAGTGCCGAGGTGCTTTGCCGTGCGGATCAACAGCCGGGCGTGGTCTTCGGCCTTGCCCCATTTGTCGGCGTTGTACGACTTTGACGTGGGGCAGATGCTCCCGGTGCCGGCGTGCAACTCGATGCCCGCCCGATCGGCCTGCGTGCGGACCTTCTGCAGGTAGTCGGCATCGAGGCTTTCGTAGACATCCAGATCGGAGAGCAAGAGTACGTCGACCTTCTGCGCGGCGGCGTACCGGATCAGTTGCGGGGCCTTGAAGTTGAACGCCCGGAGGGAGAAGTTGTCGAAGCCCAGCTTGATCTTCTTCTCATCCGCGGCCGCGAAGCCATACCCGGGCACGGCCGAGGCAACGCCCGCCGCCCCCAAAGCCGCCAGAAACCTCCGCCGACTGCACAATTCAGACCGATTGCTCACGTTTCTCTCCCGTTGCCGAATGCGAAAGCCCGCAGAACGTTGCCCGGCGGTTCCCATCTTATCGTGGAATCTGCCGATTGACAGCAAGCTCTACGGCGTCTGAACTTGGAAAGGGGGTGGCTGGGGCAGAGCGCAGCGGTGCCCCAGTGCAGCAAAGCACCAGCCTCGTCGATTCGCGGAGCCAGGGAGTGCCGGCAACCTGGGGCACCGCTGCGCTTTGCCCCAGCCACCCGTCAAGACCGGCGATCCCGCTCACCCCACGTCGCCGAGGTCCAACGCCTCGCCGTATCGCACCACAGTCATCCGCCGCAGCCGGGCGTGCTCGGGCTGCGAGAGGCCCGGATCGGCCGCGATCAGGACCTGGGCGTCGCGGCGGGCTTCGTCGAGCAGTTCGCCGTCGGTGGCCAAATTGGCGATGCGAAACGGCGGCAGGCCGTGCTGCTGCGTGCCGAACAGATCGCCGGGGCCGCGAAGTTTGAAATCGGTCTCGGCCAGCTCGAAACCGTCGGTCGACGAGACGAACGCGTCGAGCCGCTGTCGGGCGTCCTCGGTCTGCGGATCGGCAAACACGCAACAGAAGCCCGGGTGCTTACCGCGGCTGATCCGCCCGCGAAGCTGGTGCAATTGGGCCAGGCCGAACTGCTGGCCGCTTTCGATCGCCATCAGCGTAGCGTTGGCCACGTCGACGCCCACCTCCACCACCGACGTACTCACGAGCACCTGGATCTCGCCGCGGCGGAAGTCGTCCATCACGGCGTCTTTCTCTTCGGAGGTCATCCGCCCGTGGATCAGCCCCAGGCGGAAGGCCTCCAGCTCGCCGTTAGCCAGTTCCTCGAAGGTCTCCTCGACGCCGGCCGCCACCTTGTGTTCCGACTCCTCGACCAGCGGCGTAACGACGAATCCCTGCCGCCCTTCGGCGAGCTTCTTGCGGAAGAAGTCCCACCATCGCTGCCGCTTCGACTCCTCGGCCAGGTAGGTGTTCACCGTCTGCCGGCCGGGCGGACATTCCTTTAGTGTGGAGACATCGAGATCGCCGAAGAGCGTCATGGTGACGGTCCGCGGGATGGGCGTGGCGGTCATCACCAGGTAGTGCGGATCGCGGCCGGAGTCCTTCTGTTTTAGGGTCGCCCGCTGGCGGACGCCGAATTTGTGTTGCTCGTCGATCACCACCAGGCCCAGCTTGGCGAACTCGACGTCGTCCTGCACGACCGCCTGCGTGCCCACGATCAGATCGATTTCGCCGGCCGCGATCTGTTCCAACACGGCGCTGCGCAGCCGCGCGGACATCCCGCCGATCAGCCGGGCCCGGCGGACGCCGCTATTGATGAGCAGCTTGTCGAGCGTCAGGGCGTGCTGTCGGGCGAGCACCTCGGTGGGGGCCATCAAAACCGCCTGCTGTCCGCACGCCGCCGCCAACAGCATGGCGTAAACCGCCACGATCGTCTTGCCGCTGCCCACGTCGCCCTGCAACAGCCGGTTCATCGGCAACGCGCGGTCCATGTCGGCGGCGATCTCGGCGACGGCCTGTTGCTGTGCGGCGGTCAACTCGAAGGGAAACAGCCGCCGGATTCGGGCGTCGATCTTGGCCGTACACGCCAACCGCGGTGCCTGACGCCGGTCGCGTTGCTGGCGGCGCCGCAACGCCAAGGCCAGTTGCAGGATCAACAGCTCCTGATAGACCAGCCGCCGCCGGGCCAGGACCAACTCGTCGCGGCCGTCGGGATAATGGGCCTGCGGCAGGGCCCGGCGAAGCGGCCAGAGGTTGTGCGCCTCGAGATATTCGGCCGGAAACACCTCGTCGAGCAGCCCGGCCATTGCGTCTAACGTCTCGCGTACGATCCGCCGGATCTCCCATTGCTGCAAGCCCTCGGTCAACGGATAGACCGGCAGCAGCTTGCCCGTCGGCTGCTCGTCCTCGGCGAGCGTTTCCACCCGGGGGTGGGCCATCTTCCAGACGAGCCCTTCGTATTTCGGCTTGCCGGAGAACATCACCCGCTGGCCGAAAACGAACCGCTCGCGCATGTGTGGCTGGTTGAACCAGACGCCGCGGAGATGTCCCGTGGCACATCGCAGCAACACTCCGAGCACGAAACCTCCGGCGGCCGTGGTACGGTGGTCGATATCCTCGACCACGCCGATGACGCTCTGCAACACGCCCTCTTCCAACTCGGGCACGTCGCGCAGGTCGGTCAGGTCCTGGTGATCGCGGGGAAAGAAGAAGAGCACGTCGCGGGCGTAGTTCAGCCCCAGCCGCCGCAGCAATTCGCCGCGGCGCGGTCCCACACCCTTGAGATACTCCACCGGCGTGGCCAGCAACTCCGCGGCGGTTTTCTGAGGGGCCTCCATGCCCACGATTGTAGCGCGCCGCGACGCCGTGTGGCAGGGGACCTCTTGGTCCGAAGTTGTCACCAGCGGGCGACGAACGTCGGCCGAGTGCCACTACCTCGCTAGCGCTTTGCCAATCTTGGATCTTCGGGTACCATGTCCACGCTTGCGTGGGCATGGTGGTCAAGTCTTCGGCATGCCCACGCAAGCGTGGGCATGGCACCCGGCACCCGGCACCCGGCACCCGGAGCGAGATGGCTACTTCGCTAGAAGATATACCGGTTGACCACGTTCTCGAACAGTTCCTGGCGCCCGCTGACGTTCGGCGTAGCGTCGCCCTTGTCGAGCATGTACTTCTCCAGCGAGGCGAAGTCGTGCTTGCCGGCCTCGATCTCGGCCCCGACGTCGGCGTCCCAAGAGCTGTAACGCTCGGTGACCATGGCGTCGAGCACGCCGTCGGCCCGCATCGCCGCGGCGACCTTCAGGCCCTGGGCAAACGTATCCATGCCGCCGATGTGGGAGTGGAACAGATCGATTGGCTCGAAGCTCTCGCGGCGGACTTTGGCGTCGAAGTTGACCCCGCCCGGCGCCAGACCGCCGTACTTCAAGAAGGCCAGCATGATCTTGGCGGCCAGGTAGACGTCAGTGGGAAACTGGTCGGTGTCCCAGCCCAAGAGCAGGTCACCCGTGTTGGCGTCGACCGAGCCCAAAAAGCCCTGGCCGCCGGCGTATTCCAGTTCGTGTTCGACGTTGTGGCCGGCCAGCGTGGCGTGGTTGGTCTCGATGTTCAGCTTCACGTGGTCGGTCAGGTCGTACGCCCGGAGGAAGTTGATGCAGGCGGCCGCATCGAAGTCGTACTGGTGCTTGGTCGGTTCCTTGGGCTTCGGCTCGAAGTAGAATTGGCCGGTGAAGCCGATCTGCTTGGCGTAGTCTACGGCCATGTGCATGAAGGCGGCCAGATGGTCCAGCTCGCGCTTCATGTCCGTGTTCCAAATCGTCTGATATCCCTCGCGGCCGCCCCAGAAGACGTATCCCTCGCCGCCGAGTTCCTTGGTCACCTCCAGGGCCTTTTTGACCTGGGCCGAGGCGAAGGCAAAGGCATCGGCGTTGCAGCTCGTGGCGGCGCCGTGCATGTAGCGGGGATTGCTGAACAGGTTGGCCGTGCCCCAGAGGAGCTTGATGCCGGTCCGCTGTTGCTCTTCCTTGAGAACCGCGACCACGGTGTCGAGGTTCTTGTTTGTCTCGGTGAGCGAGCCGCCCTCGGGCGCCACGTCGCGGTCGTGGAAACAGTAAAACGGTGCGCCGAGCTTCTCGATAAACTCGAAGGCCGCGCGAACCCGATTGTTCGCGTTCTCGACGGTGTCTTCCGCCCCTTCCCAAGGCCGCAGCATCGTGCCCGGCCCGAACGGATCGGCCCCGGTTCCCCGCATGGTGTGCCAGTAGGCCACGCTGAAGCGGAGATGGTCTTTCATCGGCGTGCCGTCGACCAGCTCGTTTTCGTCGTAGACGCGGAAGGCCAGGGGGTTTTTCGAATCGGGGCCCTCGAACGGGATCTTCGGGACGTCGGGAAAAGCGGCCATGGTCTTCTTTCTTCTGGTGGGTCGGCTAATGGGCGTCGCGATGTCACCGGAGGATTCGGCAACGAGGGATTGAGAACCCACTATCATAAATCAAGCGCAGATGGCATTCAAGGCCGGGCGCAACCCGCTTATCCGGAAAGAGTTACGGAAACTCACCAGTTAGCAATCGCCCAACCCGCTCGTAGTGCCCCGATTCATCGGGGCCGTGCAGCGGAATCCCGTGAAAGACCGCATGAAGGGCCTGTCGATTTAATCGCCCTGGCCGGATCGTAGATTT
>CAYYNP010000306.1:0-11702 GCA_964472545.1 uncultured Planctomycetaceae bacterium | reverse complement strand
AACCGCCGACTCTCAACCGCCGACTCCCAACCGCCGACTCTCAACCCCCAACTCCCAACTCCCGACTCCCCTCGTCCCTCACGCCGCCAGCGACCCGTCCGCTTCCGGATCCTCGAACTGGATCTGGTACAGCCGTCCATAGAGTTGGCAGCGGCCGATCAATTCGGCGTGGGTGCCGATGTCGAGGATCTTTCCCTGCTGCATCACCACGATCCGGTCGGCCAGCGAGAGGATGCTCATGCGGTGCGTGATGATCACCGTGGTGCGGTCGCGCGTGAACTCCTCGAGCACCTGTTGGATGGCCTGTTCGCTCTCCAGGTCGATCTGGCTGGTCGCTTCGTCCAACAGCAAGATGGCCGGGTCGCGGAGAATCGCCCGGGCCATGGCGATCCGCTGGCGCTGGCCGCCGGAAAGCCGGCCGCCCATCGGCCCGGCCATGGTCTCATAGCCCTCGGGCAATTCCTCTTCGATGAAGCGATGGGCGTGCGCCCGCATGGCCGCCTCGACGACCTGTTCGTGCGTGGCATCGGGACAGCCGTAGAGGATGTTGTTGAAGATTGTGTCGTCGAACAGCAGGGTCTCCTGGGTGACCAGTCCGATCCGCCGCCGCAAGTCGCGCAACCGCACGTCGGCAAGCGGCGTGCCGTCGATGGTAATTGTGCCACTGGTGGCGTCGTAGAACCTGGGGATCAGGTTCACCAAGGTGCTCTTGCCGCAGCCGTTGGGCCCCACCACGGCGATCGTCTCTCCGCGCTCGATCTCCAGGTTCAGCCCTTCGAGCACCGGATGGCCCGGCTTGTAAGCGAACTGGACGTCCTTGAACGACAACGCATGGCGGCCATCGGCCAAGGCCACCGGCTCGGCCGGATCGGACACCGCCGGCTCGCGGTCGAGCCGTTCGAAGACCCGATCGGAGGCCGCCGCGGCGCGCTGCAGTTTGGTGAAGACGTCGGAGAACTTCCGCACCGGATCGGCCACACCGGCCAACAATCCGTAGAATAGCAGCAGCGAACCGAGTCCCAGCGGCCGCGGGCTCATCCGCACGCCCAGCAGGTGCGTTTCATTGGAGAGCGCCAGATGGGCACCGGCCAACAAGGCCAGGCAAATGGCCATGATGCCGGTCACCTCGCTCAACGGGCGGGTGAGCGAGTCGTATCGGGCGATCCGCATCGCCCTGCGATAGTAGTTCTTGCTCGACTTGTGGAAACGCTTGCGCTGCCGACGTTCGCTGGTGAAGGCCTTGACGACCTTGATGCCGCGGAAGGTCTCTTCGAGCCGGGTGTAGATCTGGGCCATCTCTTCCATCGCCTTGCGGTTGGCCTTCTTCAGCACTCTGGCCAACCAGCGGATCAACAGCGCAGCGATCGGGGCGATCAACAGCGAGACGATCAGCAGCCGCCAACAGATCAGCGCCGCCCCGATCAAACAGGCGGCCATCTTCAGCGGCTCGCGCACCAGCTTGCCGAAGAGCGTTACCAACCCCACGGCCACCTGTTCCATGTCGTGTGTAAAACGGCTCATCAGATCGGCCGTGCCGTCTTCGCCGAAGGCAGCCAGATCCATCCGCAGCGTACGGCGGTAGAAGAGCTTGCGCAGCTCGAACGTGCTCAGGTGAGCCAGCCGGGCGACCAGGATGTTGTGGCCGATGAGGAAAAGGTCCTTCAATACGGTTCCTAACAACAACAACGCCGTGACCACCACCAAAGTCTGAAACGGATCGTTTGGTAGGTAGTCGTCAATGTACGGCTTGATCAACTCATATCGCCAAATCGCCCGCTCTTCGGCTTCGATACGATCTTCGGCAAGGTAGATCTCTGCCTGAACGTCTTTCCTCGCGTCGGGGAGTGTCTCGGCCAATTCGGCGCGAAGGCGGTCGAGTTCGGCCGTCTTCTCGTCGACGGTCTGTTCGGCCTCGTCGATGCGTTGGCGGACCCAGTCCTGGAGCGATCCCTTCTGGAAAGCCACTTCGACGAACGGGTAAACGACGCCGATGTTGCCGCCCCAGAGAACGGCCACGCCCAGGGCACAGACGATCGAGACCACAAGCGTGAACCGGTAGCGGAAGGCCAGCCGTATTGTCCTGCCGAAGTTCTTCATCGAAGCTCCATCCGTGGAAAAGGCCGGCCGTAACGGCGGCGAGCCAGACGGACTCCATCCCGATCGGGTCCGCGGCGCCTCCTTTTATCACATTCGCCGATTTTGGCCAATATCGACGCGCGGGCAGAGGTGAGATTGTCTTCCTCATTTACCCATGCTTCCTCGTCGCCGCGTTGGCATCGCCGAGGCGATGTCGACTATCGCCGCCGGCGCCACCAACGGATCAGCGAGGTCGTGGCTCCCAGCAGGACCACTCCTGCCAGCGGCAGCGCGGCTGCCATCGCCACGAACACGCCCGGCGACACCGTGGCGTCGTCGCGGAGCATCCCCGCCCAGGCCGCCGAGAGGACGCTGAAAGCCGCCATAAACAGCAACAAGGCCCCCAGCGAGAACTGGAATGACCGGCGCGATCTGTTGGGCTTGGGGTCGGGCATGGGATCGTTTGTCACGATCGGCTAGGCCAGTTTCTGCACGCGCTGAAGAACCTCGGCGTGGCCGACTTCCCGATCCGTTGGCAGGATCACGTAGCAGGCCACGTCGTTGCAACAGTCGACGATCACTTGAACGTCGTTTGGGGCTTGGCATCCTTCGGGACACGGCTCGTGGCCGTTGATCAGCACCTCGGCGCCCACCATCTCGGCAAACGCCTGGGCATTTTGCTGCCGGTAGTCGCGCCCCCAGACCAGTGAAAACACGCCGGCTCGATCCGCGAAATCGGCGTCGGTGAGCCTGCGAGAGAAGACGCTCGCATCGAACTCATTGCGTTCGAGATGCTCCGGGATGCTGTGGCTGACGAACACCCCGCCGGGCAACCGCACGGCCAGCGGGCAACTCGCCAGATAGAACATCATGGCCTCGCGTACCCGATCGGTCGCCGGACCGTACATCTGCTGTAATCCCAAACGGAACAAGAGATTGAGCATTTGGCGGTTTTTCTGGATCGGATACTCCGCCAGCTCCGCCAACTCATGGTTGCCCAGAAGAAAGTGGACCCGATCGGGGAACTGGACCTTCAGCCGGGCGACGTCCTCTAACACGGCGTGGGACATACACCCACCGTTGTCGGGGTATCTTGGCCCTCCGTGGCAGATCTCTTGCAGCACGAGATGGCGTTGGGGGTGCTCGTCGAGTGCCGCGGTCCGCTGGATCAGATTGAAGTTCCGCCGATGCCCGTGCAAATCGCCGGTGATCATCACATCGGCGGCCATTTCTCGAGTCAACTCGATCACACTTCCCTCGCGGCCGGCCGTGTTCCAACTAGCCTCGGTTGCCTGAGCAAAGACAGAGATGGTGTTTTCGACGTATTCCTGCGACGCGACCATAGTCTGCTTACCCTACCAACTCCGATTTTGGGCGTCTAGCGGACTTGGGATCTCGCTGGCGTGGGTAGGTCGCACAGAGCCAAACGACCCACGGCCTCTTCCCCAAAGCACCTATTCCTGCCACAACACCAAGCAAACGGGGCGTAACCGTCCTTCGGAATGCAACGGTCCTGCCGATTTTCTGGACTGAGCCGGTTGTGGGGCCGATGTTGATTCAAGAGAGACAAACCACACCCGCATATAAGGAATCGTCGGATATGAAACGTGCGCTTCTGATGCTCGTGGCAATCGCCCTGACCGCGGGGTTGGCCGGTTGCCGCAGCTCACAATGTGGTTGCCTGACCGGCATGGTACGCGGCACGTGTCAGGATGCCCCGGAGAACTGTGGCGGCTGTGGCGAAGACGGCATGGCGTGCGGCCCGGCAGGCTGCGCACCGAGCGGCATGATGGGCAAGGGGGGATTTCGCGGCGGCTTCTGCAACACGTGTCGAGGGATCGGCTGCATGATGTGCCGCGGACAGCAAATGATCAACCCCGGCCCACCGACCGGCACGACCACGTATCCCTACTACACGACCCGGGCGCCGCGCGATTTCCTGGCCTCGCAACCACGCAGCATCGGCCCGTAAGGGCGTCCCGAGCAACGCAAACAAGCACCACACCGGCCGGTTCCGTTTTGGCGACGGGACCGGCCGGCGTCTTTTCTTGTTAGCGTGCATGGCCCAGTCACGCGAAAGAAGCGTAAGCATTCGCCCAACCCGTTCGTAGTGCCCCGATTCATCGGGGCCGTGCAGCGGAATCCCGCGAAAGACCGCATGAATGCGGTCACTACGAACGGCTCTTGACGGGTCGGGCGAATGCCTACAAAGAAGCGGCATCGCGTGTTGCGGAAGGGCAGCGCGGCCACACCCGGAATCCGGCCAAATCCTGGCGAATTCGGCTGCGCACCAAGGGAGAAGTGCGGGTCAATCGGGCTTCCGCATTGCCATGCTGTGCAAGACCAGCACGGAGCCGACCGACAACAGGCACCAGCCGAGCCAGTCGGGCGGGCGGATCGTCTTCTTGACGTTCGGCGCAGCGGCGTCCTCGGGCACGAGCGGACTCGCGTTGACGGCGGCGACCGGGTGATCGGTTCGCTTGGCCAAGAACTGCGTGAAATCGGGCGTCAGCAACACCGTGTCGACCAGGCGAAACTGAGTCCCCAGCAGCAGCAGAACCAGCCCGATCATGAAGAACTGATTCCGATTGAATTCCATGACGTCACCGTGGTTGGGATCTCATCGTTTTGGGTCGGGCGTCGATCGGCTTTGGATTGCCGGTGGACGAATCGACCGTTCATCTTTTCTATCGAGCGGAGCCGCAGGCCGACTTCACGCGACGGCCGGCCGTGCGGGTTATGGCGCGGCCGGGCGCGTGGGCTATGGCGGTTGGCGCGATCGCGGCGGTTTGCCGGGTTCTGCCGTCCGGTCGTACTTTGCCACACGCCGTCTTGGCCGTTGGGTAGCCGGGGCAATGCGCAACACCGCCGTCTTCAGACGCGATTGCGTCCTATACTTCCAGCAAAGGCTACATCGCGCATGGGCTGCCGCCGTCGCTACGGCGACGCCACAGGTCCGTGCCACCCGAGTATCCCGGTTTTCCAGCGAGAAGGAACGCGGTCATGTCGAAACGCGTGTTGGTGGTCGACGACTCGATGTTGATGAGAAAGATGGTGGGCGAGATCCTCACCGACGACGGCTGGGAAGTCGTGGGAGAAGGGGCCAACGGCCAGGAGGCGGTCGATCTCTATCGAGAGTTTCGCCCCGACGCGGTGACGTTGGACATCGTGATGCCGGGCACCGACGGGATGTTCGGCCTGAAACACATCCTCGCGTTCGACCCCGACGCTCGAATCGTGGTCGTCAGTGCGTTGAACCAGACGAAGCTGATCTCCGAGGCCATCCGCGGCGGCGCCCGCGATTTCATCGGCAAGCCCTTCCTGCCGGAGCAGTTGCAGCAGACGGTCGCGGTTTGCGTGGACGAGGCCGCAGAGGTCGGGTGACGGGGCTTACGCGGCCGTTTCTTGGCGGGGGGGCGGTTCCGTGTCGCGTGTCGCTCTGCGCTGCTTCTCGTCGCCGTGCCGCCGACGGCTAAACGATTCTCGTCGCCGTGCCGGCGACGGCTAAACGTTCGACCGTCGCCGAACGACCCAACGTCACCTCTTCACCCCCTCACCCCCGCCCCACTTCACCGCCCATTCACAAAACTAGGCACCCCCACCCCGACCGGCGACTCTGAAACGCGCCGCCCCCCCCACGGCCCCCCCACCTCTTCACCGCGCTTTCTCAAAACTTGACACCCACACCGCGACCGGCTACTCTGAATCGCGCGGCCACCAGCACGGCCCGCCCCTTTCCCCAAACCACCCGCCAAAAGGAGTCCAGCGATGAGCCAGCAGACCAGTCGTCGTGAGTTTCTCAAGAGATCCGCCGTCGCCGGAGCCGGTGTTTGGGTGGCCGGCCGGTCGTCGGCGGCCGAGAGCGAGTCGCCCAACGAGAAGCTCAACGTGGGCATCATCGGCGTGAACCATCGCGGCCGCTCGAATATGAACGCCGTGGCCGGCGAGAACATCGTGGCCCTGTGCGACATCGACGAAACCTACCTGGCCGCCGCCAAGAAAGTCCACCCGAAGGCCGAGACCTACGTCGACTGGCGGAGGATGCTCGACCGAAAAGACCTCGACGCGGTGACCGTCAGCACGGCCGACCAGGTCCACGCCCTGGCCAGCAACTGGGCCATCAAGCGCGGCATCAGCGTCTACTGCGAAAAGCCGCTGGCCCATTCCGTACACGAAGCCCGCACGGTCCGCGAGACCTACGTGGCCAACAAGGACAAGGTGGCCACGCAGATGGGCACGCAGATCCACGCCGGGGAAAACTACCGCCGGGTGGTCGAGCTGATCCAGTCGAAGGCCATCGGCGAAGTTCGCGAAGCCCACGCCTGGTGTGGACGTCACGGACCCGGCGGCGGCTTGCCCCAGGGCGAGCATCCCGTTCCCGAAAACCTCCATTGGGACCTGTGGCTCGGCCCGGCACCGTTCCGGCCGTACAACAAGTCGTACATGCCGGGCAATCTGGTCTGGAACCGCTGGTGGGACTTCGGCAACGGCACGCTGGGCGACATGGGCAGCCACGTGATCGATCTGCCCTTCTGGGCGCTGAAGCTGCGTCAGCCGACGACGATCGAGGCCCACGGCGATCCCACGCCCGCCTCGCCGCATACCAACGCCAAGTGGATGGTCATCAACTGGGAGCATCCGGCCACCGACGAGCGTGCGGCCGTGAAGCTCACCTGGTACGACGGCGTCAAGCGGCCCGAATCGCCCGAGGGCCTCGACCTGACCAAGTGGGGCCTCGGCGTGCTGTTCAAGGGCGACAAGGGCATGCTGCTGGCCGATTACGGCAAGCATCTTCTCCTGCCGGAAGACAAGTTCAAGGACTTCGAGCGGCCCGCCCCGTCGATCCCGAAGTCGCTCGGACATCACCGGGAGTGGATCCACGCCTGCAAGACGGGCGAGCCAACCACCTGCAACTTCGACTACTCCGGGATGCTGATCGAGCACAACCTGCTGGGCAACGTGGCCTATCGGGTGGGCAAGAAGCTCAAATGGGACCCGGCCAACCTCAAGGCGGTCGACTGCCCCGAGGCCGATCAGTTCATCCGCCGCGAGTATCGCGAGGGTTGGACGCTGTAGGGCCGCGGCCGGGGCATGCGCCCTGCAAACGAAGTCGCCAAGACCTTGGCTGGGGCGGATCCTCCGCAAGTCGGGCAATGTTCCCGACACCGTCGAGCCAGCGACGCCTACAAAGACACGCGGCATCGGCGGCCGGGGTGAGCTGCGCGTGTGTCACTCGGTGATCTTGGCCGAAGGCCATACTTCACCGTAGCCTGCGGCAACGCCGTAGTGAGCATTCGCCCAACCCGTTCGTAGTGCCCCGATTCATCGGGGCCGTACCGCGAAATCCCGCGAAAGACCGCATGAATGCGGTCACTACGAACGGCTCTTGACGGGTTGGGCGATTGCTTGCACGCCGTAGGGACCGAGAACAGCCTCCACCGCTTTGGCCGAAGGCCATACTCACCGATGATTCGACGGATGAACGGTGGTTGGCCCGACGCTTGTTCGCATCACGTGTTGCCATTTCTTCCGCGATGTCGGAGAAGTGTCGGCGTTGCACAGTAACGAGTTGATCAGTGGTCCATCGCCGCGTCTGCTGTGGCGGCGCCACCCGGACACTCTTGCGAAAGAGCCTCCTCGTACGGGCAGGTTCTCTCTGCAAGAGTGTCCGGGCCACCCCGCACATGGGTCTGCAGATCAAAACCAATTCAGTCCATCAATCGTCGGCTTGAATTCTCTGACGGTGTCTTTGAACTTGTCGATTGAACCGGAGAAGAAGCCACCTTGGAGCGGCGCCCAACTGTTTCCTGCCTGTTCTGCTTCGGCGATTAGCGCGTCAAACGGACTTGCCGCGCGTTGGTGATGCTTGTGTTTCCACCCAAACCGACCAATAGGGCCCCAACCACCGTTGGCGAACGCACATTCGAGGCAGATCAGCATTTCCAGACGATCGAATTGTGGCTCGTAATCACTGCCAACGAAGAGCACGTCGTCCGCAAGCGGCTGCAGTTCTTTGAACAAGTACTCGCTCATGGGTACATACTGGCGTTCGTGACCGGGTAGGGTCTTGAATGCATCCTGGATCGCAACGACTTCGTCGAACAACGACTGCATGATGGTGGCTGTGGCAGTGCCGCCGCGTTGCCGCTCATCAGGGATTTGGGACCGAAGCAGAACCAGCAGATTGGAGTACCGTCCAGACGACACAGTTCCGAGGCCACAAGAGTATGTGAGCAAGAGTACGGGATACCAGCGCAATGTCAGCCACACTGTCAGGCCAGAGCCAAGTGTGACTTGTTCGGCAAGGCGCTTTGCTGGCAACGCAATAATGTCGTGGTGTGAGTCCGTGCCCCAGAATCCGAGCAGCATCTGTACCGCACGCAGATCTTCAGTGAACGCGTTGTACTTGGCGACCCGTTCGGCAAACTCCTCTTTCGACCACGTGCCTTGGACCTTGAATGCATCGGGGGAAACCCTGGCAAGCACCTTGCGAGTCTCTTGAACAACAAGCTCGTGCAGTTTGATGCGATCATCGGCGTTGGCAACCAGTGCTTTTGCGCGATCAACCAAGGATGGCGGCTGATCTCCGTCAGTGGGCAAACTGGCGCCGGGAATCGCGATTAGTGTGTCTTCGTCTTTCGTTTCACTGGTGTCGATGTCGTCAAGCGCCGGCGGATTAAAGATGAAGTCCCCGTCACCATTCAGGTATCCATAATGTGGCGTCTGTTGCGAGCCATCATCGGCACCGACCTGCTGATAGACGTACGCCATCACCGCGTTCGCAGTGACTATCCCGCCCTTAGCCGCTGCACCATCGAGCGCGTCAAGAAGATGGCCGGTGAAGACTGAATGGTCCGGGCGGGGCCCACCGAGGTCTGCTACAACTTCATCAGCTTTGCCCGCAGTGAGCACTTGCCGTGCGGTTCGCTGCAACATGTCTTTGAGAAAGCGAAGGGATCCGGGCCTTATCGCCCGTGTGATTGCAAGGCCACCGTAGCAAGCATCCATTACGAACAGGATGTGTTTAGCATCGATCAGTTCAGCATCACGAGTCAGCGTATCCCAGCGGATCAACGTAGAGAGATCATCCAGGTCGCCATCGTGCGGGACAAGGTAGCCAACGTCGCCGCGTCTCGACCTTGCGGTATGTCCGTGCCCGGCAAAAAAGACAAACAGACGGTCGTCCACGTGCGTGGCGTCCCCAGAGAAACCTAAGAACGCCTTGTGGATCTCCGAGCGGCTTGCGTCCGCGTTCAAGAGAACGTGAACATCATCCTGCGCGAACGCGAATTTCGTGCGTAACACTCCAGCAACAGCTTGAGCGTCGTTTACGGCGTAACCAAGTGGCGATAGACAGTTGTAATCGTCAATGCCAATCACCAATGCATGGCTACGGTTGTAGACAGGGGACGTACCTGGCATGTAGGCTCTCCGAGACGGATGGCACGGATGATCTTGCGGAAATGGCTCTGCCACTTCATTCGACGGAGTCGCAAGATCGTCCGTGTTGCGATGAAATAAGATGACTGCATCTCTACAAAACACCACATCCTGCCCAGCGGACGCCCAGGTGTCGGTTCTGCTCGTCGGATCGGGCGGATGTCGAAATCCCATGGCCTGCGGCATGGCCACGTTGACATTGTGCCGTTCGGCCGCCGGCGACA
Organism: uncultured Planctomycetaceae bacterium; assembly: GCA_964472545.1. Taxonomy (GTDB): domain Bacteria; phylum Planctomycetota; class Planctomycetia; order Pirellulales; family Thermoguttaceae; genus CAYYNP01. The sequence goes on along the minus strand of CAYYNP010000306.1, from coordinate 1,962 downwards.
CAATCGTCCTGTCGCTGCGTCCAACGGGTAGCAACGCCACGAGAGGGTGTGCCCGTTCGCTGGCATCGATCTCGGAAAGCCCCGGTGAATCGGCGGCCATCGGCATTAGGGTGTACACACTATAACACCTGCCCTTAGGGCTTGCCCGGAAACAACTTCGTCCGCTTCATGGTAGCCATCACACTCCGTGTGATGATTCGCCCGAAAAACCGCGAAGTTGTTTCCGGGCAGGCCCGTAGGCAGCGCCGTCGCGTTGCGCGGCATGCGGATCGACACGCTTTGGCGAGCGCAATTACACGAGAATTCTACTTCCGTCAACCCCTTGGGGGCCGCAGTTACGACGATCTCTGTCGACGGCGTGACATCCTAACTCGTTGCCGTCACACCGGTTCGGGCGCGGGCCGACGGCAATTGGGGGACGTAACTCTCCGATCGCATTGTTGAACACTGCCGCGGCGCCGAGTGTCTCCGTAAACCATTTTCAGCGAACAGGTTACGTGGACGGGGAGGCCTTTCTTTTTCACGGCACGCTCGAACGATGCACCGGCAGGACTAGTTTGCCAGACGCAACCCCTTCTGCGACAATGGGTTGCATCGCATATGCAAGTGGCGAGCAAAGCGAGCGCCGGCCGAAATCAGGGCAACTATTCTCTATCCGTGTCTCTGGTCCCCGAGCTACTGAGGCGACGTCCGCACGCTGCCCGGCACCACCGGTTCGCCACGTTCGGCGCTGGCCACGGCGGCGAAGCAGAGGGCCAGGCTGTCGAGGTTGGCCCGGGCGCCGTTTGTCGGCTCGCGGTCTTCTTCAATTGCCAGAAGCAACTCGCCCATCGTGCCGTGGAAGCCGTCGGGAAACCAGCAGCCTTCAAGCGTGGGGCTGGCGACACCGTCGGATGTGTGCAACGCGACCGTCTGCTGCTTCAGATCCGGACCGGTGCTGGTGATCGTGCCCAGCGTGCCGGTGACAAACGTGCGATCCTGCGGGCCGAAGAGCGTGTGGCCGTCGAAGGCTAGCGACGCCTGGGCGTCGTCGTACTCGATCGTCGCCTGAGCCAGTAACGCCGGCGAAACGTCCTGGGCCGGGCTGCTGCACGTCGAGGCGTATACCCGGCGCGGCACGCGCTCGGCGAAGAAACAGCCGAGAATGTCAAACCAGTGGATGGCGAAATCGTAGAGGATCAGGTGTTTGACGTTCTCGAATTCGGTTCCCTTGACCCAACTGTGGTCCCAATGCACCGAGAGATGGGCCGCCGTCACTTCGCCCAGCAAGCCCGCGCGGATCGCCTGACGGATGTAGCTGAGGTGGGGCGCCCAGCGGCCGTTCTGGTTGACCGCCAGGCGGACGCCCTGCCGATCGGCCAGATCGACCATCCGGCGGCCGAAATCCAGATCCAACACGAACGGCTTCTGGCTGAGCACGTGCTTGCCGGCCAACAGCGATTGCTCGATGAGCGTCGCCCGCTGGTCGGGATGGGCCGCCAGATCGACGACCTCGACGTCGTCGCGGCGAAGCACGTCGCGGTAGTCGCCGTAGACGTCGGCCTCCGGATAGAACTCGGCCCGACGCTTCCGAGCCCTATCGAGCACCGGATCGCACAGTGCCGCAACGCGATATCCGGCGGCGCGATAGGCCTTCAGATGATCCTCGGTAATATCGCCACACGCGATCAGCCCGATCTGCGGCCGATAGGCCCTCGGGTCGCACGGGCGATAAGGCAACTCCGGGGCCGCGGCGGTCTGTCCGGCGGCGGGTGGCGTCGGCTGGTCGCGTAAATCGTCCATCGCGGCGTCCTTCGGCGGAGTTCTCGCTTCCACGTGCGTTGCACGCTGCAACGGCCGGCAGTATACCGCAGCATCTCAGGGCGGTCGAGGTTGTTCCTGTCGAGGTGGCGGGTGCTTCGCTTTCGGGGTGGCTGGTGGCAAAGCGCAGCGGTGCCCCAGATTTCACGAGACGCTGGGGCA
>CAYYNP010000305.1:0-11806 GCA_964472545.1 uncultured Planctomycetaceae bacterium | reverse complement strand
CGAGAACCGCCGGCAAATGAACGAGACCCTCCGCCTGCCGACGCCACTGACGCCGCCGAATCCGTACGGTCCTCAACCGCCAACGCCACACATGCCGCAACCCGGCGTCCCGCAGCCACACCAGGCGCCTGTGCCGCGCGATCCTTGGAACCATTATTGACACAACCGACCCGTAAACACAGAATGTCCTTTCAAAGGAGCAGCCCCATGTCTCGAACCCGCTTCACGTTGATCGCCGCCACGCTGGCCGTCGCCGCGACCGTCCCCTCCAGCGCCACCGCCTACTACCACGCCCAACTCGGCCGGTTCCTCAACCGTGATCCGATCGGATACCGGGCGGGGGATGCGAATTTGTATCGGTACGTTGACGGAAATCCGGTCAATTCGGTCGACCCTTCTGGACTCTCGGTCGCTCCGCGTCGGAAACCTATGCCGGGCGTCCTGGGAGACATGCACAACAGTCGTTGGGGAGATTTCATAGGCACGTTCGGTCTTGCTCCGACCCCAGTAGGTACGCCGGTAGCGGCAGGTTCATCGACACGGGCGCCAGCTTGGAATCCCTGGTCTCTCTTCACGAAGGTCGTTGTAGGCGTCCGTGTGGCTCTTTGGGAAACGAGAATGGGAGACGCCACGATCAGGGATGATCCACGCATATCCAGAAGGCGGAAGTGCAACTGCAGGGCTAACCATCCTCTTTGGTCCCCCTGCAAACCGGGCGCGGTATTTCTGCCTGAGGGCCCGGCTCAAAGCTACCTCAAGCAGTCGTGCCCGAAAGCGGACATTTGGCTTGATGAGTGCTTTGTGATCCCCAACATCCCGACGAATTGTGGCGTGGGGGGAGGACGTCAATACCACTGTCCGCTGGTGGGGTGGTCGGTTGGCGGCAAACCCGTGGGGTATCACTATCGCGTGAGTGTTAAGTGCTGCAATTGTTGTACTACCGGTCCGGAATCTTACGAGGGCCAGAATTGCAGCAGCCCCCACTGGAGCAACAAGAAAAGGCCGCCACCGGACATCTGCTACTGATGTTGCGTGTTCAGTTGACTACAGCCTCATGCAGCCTGGAGGATTTGTCGACCGCCACGTGGACGAGAATGAGAGGCAACGCGTCGTAGCCGTAGCCGGCGCGAGTTGAAGGTCATGGACTGCACGATTGAATCATGTGTTTTATCGCAGGAGGCTCTGTGTGACTTGGCAGTTCATGCCCACACAGGGAACTGGGATGCCTTTTGGCGAGTGCTGAGGGCTGGTGCAGCGGTCTTCTCGCTTTATCCGCCACAGAGTGACGTATTCCTGCACGTGCTAGAATCGTTGGCTCTTGGGCGGAATGAACGGCTTGGGAAAGGGTTCGACAAGAGCTTCTGGCCGGAAAGAATGAACTACTACTTGTCTTCCGTTGGCATACAGGCAGTCGCGTGCATGTCCGCGGCGGATGGAGGCAGACTCATCAGGATGCTGGCACAAGGAACGCTGAACGTTGACGAGAGGCGCAAGATCTTGCTCGCGTGGAATTGGCCAGTCGAGGCAACGACCCCCGAAATGAACAGGGCGGTAGAGTACCTTGAGCAGATTGCCACGGCGATAGCTGGATGTGAGCAGGATCGGTTGCTGGTGATTTCCTACTGATTCACGGTATCCGGCGCGGGTGGCCCGTCCCTGAACACGATTTGGATGGCTGGACTTGGTGAGCACGACCCCAGGGAGCCGATATGCACCGGGCCGGCGTTTCCAGCAAAGTAGTTGTGATTGTCATTCTGCTCGGTTTGCTGTGTTGCGTCTTGTTTATGCCCTGTCGCCGGCGGGGTGTCCGTGAAGCGTCGCCCGAGGTTTCGTGCCGGTGGAACCTCGAATTCCTCGCTAAAGGGATCAAGAACTACCGCACGGCGCACGGCAGACTCCCCCAAGTCTTCGTGGGCCCGAACGGGCACGATCACAGTTGGCGTGTTATGATCGCGGGTGGCACCGGTTCTTGAACCGGTGTGGCTCTGCCACGGGAGGCTTGCGGGAGTGACTCTTGATCGGGGATTCCTCAACGACTCCTTCTGACACCATTCTGCCAGGCCACAGCGACGGTCGCAACCTCTTGGGACTTCGTCCCACCGGTTCAAGAACCGGTGCTACCCGCTCGCGACTTCGTCCCACCGGTTCGAGAACCGGTGCTACCCGCTTCGTCCCACCGGTTCGAGAACCCGGTGCTACCCGCCGCCTCTTTGCCCGGAACTCATCCTTCAGGGTTGTCCAACAACTCTTGTAGCCGACCGGCCAACTCGGGCGGGAACCTCCCTGGCCACGTGGCGTCGATCAGGCCCACGTCGAGTAGGTCCAGCAAGTGCATCTGGTCTTTGCGGCGGAAGGACGTGAGTTTCATCCGCACTAGCGCTTCGAGGCCGAGGATGGCAAAGGACGTGCTCTGCTCGCGCTCGTCGACCTCCGGCGTGGGGAGCAGGTAGTCCGGGCGGACCTTCTCGCCGGCGAATACGATGTGGATCGCGTCGCGGGCCTTTGCCCCTGGTCCGTCGAGAAACATGGTCACACTAGCCGCGTGACGGTGGACGAAGCCCGCACTTTCAAGCGCCGCAGTGACCCCCGGCATATCGTCGCGGCGGATCAGCACGTCGACGTCGCGCGTGTTTCGCACGGCGGCCTCGTCAACGCGAGATACCCACGCCGCCACGGCATTCCCACCGACGACCGCATAAGGGACCCCGGCCTTCTCCAATGCCGAGGTTGCCTTTAACAAGCGTTCGCGTACTTTCTCCACAGCTCGGATCATCCTTTCCCAGGAAATGTCACCATACTGTACTTGCGACATCCGACTCACTCCTTCGGACAAAAGACAAAAGGGGTCGGGAGTCTTTTCCGAAAACGACTCCCGACCCAAGCGGGGGGGGCTTCATATACAAAAAAAACCCCCCCCCCCTTTTTTTAACACACCCCGCCGCCCGCCGCCGCCCCCGGAACTCGCGGACGGAGGCTTCGGCGGTGCGGGCGGCGTCGACGGCGTCGTTGTAGAACTTCTCTTGGGCGCGGATGCGCTTGCCCTTGCGGGGGACGGGTTCGTAGGTGCCGTCGGCCAATAGGCGCCGGGCTTGGACGTTGTCGGCGAAACAGGTTTCGAGTACGTCGACTAAGCGCCGCACGAGGTTTGGGTCGGAAACGGGGAAGAGCAATTCCAGCCGCTTGCTGAGATTGCGGCGCATCCAGGCGGCGCTGCTGAGGTAGACTTCTTCGTGGCCGCCGTTGCGGAAGTAGAAGATCCGGGCGTGTTCGAGGAAACGGTCGACGATCGAACGGACTTCGATCCGCTTCGAGACGCCCTTCACGCCCGGCCGCAGGCAGCAGATACCGCGGACGTTCAACTGCACCTTCACGCCCGCCTGGCTGGCCCGATAGAGAGCGCGGCAGATGGCGGGGTCTTCGAGCGAATTGACCTTGGCCAGAATCAGGCCGGGTTGGTCGGGCGTGGCGACTTGGATCTCGCGGTCGATCAGGTCGATGAATCGCTGACGCAGGCCGGTCGGGGCGATGGTCAGCTTCGACCAGCCGACCGCTTCGGAGTAGCCGGTCAGCAGGTTGAAGAAGGCGGCCACGTCGGCGGCCAGTTCGCGGTCGCAGGTCATCAGGCCTACGTCGGCGTAGAGTCGGGCCGTCTTGTCGTTGTAGTTGCCGGTGGCCAGGTGTACGTAGCGGCGGACCCGGCGTGCCTCGCGGCGGACGATCAGCAGCGCTTTGGCGTGCGTCTTCAGCCCGGCGATGCCGTAGATCACGTTGCAGCCGGCGTCTTCCAGCCGCCGGGCCCAGCCGACGTTTCGGGCCTCGTCGAAGCGGGCCTTGAGTTCGACCAGCACCGTGACTTCCTTGCCTTGTTGGGCCGCCCGCTCCAAGGCCCGCACGATCGGGCTGTCGCCGCTGGTGCGGTAGAGCGTCTGTTTCACCGCCAGCACGTTGGGATCCTCGGCGGCTTCGCTCAACAGCCGGACGACCGAATCGAAGCTCTCGTAGGGGTGCATCAGCAGCACGTCGCGATCTTGCAGCGTGCTGAAGAGGTCGCCTTCGCCGATCAGGTCGCGGGGCGTTTGCGGCGGCCAGTCGGGGATCTTCAACTCCTCGAATCCGCCGTAGCCGACGATCTCCATCAAGGCCGAGGCGTCGAGCATGCCGTCGATTTCGTAGACGTCGTCTTCGGCCAGCGCCAGCCAGGAGGTGAGCCAACCCTTGAGCCGCTCGTCGGCGCCGGCCGAAAGCTCCAGCCGCACGGCCGAACCCCGCCGCCTGGCGAGCACCGCCTCCTCGACCGCGTGCAGCAGATCGCCGGCTTCGTCTTCGAGCACCTCCACGTCGGCGTCGCGGGTGATGCGGAACTTGGCCGTGGCCGCCATCGCACGGCCGGGAAACAGACTGCCGATGTGTTCGGTGATCACGTCTTCCAACAGCGCCAACGCCAACCGACCTTCGGCGGGCATGGCCACGAACCGCGGCACCTGGCTGGGCACCGGCACCGCCACGATCCGCTCGTGCTCGGGCTGCTCGTCTTCTTCCGCGCCCTCCAAGAGCGCCGCCACGTGCAGCCGTAGCGTGGGCAACAGCGGGGCCGGGTCGAGCCGGCCGATTGCCAGCGGCGTGAGGATCGGGGCTAACTCTTGAGCGAAATACGACTTCAGAAACGCTCGCTGCCCGTCGCTCCACTGCGCCGGCCCACACACCAGCAAACCGTGCTCGGCCAGCTTCTTCAACACCTCGCGGATGCCGTCGGCCTGTTCACCGACCATGCGATGGGCGCGGCGGGCAACGGCGGCGAGCTGCTCGGCGGCGGTCATCCCGGCCGGGTCGAGGCGGCCGGAGTCGCGGCGGGCGGAATCGCTCATCCGCTGCTGCATCAGCCCGGCCACGCGGACCAGGAAAAACTCGTCGAGATTCGAACTGGTGATCGCCAGGAACGTCAACCGCTCCATCAGCGGCAGATCCTCCGACAGCCCCTCGCGCAGGACCCGGTCGTTGAACTCCAGCCAGCTCAACTCGCGGTTGATGAAATTCTCGGGCGATTTGAGGTCTTTCTTAGCCAAGGCTACACCTGTTCCAAACGGACTTTCAAGCCGTAGATATCCTCGAACAAATCGCCCTTCGCCGCCATCGACCGCTGTTCCAGCAGCAGGTCGGCCGTGCCGGGCACGTAAACCACCAACTCGTCGGCCTGCCGCTCGAACCGCAGGTCGGCGATTTGCCGCAGGTGGCCGCGGGCCAGGGCGTCGGCCACGCGCAACAAGGCCGCCAGCTTGTTGATCACTACCCGGGTGTTGCGAGAGAGCATCATGTATTCGACGTGCGAAGGCTTCGGCACCGCGCGGCGATGGTATCGCGCCACGTGGGCCGCGATGATGATCTCGTCGCGGTTGAGCCCGAAGATCTCCGAGTTGGAAATCAAGTAGTAGCTGTGCTTGTGATGTGCGCGGTTGCTCACCACGCCGCCCACTTCGTGCAACAGCCCGGCCACGCGCAGCAAGAGGCGGTGGCGCGGCGTTAGCCCGTGCTCGCTCTTCAACTGATCGAACAGACAGACGGCCAATTCGGCCACCGTTTCGGCGTGCTCGCGATCGACCCGAAAGCGCTCGGCCACGGCGGTGGCCGAGTGGATCACGCCCTTGAGCAGCCCTTCGTCTTCCTGGCCGGAGGCCTCGTGGACCAACTCCAGCAACAGTCCGTCGCGGATCGACACCGGCGAGACGATCATCTGCTTGGCGGCCGTCTTGTGCCACATCGCCTGGTAGACCAGCAGGGCCGGATTGAGCGTCTCGGCTTCGGCAATCGGCAGGCCGTGGCGCCGGGCGAGTTCCTCGACGGTGCAGGCCTGGCAGCGCTCGACGAGCTTATCGAACGGCTCTCGCCCGACGATCGAGAGGCCGGCCGCTTCGGCCGGCTTGCCGATTTCTCGGGCGGCGAAACGGGCGTCGCCGCCGATGGCCACGAACGACCGAACGTTCTTCAGCGACAGCCCGCTCTGGACCGTGGTGGTCTCGTTGCTGATGTGCTGCCGCAGCAGTTCGGCGGAGCGTTGCGGTGTCTCGCGGCCGGTGGCCAGCATCTCTTGCAGCCGGATCGACCCCAGCCGCAGGCTTTGTGCGGTGGCGATCTCGCCGTCGTCGAGCACGGTCAACAGCGTGCTGCCGCCGCCGACTTCGGAAATCAAGGTCTTCTGTTCGTTCACTCCCAGCGCGTTGCCGACCGCCTGCCGCACGGCGGAGACGGTCAGCCGGCTTTCTTCCGAGGTGTCGATCACCTCGACGTGCAGATCGGTGGCCATATAGACGCGGTCGAGAAACATGTCGGCGTTGCTGGCCTCGCGCACGGCGCTGGTGGCCACGGCCCGCATCCGCTCGACGTGATACAGCCGCAACATCTGCCGGTAGTCGCGCAAGACGTCGACCGCGGCGCCCATCGCCTGGGCCCCCAGCCGGCCCCGGCGGAACGTGTCCAATCCCAGCCGCACCGCCCGCTGCAGCCGCTCCAACACGTTGATCCGTCCGTCGCCGAGCACCTCGGCGATCACCATCCGCAACGAGTTGGAGCCGACGTCGATCGCCGCGACGGTCGTAGCACCCACGGCTTCCGCTTGGTTTTCGCTCATCGTTCTCACCGGGCGATCTGACAGTGGCCATCGTCCAGCGCCGGCGGAACCGGTACCTGCGAACTCTGGACCTGGTTGAGATTCTTACCCTCCCGCAGCATGCGAACGAACTCTTCCGGCAGGTCGGCGGCGCGGATTGCGCCGATCGTACGGTCCACGTCGTACTCGATCCGCCGCGGCCGGATCGCCGGCTCCGCGGCGGCCAAATCCAGCAAAGTGTAGCACGCCCGGGGATCGCCCCCCTCGGGCCGGCCGACGCTGCCGGGGTTGACGAACTGGACGCCGTCGACCTGCCGGACAAACGGGCAATGCGAGTGGCCGCAGGCGACCAGGTTCGCGTCGGCGATGCCGGCCAGGTAGGCCAGCCGGTCGTCCGGCGTTTCGGGGCCCAACGCCTCGTCGACGGCCGCGGGGCTGCCGTGCGTCAACAACACGCGATGCGGGCCAAGACCAATCCGCAGCTCCCTCGGCAGCGACTGCAAATAACGCCGGCTTCCCTGCGACAGCTTCCGGTAGGCGAACTCGAAGGCAAGATACTTCTTCGGCGCCTTGGTCACCTGCCACTTCTTCCGCTTCCGCCGAAACGCCAGCACCTTCTTGTCGTAGTTGCCGAGGATGCTGGCGGCGCGCTGACGGCGAAGCCGGCAGACGACCTCGTCGGGAAACGGGCCGTAGCCGACGAAATCGCCCAGGTTCCAAATCGTTGCCGCTCCCGCCGCGTGCGCATCGCGCAACACGGCTTCCAGCGCGGGCAGGTTGCCGTGGACGTCGCCGATCAGCGCTACGTTGATCGACGCCGCTTCGATCGACGCCAGCTTCATCGACGCCGCTTTCATCGATGGAGTGCCTCCGGTTACTCGTTCACCGCGACTCGAGTTGTTTGGGGGCCGGAGGGTGCGGTTCCCTGGTCGGATTGTCGCGGGCAGGATGGTCGTCGGCCTTGCCGGAGTGGACGGCGACGTTCGGGGCAGCCTCGGGAGGCCGAGACGCAGAAACCGGAGGTTCCGGCGGTCGTGAATCTGGAGACTGCGAATCCGGAGGCTGTTGGCCGGCGGACGCGATCGTGTCGACCAGTGTCTCCCAGATCTCACGCCCCTGCAATTCGCTCCAGAAATCGACCAGCTCACCGAAGGCCCGCTCGCGCTGTTCGCGGCGTTGCTGCCGCAGGTATTCGATGCCGACTTGCATTGCGGCATGGGGGCCGGCGTTTCCGTAGTGCTTGCGAATCCGCCGCCGCTGGCCCTTTTCATGGGCGTCCAAGTGCTCCAGCCAGACGTCGCAATCGTGGATCTCGCCCAACAGCGACTGCACGCGCTTGATGGCCACGATGGTCTCGTCGAGTTGGCCGCCGTACGCGGGGCCGGAAATCTCCAGCGTGTAGCGCAGCCGTTTGGCGGCGATCCGCATTTCGTGGTGGCTCTGTTGGGCCTCGGCGTCGGCCAGGCTCTCCTGCCAAGTGAGCATCTCATTCAAACAGCGCCGGATGTGTTGCTGCGTTTCGGCCAATGCGGCCGGACCGGCCGGGTCGACCGATTCCGCGTTGGCCTTCGACAACACCTTCTTGGCCGCCGAGAGCATCTCCTCCAACACGCCGCTCGCCTGCAGGCGTTCGACCGCTTCGACGACCGCCGGTTGCAGCCGGTCGCGTTGGCGCTGCAATCGGGCCATCAGCCGCGCCACGCCTAAGTAACATGTCTTCTGCTCGATCGACGCCAGCGCCTCGCAGAGGTACTCGACTTGCACGTCTTTGTCGCGGGCGTCGCCCAGATCGTTGGTCACGCGGCGAATCCGCTTGCGCCAACGTTTCAGGTCCCGCGCGGCAAAACAACCGCCAAACATCTGCATCGCCGCCCGCAACCGCCGCGAGGCCACGCGTGCCCGATGTACCGGCTCGATATCCTCCGCGCGGCGGATGCCGTCGAGTTGACCGCGGAGCTGCTTTGCCTGCTTGCGAAAGTATCGCGCGGCCAGAACGTGGTAACTCGTGTCGACTTCGGATCCCATCGTGCAACCGGCGAGAAAAGAGACGTGACGGGAAGGCGAGTCCGTTCGTTACCGCTAGGCTCTCCGTAGGTCTGTCTCATTGTAAGGCATCGGCCGGAAACCGGCCACGGGGCAACTCGGGGGTGGTCGATTTCGCCGGATGGGCGGCAAACAAGGACACGATGCCGGCTATGGCAGTTTTTCGCGTCGTTTTCCTTGTGGCAGCAAACCGCCGCGAGTTGCCTTGCCCCCCGCGAGGGTGGGCGCCCTGTTTTGGATCGGGGGTATTCGGCGAGTCGACACTCGACGCCGTGCGCATCTCGAACTCCCGCCCGGCGGCCTCCCAGGAGATTTGCAGAGTCCGACATTCCGTAGGGTGCGTCTGGACGCACCATGGCGAGGACACAGAGTTTCCTGAAGGAGATGGTGCGTCCAGACGCACCCTACGGGACGCGAAAACGCGACAGAACTGCAGTTCTGTTGACTTCGTTCCGGCTCGGCGAACTCCGCGATTAGTTGCAGATCGCCGTCTGCGGCAGTACGATGCCGGGCAGCGCATTTGCCAATCCTCCCCCGTCCATTCCGGCTGGAGCAAGACGATGACCGAAAGAAACCGATCCGTTGCGTATCTGTTGTTTGCCCTGGCGATCGTCGTCATCAACGGCCGGCACGCACCGGCACAAACGGAGACGTTTGAGCCGATCGGCTCGATCGAACGGCTCGATCCGCGCTTCGACAAGTTGATTCCCCCCGACGCGAAGCTCGAGAAACTGGCCGAGGGATTCCTGTGGGCGGAAGGTCCCGTGTGGGATCAGCGCAAAGGCTACCTGTTGTTCACCGACATCCCGAGAAACTCGGTGATGAAGTGGGACAACGACGACGGCATCAGCGTGTTTCTTAAACCAAGCGGCTACACCGGCACCGACCCGCGCGGCGGCGAGATGGGCGCCAACGGGCTGCTGCTGGACCCCAAGGGCCGGTTGATCCTCTGTCAGCACGGCGACCGACGCGTGGCGCGCGCAAAGAAGGACGGCGGCTTCACGACGCTGGTCGACCGTTACGCCGGCAAGCGGTTCAACAGCCCCAACGACGCCGCGTTGAAATCGAACGGCGATCTCTACTTCACCGATCCGCCCTACGGCATGGCCAAGGGCAAAGCCCGCGATCTCGATTTCTGCGGCGTCTATCGGCTCTCGGCCGGCGGAAAGCTGACGCTGCTGACCAAGCGGATGACGCGGCCCAACGGCATCGGCTTCTCGCCCGACGAGAAGATCCTCTACGTGGCCCAGTCCGATCCGAAGCGGGCGATTTGGATGGCGTTTACGCTGAAAGAAGACGGCACGATCGGCGCGGGGCGCGTCTTCTCTGACGCCACGGAGTTCGTCGGCCGGGAAGACCTCAAGGGCTTGCCCGACGGGTTGAAGGTCGATCGGGCCGGGAACGTCTTCGCCACCGGTCCCGGCGGCGTCAACGTCTTCGCGCCCGACGGCACGCTGTTGGGCCGCATCAACCCGGGCCTGGCCACGGCCAACTGCGGCTTTGCCGAAGACGGGTCGGTGTTGTATCTCACGTCGCACACGTCGCTCTGCCGCATCAAGACCAAGACCAAAGGGCTCGGTTTCCCGTAGGGTTCTGTCAAGCATAGATCTTCGGGTGCCATGCCCACGCTTGCGTGGGCATGCCGACATTCGACCAGCATGCCCACGCGAGCGTGGGCATGGCACCCAACCTTCCATAGACCGTTCGATTCGAGAAGGAGAATGCGATGAAACCCGCACGCATCGTGGTACCGGTATGTCTGGCCCTATTGTGCGCAACGTCGGCGCTGATGGCGTGGCGCAATGCTCCCACAAAGCCGCGACCGGTGGTCGCGCCCGAAGCAACGACAATCGAAGCCGAAATCGAAGCCGAAATCGACACCGAAATCGACACGCCCGCCGGGGCGCGACCAACGGTCGCGGCTTTGTATACCCGACCGGAGCAGCCCAACGCGGCCGTGATCGATGCGGGCCGGTACGCGTCGCTCCAAGCGGCCTTCGACGCCGTACCCGCCGGCGGTGGACTGGTGCGAATTCCCCCGGGCCGTTTCCTCCTCGACGAGCCACTGATCCTGTCACGAAGCGAGACTCGTGTGGTCGGCGCCGGCGCGGCAACCTGCCTGGTCAACGCCAACCGCGAAGGCCAACCGGCCTTGATCGTGCGGCCGGCCGACTTGGACGAGAAACCCCAGGCCAAGCTGTGGCGCGTTCAGTTGGCCGACTTTCGCATCTGCGGCGACCCGGAAGCCGTCGACGCCAAGTCGACCCAGCCTGCCGGCGGCGACGGCCTGTTGGCGGTGAACGTCAACGAGATCTACCTCCACGGCCTGAGCATCGACCATCACGGCGGCCACGGCGTAAACCTGGTCAACTGCTACGAAGACCCGCGGATCAGCGACTCGATCTTCACCTACAACCGCCAGGCCGGCGTGAACATCCTCGGCGGCCACGATATCGTGGTCAGCGCCAACCAGTTCGAGGAGAACCAGGACGCCCTGCGCTGCTCCGACAGCTTCAATCTCTGTATGAGCGGCAATAATCTCGACGATCATCTGGGCAACGGCGTGGTGATCGAGAACACCTACGGCTCCGTGCTCTCGGGCAACATGATCGAGGAATGTCAGGGTGCGGCCGTGATCCTCGACCGTGACTGCTACGGCATCACCGTCAGCGCCAACGTGCTGGCCGACAATTTCGGCGGCGGCGTCGATCTGCGCGACGCCTGGGGCTGCGCCGTCTCGGCCAACACGTTCACGATCGACGCCGTGCGGGCGCTGCGCATCGGCCCGAACAGCGGGCGGATCACCGTGACCGGCAACAACTTCTCCGACAGCTTCATCGGCGAGAAAACTCGCCGCACCGGCAAGCCGAATCTGGCCACCGGCATCGTGCTCGAAGGCACGACCGACGTGGTGATCTCCGGCAACCTCTTCAGCGGCTTGGAAGAGCAAGCCGTCAAGGCCGACGCCGCCTGCCGCCGGCTGGCGATCACCGGCAACATTGCGCTGGACGTGAACCGCAAGACAGACGGCAAGCCGCCCGCGATCGACGTCGGCGACGCACAGGAGTCGATCTGCGGGCAGAACGTTCTTCCGTAGCCGATAGTAGTAGCCGATAGTAATAGCCGATAGTAATAGCCGATAGTAATAGCCGATAGTAATAG
>CAYYNP010000304.1:0-11873 GCA_964472545.1 uncultured Planctomycetaceae bacterium | reverse complement strand
CGACGGAGCCAGTCCCCTTTTTCGGGCTCCCGCACACTTTGCAGTTTTCCTGGGGCCGCTCCGGCTCGTCGCTACGGCAATCGAAACAGCCGGCGTGCGTTGGCCGTGGTCTGCGCGGCCATTTGTTCGATCGGCACGTCGCGCAACTCGGCCAGCCGTGCCGCCACGAGGGCCACGTTGGCCGGCTCGTTTCGCTTCTGCTTGCCCCGCAGCGGATGCGGCACCAGGTAGGGGCTGTCGGTTTCGATCAGCAGCCGGTCGTCGGGGATCGTGCGTGCGACGTCCCAAAGCGGCGCGAACTTCTTGTTGCGGTACGTCACCATGCCCGCGAAGCTCACGTAGAGCCCCAGCTCGACACACGCGGCCGCCATCGCGGCATTGCCGCTGAAGGCGTGCAGTACGCCCCGCAGGGGCCCGCGGCCGGCCGCCGCCCGAAGCATCGGCATCAGGTCCTGCTCGGCTTCGCGGCAGTGGATGATCAGTGGTAGATCGCACTTCTGAGACAGGTGTACATGTCGATCGAAGTAGTCTTTCTGGAGATCGATCGGCGCGTAATCCCAGTAACGATCAAGGCCCGTCTCGCCCAACGCGACCACGTTGCCGCGGCCGGCCATCTCCACAATGTGTTCCCAGTCCCCATCGGCAGCCTCGGCGCAGCAATTCGGCTGGATTCCTACCGCCGCGTAGGTTCCCTCGTATGAGTCGGCGATCGACAGCGCGGCCCGGCTCGTGTCGGCCGAGATCCCGACGCACACCACGGCCACGACTCCTGCCTGCCGAGCCCGCCGTAATACGTCCCCACGATCGTCGGCGAATTCCTTCTGATCGAGGTGGAGGTGGGTATCGATGTAGTTCATTCTGGCTAAGTATTGCACTTCCAAGGAGTGTAGACGGCCAAGTGTCCATGATGACCGATCGATTCGCATCGATCAATGGTCGTTCGAGCGACGTAGAGCATTCGCTAGGGTGATCGCCCCTTTTTGGCGGTCTCCGCTGTGGCGCGGCGGCTGGGCAAGCACAAGGCATCCTCGCCCGGGAGTTGCGCCAAGTTTCCAGGAAGAACGGGGTATACACACAAAACAGGAAATCATATTCCGATGGTGATGATTAGCTGCTCTGGGGCGGTTTCTCGGGAGAGGACTACCTGAGAAGACGGCGGACGCGGAGGGCAGACGAGTACCTATAACCACTTTCACAACAATATGTTACGTCGACTAATTCGAGACAATTCGGTGTCGGGAGAACCTGCGAAAAAAGCGCGGTCAGGGCAAGGGAAGCAGCTTCTACCCCCTCGCCCGCTGCCCGATAAGCCGAAAGCCCGACGTCGGCTCGTGTTTTGCTTGACTTCCCCAAAATCGGGCGTATCGTAGAAAGAAGGCGGCGCTTGTGCGTAGGCCGCGGAACGGCTCTAGACACGGCGTTCAAAATAGGGGGCTTTGGAAAGAGAGCGAAGGAATGTAAGATGCTCGTACTGTCACGCAAGAAAAACGAGAGTATTGTCATCAATGATGACATTACCATCGTGGTCGTGGAGATCCGTGGAGACAAGGTCCGCCTTGGTGTCGAGGCGCCGAAAGAGGTTCCCGTCCATCGGCGCGAAGTGTTCGACGCGATCCACCGCAATGAGGCGGCTGCCGGTCAGAAGACCACCACCAAGGCCGATCCCGCGAAGACGGGCGGCGAAGCCTAGACTCGGGCGTCCTTGCCGCCAGGCTTCCTCCTCTTCCGCCTCCCGCCTGCGGATTCTCTTCTCTTCTGGCTTCTCGTCATCGCCTGGGCAGTCTCTGGTACCACGGGCAGCGTTTTGCGCGCAAAAACATCGCCGAAGCCCGAAAGTGGTCAAGTTGCGCTTGTGTGAAACGGCCGTTCCGGCGAGAATGCCACGTCGAGAGGGTCCCGCTTTGCAGCCCCTCCCGGAGAAATGGAATTCGTCGCGGATCTGCGCCCCGCGGCCCTTCGACCCGGGCCACCGGACGTGACTCTCCTCTAGTGGGAGGGGATCCGCGGAACAGACGGTAACACGGAGGTTGCCCGCATCCTCACACCGACGTGTTCACGTCGATTCCTGCCATTGGCCTTCGGACGCAAGGAATGTGCGCCCGGCTCCCGGCAGGAAGTCGCAACGCCCGACCCAAAGGAGGGAACCGATGGTCTCGTTGCAAGCGGCCGTGGCAGTGTTCGCCCTGTCGAATCCCGGGCAGACGGTCCTATTGGACTTCTACGGCGACTTTTGCCCGCCGTGTAGGGCGATGGAGCCGACCATCCAGGCGTTGATCGACCAGGGCTACCCGGTCCGGAAGATCAACCGCGATCGCAACCCCGCCACGGCGCAGCAGTACGGCGTTCGACTCGTGCCGTGCTACGTGATGCTCGTCGACGGCAAGGAGGTGGATCGGGTCGTGGGGGGAACCACGTTGGTGCGGCTGAAGCAGATGTTTCAATCGGCCGCGCAGCGGGCCAAATCGCCCGGCGTTGCCGCGGGCATTCCGCTGCCGCCGACCGAAAGCAGCCGCGCGCTCTCCGTGGTGCCACAAAGTTCGCCGATGCAAGCTGCCGCGCAGGCTGCTTCGCCGGGGAGACCTACCACGCCCCAGGTTGTCGACGCGATCGACTGGCGTGGTTCGCCGCCCGGATGGACCCGACGCGACGGCGTACCGGCCGACCCCGACGCCGGACTGCTGGCCGCCAGCGTGCGGCTGCGGATCGAAGACGCCGACGGCTACTCCTACGGTTCGGGCACGATCGTCGACGCCCGGCAGGAACACGCGTTGATTCTCACCTGCGCCCATATCTTCCGCGATTCGCAGGGTAAAGGTCCGATTACGGTCGATCTATTCGGACCTCAGGCGGCCCGCGGGCTTGCCGGCCGGTTGATCTCCTGGGACCTCGACCGCGACGTGGCATTGGTCTGCATCCGTGCGCTCGGCAGCGTGACGGTGGCTCGCGTTGCGCCTTCGGAATACCGCATCGCAAGCGGCGCGGCGGTGGTGACCGTCGGCTGCAACAACGGAGACCGCCCCAGCGCGCGGCACACGCGCGTGGTCTCGGTCGATCGGTATCAAGGGCCGCCAAACTTCCAGGTGGCCGGCGTCTCGGTCGACGGGCGCAGCGGCGGCGGGGTGTTTTCGGCCGACGGCCGCGTGATCGGTGTCTGCAACGCGGCCGATGAGATCGAGAACGCCGCCTACTGCGCGGCCCTGGCGGCAGTCCACGCCCAACTCGACGCCGCACAGTTGTCCGACGTCTATCGAACTGCCCCGGCGGGCGCCGCCGCGCAAACGGCCATCGCCGCGGCGACTCCGCCGCCGATGCCGAAGCAGATGCCGAGTTTCAACCAGCCCGCCGCAGTGCCCGGCGAGCCGGCCGCCCGTGCGTTCATCCAGCCGGCCACGTTGCCGGCAGGCAGCCCGGGCCAACTTGGCGCCACGCAACAGGCCGCGCTAGACGAGATCCGTCGGCGGTTGCTGGCCGGCGAAGAGTTGATTATCGTGACGCGCTCACCGAACGACCTACAAGCCAAGAGCGACGTAATCATGCTCTCGCCGCCGGGATCGAACCGGATGATCGCCGGCGCCAACGCAGCACACGCCGACGACCTGCGCAAAACCCGCCTGGGCGTTCCGCACGAGCCGGCCGCACGCGCGGTTTCGTCGGGTAGCGCCAACGAAATCCGACGATAGAGGGTAATTCCCCGGAGCGTGGCTGAGGGAGAAGTCCTATGCTCAACAAGATGCTGGCCGGTCTCGTTCTTCTGTCGCTGACGGGCGTGGCTTCGGCCATAGAGGAAGGCGACACCGAAGTTCAATGGGCCCATGCGCCCGGCAAACGGCTCTCGCTGTCGATCGGCGGCCAGACGCTCTGGACCTACCACTTCGGCGCCGATGAAGGCTTCTCCTGGTTTCATCCGCTGAAGACGGCCGACGGGGTCGAGTTGACCGATTTCGCTCCGGCCGACCATCCGTGGCATCGGGCCCTTTGGTTCTCTTGGAAGCACATCGAGGGGGTGAACTTCTGGGACTGGGGTGGGCGGCCGTCGGGCCAGCCGGCCGGGCTGACGCAGCGCGTGGGCAAAGAGGTCGTCCGCGCCGGCAAGGAGTCGTGCTCGATCGATCTCGACGTCCGGTACGTCGCCGAAGGGCGGACTCTGATGACCGAGCATCGCACGATCCGGATCGGCCTGCCGCGGCCAGACGGCAGCTACACGCTCGACTGGCAGATGACCTTCACGGCCAACGAGCGGGACGTGGTGCTCGGCCGCACCGATCCGGCCCAGGCCTCCTGGGGTGGCTATGCGGGGTTGTCGTTTCGCGCGGCGGCCTCGTTGCGCGACTACTACGCCGTCGACAGCGAAGGCCGGCGAGACAAGGCCGGCCACGGGAAGCGGGCCCGGTGGATGGACTTCGGCGGCACCGTGGCCGAGAAAGACGTGGCCGAGAAAGACGTGGCCGAGAAAGGAACCGTTGCCGGAGTGGCCTTCTTCGACCATCCCGCCAATCCCCGGCATCCCTCGCCCTGGTACGTGTCGCTCGGCGGGATGCCCTACTTCAGCCCGGCGTTTCTTTTCGACGAGCCCTATACGCTAGCGGCCGGCAAGCCCTTGGTGTTGCGTTATCGGGTGTTGATCCACGCGGGCCGGCCTCAACCGGCCGAACTGGAGAAGGAGTACGAGCGTTTCCGGGCCGCCTACTCCGTCGGCGACGATTCTTCCTGAGGCAACAGAGCCGGGGCGATTACCTTCGGCGCCGATTTCGGCGGCGACTCCAGACGCTCGAGCTTGGCCAAGACGTCGCCCGACAGACCGCCGCGCTCGGCGGCCGTGTTGACCGGGCCGGAGAAGAGCGTCGTGCCCTGGGTATCTTTGGCCACCAACACCTTGCCGCGCTGGTCGGCGGTGAGAATCAGCACGTGTTGCTCGTCTTCGTAGCTGGCCGAGAAACCGGCACGCGCCACCGCCACGCCGGGCTGCTGCGACGGCCGAATGAGCCACTGGACCAGTTCGTCGGGTGGGACGTCGGCCACGGGAATCTCGCGCTGGCCCAGGGCAACCGTCGCCGAAATCAGTTGGCCGTCGCGGACGACGGTGAAGCGGATCTCGTCGCCCGGGCGGTGCGTGCGGACCAGCACGCGAAACTGGGGATCGTTGATGAGGATCTGATCGTCGAGGCGGCAGAGCACGTCGAAGCGCTGCAGTCCGGCGGTCGCCGCGGGCGAACCGGGCAACACGTATTGCACGCCCAATCCGACGCCCTCGGGCAGGCTGGCCTCGAGCCGCTGTTGCGCGTTGGCCCCGGTCGTGGCGATACCCAAGAACGGTACGATCTTGGTCGGTGTTGCCGTCGGCGTCGGTGGCTGTGCGGCGTCGGCAGCCGAAAGCGGCACGCACCATAGCGCACAGGACAAGGCGGCGAGTATCGCGGCGGCCGGGATCAAGTGAGTATTCATCGGTACGATTCCATTGTCTCGTTGAACGATCGTCGTCCGATCAGTTGTATTCCAGCGGTACGAGGACTTCCTGTTCGCTGGGGATGTTCCATTCGATGCGGACCTGGTTGCGCTCGTCGATCCATCGCACGTGACGCACGACCTGGTGATGCACGCGCTGCAGCGGTGGGGCGTCGTCGCGAATGACCACCTCGCCCGCCGCCGGAGCCGACCAGAGTTGCTCGATGTAGACCGGCTGCATCGGCGGGTCGTCTATCGGCTCTTTGGGCGGAGTAGGGGGAGCTGGCTGCGGTGGTGGTACGGGCTCGACGGCATCGGGGCTGTGGGCCGTTTCGGCCCCGCCGTCGGGGTTGCCGTCGCCGGGGTTGAGCAGGAAAACGACCAACAGCCCGGCCGCCACGGCCGAAGCCGCCGCTGCAACCACCGCCACGCGCGTGCGGCGAATGCGGCGGACGGCGATCGCCGAGCGAACGCGCCGGTCCAGCCGATCGGGCGGTTGCCGCAACGACAGCCCTCGCAGCAACCCTTCAGTCCTGTCCGTGTCGTTTTGATTCATGTCGGTCCCTCAATGGACTGTTTGATTCGCTTCAAAGCTCGGCGGTATCGGCTGGCCACCGTCTGCAATGGTTCTGCGAACGTCTCGGCAATCTGTTGAAAGGTCAACCCGGCGTACAGCCGCAGCACCACGGCCTGCCGCTGGCCGTCGGGCAAGGCCTCGACGGCTTGGCGGGCCGACTGCTGTTGCTCCGCGTCGACGGCCGCGGCGGCCGGGTCGGCCTGCGGATCGACGAACAACGACTCCATGGCTTGGCTCGGCCGGCGGCGGCGGACGATCTCCAACGCCGAATTGCGAACCGAAGCGAACACGTACGCCACACGGTCACCCTTCGGGCGTGCACCGGATCGCCACAGGCGCACCATCGCATCGTGGACGGCGTCCTCGGCCAGGTCAGAACACCGGGTGATCGACAGCGCCAAGGAAAACAGACCTTGCCGATGGTCTCGATATATCTGCTCGAGCTGATGCTGCACTGTGGCGTCTCGTGCACACTCATCTATCTACACGGCCGAACCGCCCGGTTTTCTGCATGCTACCCATTGGGGGTGGACAGTGCGACGCCCGTAGATGCCGCCGCGGGGTGCCGCCGCCACCAGGTTAAGTATGCATGCAACCTCTTATCGGTCAATGGGTTATGCAGCATCGCGGGTAAGCAATCGCCCAACCCGTTCGTAGTGCCCCGATTCATCGGGGCCGTGCAGCGGAATCCCGCGAAAGACCGCATGAATGCGGTCACTACGAACGGCTCTTGACGGGTTCGGCGAATGAGTACCACATCGCGGGCAATTCGCCGAGCAGCCTACCGCCCCGAACGGCGAGAATTTGACGCCACAGGGCCGCCGTCCGGCCACAGGAAGCCATTTTGGGCTGCGTAATGCAAGTCTGAAGAGTTGCTCCAGCGGGCTTGGCGTAGGAAGGAACCTCTGGGAATGGGTAGACGCCAGCCGCAGCAGGGGTTGGCATAACCCCCATCCTGCGCCCCTTCGCCACAGCGCCGTCGGCGCCCCAAAGCTCATCGCAGTTGGCAGAAAATGCCCAAAGATATTCGGGGGGGTGGGTTGACGGGTCCGATTATTCTGTTTATGCTAATTGTGCAATTATGGCTGCGTGGAAACGCCCATGACGGCTACTTTAGCACGGCGATTTCGTTGACAAAAATCACCATGCCGTTTAGGCTAGCTAGTAGCTTAGCGTCGGTCATGAAAATACGTCCCTCCTAAACCCCAACTAGTGAGGCAGACAAACCATGTGTCGTGCAATTCTCGGGGGCTTCGCGTGCATGCTCGTGCTCGCAGCATGTCCGGCGTGGGCAGATCTGATTCCCGCGGAAACCCAGGTGGGATCGCACATCATTGACGCTGCGCCAGGTCAGAAGATCCCCATCTTCGTGACTCCGGGTGCGCCGGATCCCGCAGACCCCGGCACGCCGTTTCCCGGCGCGGCCGGCCTGACGTTCAACGTGCAAATCGCCGACGGCGGCCCGGAAGCCGGCGGCACGAAAGACGGCCCCGTAATCACCTTCGTCGAGTTGATCAACGACGGCGATTTCGGTCCCACACCGTTCGCCCCGAACAACACGGGCATGTTTGGCGATCTGGCGATCGTGCCACAGGTCTACTCGGTTGGCGTGATCACCGACAACGCTGACGTGGTGGCCGACGGCCTGTTGGCCGTGATCACGGTCGACGCCACGGGTTTCACGGCGGCCGACGGTCCCTGGGCGCTCAAAGTCAGCCAGTCGGTCAACGGCCGCAGCCAGATGGACGACAACTCGCCCACCGTGCAGCCGGTGCCGTGGGTCATCAGCGACGGATTCGTGACAATCCCCGAGCCGGCCACCTACATGCTGCTGCTTTCCGGCGGACTGGGGCTGCTGCTTTGGCGGCGGCGACGATAGCGCGAACACCGACGACACATGAGAATCCCGGCGGCGTGAGCTTCTGCCCGCGCCGCCTGGTTCGTTTCTTGAGGCTGCGTGGCGCCGGGTAGCGCTTGCACTGGTCGACGTGCCAATGAATACCCGCTACGGTTTCGACTTCGCCCTACCCGTCACGCGCAGCAACTCGCCGCCGGCAGCGCGTAGAGGGAATGCGTAGGCTCCGTCCTTCTTCGCCATCGTTTCCCATTGCCCCGTCTGCCGGTTGAACGACTCCACGGCGGCCTTGTCCGTCCCCGGGCCGTCGACGACCGCGGCCATCTCTTGCGCGGCAAAGGCGTTGTGATTGGCCACGTAGACCGCGTCGGTGCCGTCCGCGTACTCGAAGAAGCCGACGACCGCCTCGCCGCGCGTTACGCGCAGCCAGTGATCTTCCGGAAACGGCGTCAACCGCCACGGCACGTCCGTTTCCTTGTCCTGGTTCTCGTGCGTCTTCGTCGTGGGCGTGGAATAGACGGCCGTCGGCATGCCGATCTTGGCAATCTCGCCGTAGAGCGGGTGCATTTCCCGGCCGATCCTGACCAGGTGATGGAAGCGATGTTTGGGGTCGATATTGCCCTCGGCGTCGAACGGCCCGCCGATGAACCAGATCACCGTCTTCAGGCCGAACGGGATGGACGTGTTCAGGGTGTAGGAGTTTCGGTTGTAGTCGCTGCCGAGCATCCAGCGGCCGAAGACGCCATCCTGGCTGGGCACGTAGTTGCGATACCACTGTAGCGCTGCGAAGTGCCAGTGGAAGCCGCGCTGCCAGTGGTAGTCGTAATAGCCGTGTACGCCGGGCTTTGACTTCGGCGCATTGGCGTAGATCACCTGATACGTGCCCATCCAAATCGGGTGCGTGGGGTCCCAGCGTTTGAGCATCAGGACGTATTCGTCGATGCTCTTGCCGTCGGGATACCCGAAGAACGAGAGCTTTTCGTTCCACAGGTTGTAGCCCCACACGGCGTCGTTGCCGCGGACCTTTCGGCAGATGGCCTCGACGGCGGCGCGCTGGGCTTCGTTGCGGCGGATATCGGTCTGCGCGTCGGCGTGCCAGGCCAGCACGTCGATCATCATCTTCACGCCGTGTTTCTCGCAGAGCTGCAAACGCCAGTCGGTATAGACGCAGTAGATCGTGTTGAAGCCCGCCCGCTTCATGTTGACCAACAGGTTCTCGAAGGCGGCCGGGTCGGTGGGGAACTTCATCCCCTGGCCGTAGCCGTTGTTGAGCGTGAAGGCGAATTCGGTTGGATGCGGCGGTGCCTTGGTTTGCGGGGGCGGCTCGCCGGCGCCGACGGTGCCGACATTGCCGACGGTGCCGCCAATGAGAACGCACGTGCCCAGCAACAGAGCCCGGCACGCCGTAGACGTTTGAATCGGCCGATGCATGGTGTTCTCCGTCGTGGTGCAGTTTACCCCCTGGTTCCCAAACTCCAGTTTGGGAACTGCGGTTTGTCCGTTACATCCGGTGAGGACCTCCGGTTCCCAGACCGGAGTTTGGGAACCAGAATAGAATGGGAACCAGGAAACACGCCAGCGAACCGGCAAGCCACTTCTTACCGCCGCCGTCGAACGTACCACAAACCGGCGAGCCCCACCAGCAGCAGAGCCGTCGTGCTCGGTTCCGGTACGACGTGGATCGTGCCGAATTGCGGCTGGCCGCCGAAGGTGGTGATGTACTCGAGTTGGAACTCGGAGGCGTCGGTACCGGCGTCGGCCAACGGACCGAGATCGAGTTCGGCGTAGCCGATGGCACCGTCGAAACTCCCCTCGCCGACGGTGTTGACGTTGCCTGAGACCAGGTTCGCGGCGCCGCCGGCAGGCAACACATCGCCTAGCGCGTCCAGCGCCGAGGGGGCAAACTGGCCGTCGCTGATCAGGCTCCAATTGAGCACCCCGTCGACCGTCACGCGAAACTCTCCGGTGGCCGGATTGTACACCGCGGCGGCCGTTCCCTCGGCCGCCGGCCCGGCGTCGCCGGTGAAGTTGGAGATCAGGTCGGTGATGTCCTGGCCGTCGACGTTTCCGTCGCCGCGTCCGTTAAGACCGCCGGCCGTGTCGCTTCGAAGCCAGGTGCGGTCGGCCGGATCGCCGGGCCTGCTGAAGTTGGTGATCAGGTTGGTGATGTCCTGCCCGTCGACGCGGCCGTCGGCGTTGGCGTCGCCGCCTCCGGCGATGTAGAGTTCGACGTCGACGGCCAGATAGTTGGGCGGATCGACCGGCGGGATCGCCTCGAAGTAGCTCAGGCCCAAGTTGAACACGCCGGACCCAAGGTGGCCGACGGTGATCGGATCGCCCGCCACCGGCGAAGGCGGTACCGCGTCGAAGTTGCCGGTAATCACGCCCTCGGCCACGGTGTCGACGATCGTGCGGGTCACCGCGCTTCCTTCGTCGGCCGGATCGACCGCACCGGGGACGATCTCTAGCGTGCCGGCCAACGCCAACTCGGAATTACCCGAGTTGACCAGCCGGCTGTTCTGGGCGCCGTCGAGTTGCACGACGTAAGTGGCCGCCGGGGTGAGTATCGACTCACCGGCGAGGCTAATCGTGCCGGCCCCGGTGCCGTCGGGGCCGCTGGGGGCCAGCGTGCCGCTGAAGACGGCGTCGCCGTCGATCGCGCCGTTTCCGTTGACCACCCCGGACAGTTCCGGCAACGTGAAGTCGGGGGCTGCCTCGCCGACAATTCCGGCGGTGTACAGGGCGGTAACCTCGGCTTCGGTCAACTCACGGTCCCAGATCATCAACTCGTCCATCATCCCGTTGAACGGGGCGTGCGCATCCCAGTTGCTCTTGCCGATGTAGTTGTTGACCCGCACCACGTTCGCCGGAACGCTAGCCCCTTCTCGCGTGGCCCGCAATTCGCCGTCACGGTAGATCTTCTGCACCGCGCCGTTGGTCGGCCCGTCGCTGCCGGTGGCCACGAAGTGCTGCCAACTCCAACGCGTGAAGACGCCGTCGAGGTTCATTTGCTCGTTGCCGCTGGCCGTGTCTTGGAAGTCCCAACGGAGGTTGCTGCTGGTGCCGCGGCGGCTGAGCAGGATGTTGTCGGTGCCCTGCCCGTTGCCGAAGTCGATCACCCGGCCCCAGTCGCTGAACTCGTTCGTGTAGACCCACGCGGCCACGGTGATCCCGCCGGTGAAATCGGCGTAGCCGTCGGGCACGTCGACGTAGCCGGTGCCGTTGAACAGCAGGGCGTTACCGACTTTGCCCACGTCGACCCACTGCGAATCGTCGGCGGGCATATCGATCAGCGTGCCGTCGTGGGTCGGGTCGGCCGAGTTGGCCGCCGTGTCGCCGGTGGTTTCGTCAAAGCCCCAATGGGCGATTGGTGCTCGGGGCCCGCTGAGGCGAACCGTGCCGCCGAGCGAGAGCACGTCGATGCCCGTGGCCAGGTCGGACCCGCTCACGCCGAAGCTGCCGGCGGTGGCGGTGAGCAAGAGGCCGGGCCGTTCCAGCCCGCCGGTCAGCCGGACGAGATTGCCGTGCGTGTCGACCGTGCCACGGGTAATCGTCAACGTGTCGGCCGAAAGGCTGCCACCTTCGTTGACGTCGATCCGGCCGCCGTGGTCGACCAGCACGTTGCCGGTGGTCAGGGCGGCGTTGACTTGCAGCGCACCGCCGTCGACCGTGGTCTTCGAGTCGACCGGAACGGTGAAGACCCCTTGAACGCCGGGATGGACGAGTTCGCGCGTGCCGCCGGGCACTTGGATGGTGGGCTCGATTCGCGAACCGCCGCCGTACTCGTGATGGGCCGCGGCGTAAAGATACGACTCGCCGGCCGCCAGGTCGACCGTGCCGAAGGCGGCGTCCGGATTGGCCGCCGCGGCGATCTGCTCGCCGGCGTTCGTGTCGAACAGCCCGTTCTGATCCACGTCCAGGTAGATCCGCACGTGGTTGTCCGATCCTGTTTTGTTTCAACGGGTTTGGCACAAAACCGTGGTCCAGCTAAGCAACAGT
>CAYYNP010000303.1:0-11902 GCA_964472545.1 uncultured Planctomycetaceae bacterium | reverse complement strand
AAATCTACGATCCGGCCAGGGCGATTAAATCGACAGGCCCTTCATGCGGTCTTTCGCGGAATTCCTCTGCATGGCCCCGATGAATCGGGGCACTACGAACGGGTTGGGCGAATGCTTACCCGTCTGTTATACAAGAATCCGAGTGCGGCGGAGAGTGTTTTGGCGTGCCGCAGCTTCTACCGCCGTCGGGTGGCACGGTGCATAGGCAACGACCGGCCCTTGGGGTGGGAGGGGGTTTCCGGATAGAATGCCGGTAGTCGCCGACGCCGTCGGACTTTGGCAGCCTGCGTACAAGACGTATCCCTGCGAGCCGCCCATGCCCTCCACCTCCCCGCTGCTATCGCCCGAACTGCTCGCCCGGTTGGAGTCGATGGAGTTGATCAGCCGGAAGATATTCCGCGGGCGGATGAAGGGTGAACGGCGGAGCCCGCGGAAGGGGCAGAGCGTGGAGTTCGCCGATTTCCGCAACTACGTGCCCGGCGACGATCTGCGGTTTGTCGACTGGAACACCTACGCGCGTCTGGAGCGGCTCTTTTTGAAGATGTTTCTGGAGGAAGAAGACCTCCACTTCTACGCGGTGATCGACGCCAGCGCGTCGATGGAGTTTGGCGACCCGACCAAGTTGTATTATGCCCGACAGTTGGCCGCGGCGTTGGGGTTTGTGGGGTTGGTCCGTGGCGATCGGGTGAAGATCGAGACGCTCGGCCAGTCGCATCGTCAGCCGGCGCCGGCCTTTCGCGGGCGGCGGAGCCTGTGGCGAATGTTGGATCACGTCGAGGGCGTCGAGCCGGGGGAGGCCGTTTCGCTGGCCACGGGCGTGAAGAACTTCTGCCTGCGCAATTCGGGCCGCGGGATTGTGGTGCTGATCAGCGACCTGATGGACAAGGGCGGCTACGAGTCGGCCCTGCGATATCTCGTCTCGCGCGACATGGACGTCTACGTTATCCAGGTGCTTTCGTCCGAGGAACTCGATCCGCAGGTGCAGGGCGATCTGCAACTGATCGATTGCGAAGACGGCGACGTGGCCGAGATCACCGCCAGCGGGCCGCTCTTGCGGCGCTATAAGGAAACGCTCAACACGTTCATCGCCTCGGCCCGGGAGTTCTGCACGCGCCGCGGGATGATGTACCTCTTGGCCCGCAACGAAGTGCCGGTCGAGGAGTTGATCACCGGATATCTCCGCACGCGAGGATTGGTGCGCTGACCATGCAGGGGTTTTTCACCTGGCTGAGTTCCTACTTCGTCAACACGCTTGCGTGGTGGCAGTGGCTGATCTTGGGCCTGGTGCCGCCGGCGATCGTGGCGCTCTATTTCCTGAAGCTCAAGCGCCGGCCGCTGGAAGTGCCCAGCACGTACCTCTGGCACAAGTCGGTCGAAGACCTGCACGTCAACGCCATTTGGCAGCGCTTGCGGCGGAATCTGCTGCTGCTGTTGCAGTTGCTGTTGTTGTTGCTGCTGATTTTCGCGCTGTTGCGCCCCAGTTGGCAGGAGCGGCGGCTGTTGGGCAACCGGTTCATTTTCCTGATCGACAATTCGGCCAGCATGCAAGCCACCGACGTGGGCCCCTCGCGGCTGGAAGAGGCCAAGAGCCAGGTGGCCGATCTGATCGACCAGATGCAGTCGGACGACGCGGCGATGATCGTCAGTTTCTCCGACAAGGCGTCGATCGTGCAGACTTTTACCAGCGACCGCCGCCTGCTCAAGAAGAGCCTGGAGTCGATCGCCCCCACCTCGCGGCCGACGTCGCTGAAGCAGGCGCTCTACGTGGCCTCCGGACTGGCCAACCCGGGCCGCAGCTCCGAAGACGACCGCGATTACCAGGTGGCCGAAGCGATGCCCGCGCAACTGTTCATCTTCAGCGACGGGCGGTTCGAGAAGGTCACCGAATTCTCGCTGGGCAACCTCAATCCGACGTTCGTGCCGATCGGCACTTCGGAGGTGCCCAACGTGGGCGTCGCGGCACTGAGCGTCGGGCAGAACGAACAACGGCCCGAGCAATTTCAGGCCTTCGTCAAGTTGCGGAACTTTGGGCCGGCTGACGTGACCGTCGAGGTCGATCTGCTGTTGGACGGCCGCGACTTCGACCACCACCGGCTCGCGATACCTGCCGGGGGGGCCGAAGGGCTCACCTCGGACCTGGGCGAGGTGCGTTCCGGCGTCTTGCAGGCGGTCGTCACGACCGAGGACAACCTGGCCTGCGACAATACGGCCTATGCGGTGATCAGCCCGCCGCGCAAGGCCAGCGTGCTGCTGGTTTCGCCGGGTTGCCAACGGCTGGTCGACGCCCTGACGACCGGCCACGCCTCAATGATGGCCGACGTGACCGTCGAGACGCCCGATTTCTTGAGCACCAAGACCTACGCCCAGCAGGCCCGCGACCGTGCGTACGACCTGATCGTCTACGATCGCTGTGATTGGGACAGCGTGCCGGAAGGAAACCACCGGATGCCGCAAGCGAACACGCTGTTTATCGGCCGGCTTCCGCCCGGCGACGCCTGGAAG
Organism: uncultured Planctomycetaceae bacterium; assembly: GCA_964472545.1. Taxonomy (GTDB): domain Bacteria; phylum Planctomycetota; class Planctomycetia; order Pirellulales; family Thermoguttaceae; genus CAYYNP01. Next base: position 9,400 of record CAYYNP010000303.1, on the reverse strand, counting down.
GGCACGCCGGTCGGCGCGGCGCAGATCGTCGACGTCGAGGTGACGCATCCGCTGTTTCGCCTGTTGGATCTAAGCAACGTGATCTTTGCCGAGGGGATGATCGTCGAGCCCCCGCCGGGCGGCGGTGTGCTGGGCGAGTCGGACCTGGGACCCATCTTGGCGATCGCCCCGCGCGAAGGGTTCGAGGACGCCGTGCTGGGATTCGAGTTCGTCAGTGAGGTGACGGCCGACGGAAACACCCAGGTCTATCGCAACACGAACTGGCCCACGCTGCAGAGTTTTCCCGTCTTTGCCCGCAATGTGCTGGAATACCTGGGCGGACGCCGCAACCCGATGGCCTCCGGCAGTGTACAACTCGGCAGCGTGGTAACGCTGCAAGCCCCGGCCGGCGAGGCCGAGATCGAAATCCATCCGCCCACTTGCCGTTGCCGGGCCTGCCGCCCCCCCGGGGCCCCCGTCGCCGAGGCCGAGATCGATATCCATCCGCCCCCAGGCAAACCAACCGACCTGACCGCCGACGAACTCGGCAAATGTGTCTTTACGGGCACTTCCGAGGTGGGGGTATACGAGGCTCAGCACAACAGCCAGACTTTCCAGCAGATCGCCGTGAACCTCTTCGACAAGCGGGAGAGCGACGTTTCTGTCGAACCGGAGCCGAGCATCCAGGTAGGTTACGTAGAAGTTGTCGGTGAGGAGGCCTGGACGCCGTGGCGACGCGAATTGTGGAAGGTGTTGGTCGCGGCGGGGCTAGTCGTATTGCTGGTCGAATGGTATATCTATAATCGTCGAGTCTATCTCTAGCTGGCCATCAGACCCCACGGTTGCGGCGGGCGCTGCGGAAACGGAAGTCGCCTATGTTATTGAAGACAAGGAAACGCCGCCGATCGGGGGAGACCAGCCGGCCCACGCGGCTACGGAGGCGGCCAAAAGTGTTCAATCGGCTGATGGAGCACCGACTGATCCGGCGCGTCAGTTTCGAGGAGTACCGCGACAAGGTCCGCAACGTTTACGACGGGCCCAAAGGGGCCATTTTGGCCACCTGTAGCAGGCTCTCCGGCCACATGGCGCTGGGCAACCGGCTGTTTCGCACGCGAAAGTTCGACCTGCGCGGCGCGAGGCGGATCCTCGACGTCGGCAGCGGCGCCGGGCAGATCGCCGGCCACCTGCTGCGCCATGCCGACCCCGAGGCCGAGCTGACCTGCTTCGATCTCTCGCACGAGATGCTCCGCCGCGCGCGAAACCGGCTCAAATCGGACCGCCCGCGGTTCGTCGTGGCCGATCTGACCCAACTCCCCTTCGCCGACGCCACGTTCGACTGCCTGACCTGCGGTTACGTGCTGGAACACGTGCCCGACCCGCGGATCGGCCTGGGCGAGCTCAGCCGCGTGCTGATTCCCGGCGCGCGGATGCTGCTGCTGACCACCGAAGACAATTTCTCCGGCGCCTGGACCAGCCGCATGTGGTGCTGCCGCACCTACAACCGCCGCGAACTGGCCCGCATCTGCGGCGAAGTCGGACTCCGCTGGCACAAAGAACTCTGGTTCACCCGCATGCACCGCGGGCTCCGGGCGGGGGGTATGTGGGTGGCGGTGGTCCCGGTGGGCGGGGGGGTGGGGGTGCGGGGGTCACACGGTGAGGGGGTGACCGAGCGACGGTACGTTGCCCCAATCTGTACTCGGTACAACGCGCTGATTGTCTGCAACGCCGTCGGGTCTCCCGTGCACGCTACCGGAAACCCACGAGAGACAGCCCCGCCTTTCTCTACCTCGTCACCCTGTCCCCCCCTCACCCTGTCACCCCCTCACTCCGTCATCCTCACAGCCATCCCGCTTCCCGATACCACTCGGCCGTCTGAAGTAGGCGCTGCGGCAGCGGGGCGGCGACGGAGAAGTCGAGGTGATCGGCAGCGGCTTGCGGCGAGCAAAGCCAGGAGCCGGCGCGGACTTCGCGGGCTTTGTCGAAGTTGAGATACTCCGGCCGCCCAAGCACCCGCGACATGATCTCCATCTCGGCCGCTACCATCCAGACGACGACCGGGGCCACCGGCAGCACCAAAACTCGGGCTTGCCCCAGCGCCGTGGAGATCATGCGTCCGAGGTCGCCGTACGTGGGATCCTCTTCGCAGGCGGCAAAGTAGGTTCCTTCGCCCAGGCGGTCGTCGTCCGGCTCGTCGGGGCACAGCCGTCGGCCGCGCTCGGCCGCTCGAATGAGCAGATCGACCAGGTCCCGCACGTGAATCACCGAGAACCGGTGGCGGCGGTATCCGGCCACCAGGTGGAGGTGATATCGGGCGATCATGCGGAACATCTCGAGTCCCTGCGTGTCGCGTTCGCCCAATACGATCGGCGGCCGCACGACGGTGATCGGCAGCCGGCCGGCATACTGCTCGGCGGCCTTCTCGCCGGCCAGCTTACTGCGGCCGTAGTGCGACACCGGCCGGGGTGGATCGGTCTCGACCAGCGGTTCTCGCTTGGCAGCAGGTCCGGCCGCCGCCAGCGAAGAGACCGACAGCAAGACCGGCGGCGTGGTCGGCCGAGCACACGCCTCGGCCACGTTGCGGACGCCCTCTTCGTTCACGCGGTAGAGCTCCTGCTTGCGAATCGCCTTGGTGCAGCCGGCCACGTGGTACACGATTTCGTTGTCGGCCACCGCCGCCGGCAGCGAATCGCGGTCGCTCACGTCGCCGTAGGCAAATCGGATGCCCTCCGGCGGCAGGTGGTCGACCGTGGAGGTCTTCCGTACCAAGCACGTAACGTCGTCGCCTCGGGCCAGCAAGGCTTCGGCAAGGTGGGACCCGATGAAACCGCTGGCGCCGGTTACCAAGACCTTAGCCATGACGTACCATCCCCTACTGGTCTAGGCAGGATCGCGGGCGATACCCAGCGAGAGCCGACGGACTGACGGCAGCCCGATTTCCACGCCGAAAAGCTCGCGTTGACCGTGACGGCGCAACCCGGGTAGAATCGGCCGTTTCGGCAAGTAAGGAACCCCCGGAAGGTCCCATGTCCCAACTGGTCATCGCGCCGATCTCCTCGCGACGGCAACGCAAGCAGTTCCTCCAGTTCCCCTGGTCTCTTTATCGGGACGATCCGAACTGGATTCCACCCTTACGCGCAAACCAACGGGAAATGGTCAACTACAAGCGGCATCCGTTCTACGATCGCAACCGAATTCAGACGTTCCTGGCCACCCGAGGCGGCGAGGTCTGTGGCCGGATCGCGGCCATCCTCAACAATGGGCACAACGAGCGTTACTCCGAGAAGCGGGGGTTCTTCGGGTTCTTCGAGTGCATCGACGATCAGCAGGTTGCCGAAGGGCTGTTTGACGCCGTGCGCGGCTGGTTTGCCGAGCAGGATATCCACTGCCTGCGCGGACCGACCAATCCCTCGCTGAACTACGAAGTCGGCCTGCTGATCGACGGTTTCGACTCGCCGCCGAAGTTCATGATGACCTACAACCCGCCCTACTACGCCCGGCTGATCGAGGGCTGTGGATTACGAAAGACTCAGGATTTGTACGCATTTTGGGGAAGCCACGACATGCTTCCGAGGGTGTCTGCGAAGCTCGATCCCATTTGCGAGCAGATCATCGAGCGGTACGATGTCCACCTGCGTCCGCTGGATACCTCTCGGTTTGCGGAGGACGTCGAGGCGTTTCTCTCCGTTTACAACCGGGCATTGGTCCAAACGTGGGGTTTCGTGCCGATGTCGCCCGAAGAAGTGCGTCACACGGCCAAGGGGCTGCGGCATTTGATCGTGCCCGATCTGGCCGTGGCGGCCGAAATCGACGGCCAGATGGTCGGGGCCACGTTTGCCTTGCCCGACTACAACCCCCGCATCCGCCAAATCAATGGCCGACTGTTTCCATTCGGATTCTGGCGGCTGTTGCGGAACAAGCGAGCGATCAAGTCGGTGCGGATCATCAGTACCAACGTGATTCCGGAGTATCAACGCTACGGTGTGGGGCTGCTGCTGATGCACGGCATTGCTCCGATGGCCGAGAAATGGGGTCTCCAAGAGGCCGAGTTCTCCTGGGTCCTCGAATCGAATTCGCTCTCGCGAGGGGCCCTGAAAAAGGGCGGCGCGATCCTCACGAAGACCTATCGGCTCTACGACTCCGACGAGGCGGCCGCGGCGGAATGAGAAGGCCGCGAGAATTGAGGTGGATTCGGAGCGAGGCTGCTTCCCTTGTCGGACGGGCCTTCGACAGGTAACATGGGTAGCTTGCTCGTCGCTGCACCGGCCCCCGATCGCAATCGGAAAATGGAAGCAAATCGGGACATCGTCATCACCGGAATGGGTGTATTCAGCCCAATCGGCATAGGGGTCGAGGAATACTGGTCCTCGCTCGAACAGCGCCGCAGTGGTGTCCGATGGCTGGATCTCTTCGGCGAATCTGGCCCACCGGACGAAGAGTCGCCCAATAAGCTGGGGGTAAAGCCCGATCTGAGCAGGGCTTTTGGCGGCGACGTGGTCGACTTCGAGCCCAAGCGGTTCATCCGGCCGCGCAAGAGCCTGAAGGTGATGTGCCGCTATATCCAGTTGGCCTTTGCGGCGGCCGACGCGGCGTCTGCTATGGCGGGCTTGGCCGACGCCGGCGTCGATCCCGAGCGAATGGGGGTCGTCTTCGGCTCCGAGATGATGCACTGTGAGTTGCCCGAGGTGCTCGAAGCCTACCGCTGCTGCATGGTCGACGGCCACTTCGACTTCAACGAATGGGGCGGCGCCGCGATGGCCGAACTCTATCCGTTGTGGATGCTGAAATACCTGCCCAACATGCCCGCCTGCCACATCGGCATTGCCCAGGACGCCCGGGGACCGAACAACTCGCTGACCCTTGGCGACGTATCCAGCCACCTGGCGATTGCCGAGGCGACGCGCGTGGTCGAGCGGGGCCAGGCCGACGTGATGATCGCCGGCGGAGCGAATTCCTGGATCCATCCATGGTATTGGGTCCGCAACCAGATGCTCGGGTTGTCCGAACGCTACGACGCCCCCGCCGCCGCCTCGCGGCCGTTCGACGCCGGGCGCGACGGCACCGTCAACGGCGAGGGCGCCGCCGCGTTCGTCGTCGAGCGGCGCGAGCACGCCGTAGCCCGCGGCGCAACCGTGCTGGCGAAGATTCTCGGGTCGGCCAATACCTGCAAGCCACGCCGAGCCGGTGAGCCACTCGAGGGCGACGCCATTCGCAACGCAATCTCGACCGCATTATGCGACGCCGGCCTCGAGCCTTCCGACGTCGGCCACGTCAGCGCCCAAGGCAACAGCACGATCGACGACGACCGCCTTGAAGCCCGGGCGATCCGCGACGTGTTGGGAGACGTGCCGGTGACCGCGCTGAAAAGCTACTTCGGGAACATCGGCTCCGGCGGCGGGGCGGTCGAGATGGTCGGCAGCGTGCTGGGCCTGCAACGGGGCCTGATTCCGCCCACGCTCAACTACGAGCAGCCCGACCCCGAATGCCCAGTCAACGTCGTCCACGGTCCGCCGGCGGAATCCCGCCGGCCCACCGCGTTGATGCTCAGCCACACCCGCAACGGCCAGGCGGCGGCGGTGGTGTTGGCGGCCGAGTAGGGTGCGTCTCGACGCACCAACTCAGAGGCCGACGGGTGGCTGGGGTCGAGTGCAGCGAGCCCCCAGACGGTCACTCCCAGGCGGACTTCAACTCGTGGACGCAGAGCATGGCGGCTCTGACCTCACCGCCGACGGAGGATGCGCTCAACGAGCGATTGTCCTCTTCCGGGAGAATGCAGAGCGGGAGGTAGACCTGGCCGAGATTGCCGAAGACTTCGACGGACGTGCGGTCCAGCAGCATACGGAGGTGGATTCGCCCCCCGGCGGGTTTCAGCGCGGCCCGCAGCCCGCCGGAGGACAACGTCTGCGTTTGCGCGTCGTAGACGACCTTATGGCCGCGGAGATCGAACGTGGTCTGCGTGTTGGCGGCCGGCTCGAGGACGACCTCCACGTCGAAGAGGTCTCCTTCGATTCCGGCCAGCGGATTCTCGCCTGCCTTCAGGACCAGGTTTGTGGATAGATGCGACTTCACCCGCAGCGATTCGAGTTCCTTGATCGGATTCGCCCTCATCCGCGGCCCCTCGTCCGTCGAGTGCAGCGAAAGTTCGACGGGGATCGTCATCTGCTGATTGAACGGCATATCGGGGTAGCTGCCGCCGCGCATCCAGGTGATCTGCACGCGGCGGTCGTCGGGCATATCGTGCCAGCTTTGGGTGGCGTAGAAGTTGCCGCAGACGACCAGCGACCGGACGCGGTCGCCGGTCACCGCCGGCTTGCCGGCCAGTGTGCGGAAAGTGTGGCCGTCGAACGTGCCCACGATGTAGCTGCCGTCGATCAGCACCAACACCCACGGCTTGTTCTCCGGATCGCCGTCGACGGGCAACTGGAAGAAATCGGCGCAACCGCAGAGTTCGTCGCCCCACTTGTCCTGTTTTACGCGGCTCTCGAACTTCCACTCTTTGAGGTCCTTTGAACTATAGAAACCGACCGCGCGGAGGTTCTTTCCTTCGGCGTCTTTGAAGTGGTCGTAGGTCGGCGCGATCCAGCGCTTGGTCGGCTCGTACCAGAACGGGCGCGGCGTGTCGATCCGCGCGCCGGTGTGCGTCAGCACCGGGTTGCCTGCAAAGTCGGTCATCGTGCGGCCGCGATCGTTCGAGTAGGCCAGACAGAGCCCGATGCGGGTACGCAGATAGAACGCCACCATCACGTCCTCGTCGCCCGTCTTGAAGCCCAGTTCGTTCTTGCGGTCCATGAATCCGGCGCCGGAGAAGCACGTGCCGGTGGGGTTCGGGAAGAGGACCTTCGGCAACTCCTTCCAGTGCACCATATCGCGGCTGACGGCGTGGCCCCAGGTCATGTTGCCCCAAGGCAGGGCCGTGGGGTTGTGTTGGTAGTAGAGGTGGTATTCGCCCTTGTAGTAGACCATTCCGTTGGGGTCGTTGAGCCATCCGCGGCGCGAGGTGAAGTGGAACTGCGGGCGGTACTTCTCGCGATAGAGGTTCTCGCCGCCTTTGATCGCGTCGTCCTGTGTGATGACGGCGAAGTCCTTCGGCGAGGGCGTCATCTCGACGGTGAGCTTCCGCCCTTTGAACTTCGCGACGTCGAAGAAGGCCCACCAGTCGGGCTGCTCCTCGGCCAGCACGATGCGAAACTCGCCGAGCAGTTCGCCGTCGATCGAAAGCCGCATCGAACGGCCCGGGCCCTGGTTCGCAACGGGCACGTTCAGATACTGCTTCGTGAGCACCATTTCCGTGGACGTGACTTGCGTCTGCGGTTCTTCGGCCGCCCGCAGGTCCCTAGCAGCCCAAGCGGCCGAACACGTCAAGAGTACGGCGAGACGGACGAGTCGATTCATCGGATTTCCCTTTCGACTGAAGTTCAGACCTTCTGTTGCGACGACACTTCATTCTCCCCCAGCCAACGATACCAGGTGAAGTAGAGCACCACCACGGCCGCCAGAAACGCGGCGAACCACGCGCCGGCATGGACGTACCAATGCCCGACAAGATACATCGGAAACAGGTAGAGCCCGGTCACACCGGCGCAGGCGATCGCCGTGTTGAAGATGGTCTGCCAGGGTGATTCGGCCGGATCGGCAAGCTGCCCGGGCGAGAGGCCGCAAGTCTCGCGCACCGGCCGCCAGATACCAAAGGGACGAACGGTCCGATAGAACTTCCGCAGCGTCTCCGGCTTGCCGGGGGGCGTTGCCAACGAGCCGATCAAGCAAGCCAGAAGGGAACCGAGCGCGATCAGCGGAAAGCTCACGTTATCGGGCAGGCCCGGGAAGAACAGCACTGCCAGGGCCAGCACGATGCCCCCGAACGTCCCCGCGGCGTAGCCCCAGCCGTTCAGCCGCCACCAATGCCATCGCAACACGTTGGGAATAATCACGGCTCCGCCCAAGGCCATCATGATCCAACCCCAGATCGACCGGATCGATTCCGCGTTGAGCCCCACCACGATGCCGGCCAACACGACGGCGATCGTGGCCACGTAGCTGTAGCGGATCAGGTGGCGCTCGTCGGCGTGGGGCTTGAACAGCGGCTGCCAGATATCGCGGACCACGTACGAGGCGCCGCTGTTGGCCGTGGAGCTGAACGTCGACATGAACGCCGAGAGCAACCCGGCAATCACCAGCCCCTTCAGCCCGATCGGCAGGTACTTCTGCAACACCATGGGCATCACCTTTTCCGGGTCGGTGACGTCGCCGATGCCGGCCAGCGCCAGCAGGGTGATGCCGGCCACCATCATCCAGCGGACGGCCAGGAAGAACGGCCAGGCGGCGGCCACTTTGGCGGCGTCGCGCGAGTTGCGCGCGGCCAGGTAGCGCTGGAAGTCGTACAACTGCCCGGGTCCGCCGGCGTTCAGCAAGAAACCCTTGAGGATCCAGGCGATAGTGAGGAAGCCGAACATCTCGTACGTGGCGTTGTCCGTACCCCAGAAACGGTGGATCTGCCACACCGGCCGCAGCGATTCCCAGCCGGTCGGAACGACGCTCGCAACCGTCTCGGGTGACAATTGTGTGAAAGCGACCCAGCCGATCAGCAGGCAAGCGCCCGTGAGGATGGCGGTCTGAATGATGTCGGTGATGATCACGCCGAACAGCCCGCCGAGGACGACGTAGAGTGTGGTCAGCGAGAGGATGGCGATGGCCAGGGCTTGAGGCTTGTACGTTTCGATTAGGGACTCGGCTTCCGGAACGATCTGCACCAACCAGCCGGTATCGACGTAGACCTCGGCAAACTTGCCGATGCCCTGGAAGGCGTATCCGATGAAACTCACGCAGGTGACCACGGCCATCAGCGCGTAGGCCATTCGTGCCGTTCTCCCGCCGCGTCCGTCGCCGAACCGCGTGACCATCCACTCGGCCCCGGTAATCACGTTGGAACGCCGCACCCACTTGGCCACGTAGGCCAGTCCGAACGCCGGCAGCATCACACCCCACATCCAATGGTGCCACCACGACTTCATGCCCAGCAGATAGAGCACGGTGACCATCCACATCGTGCCGGTGATGTCGAAGTTCGACACGGCCCCCGACGCGGCTAGGGCCCACCAGGGAATCCGCTTGCCGCCGAGGAAATAGGACTCGAGGTTCTTGGCGGCCAGCTTGCGCAGATAGAGTCCCAAAACGGTGACCAGCACGAGATACGCCGCGATGACCAGATAGTCGATGGTGTCCATGGTCGAGCGTCTCTCGCCGCCGTCGGGTCGAGCAGAAGAGCGGCGAACGCACGGACCGTTCGTGTGAGTAAGGGCCATGCTAGCCGCGTGTGAACAGGATACTTGGCCGAGGAGTACGAGTCAACAAACGCCGGCAGAACCGCAAAGCCGATTCGCGGGAGTGGAAAAGGGGGACTGGCTCCGAGCCGGAATCAACACGGAAC
>CAYYNP010000302.1:0-11950 GCA_964472545.1 uncultured Planctomycetaceae bacterium | reverse complement strand
ACACGCTTCTACGGCTGGCCCACGGCCCCGAGGCGCCGCTGCGCGAGAAGCTCCACGAGGTCGTCCCGGAGTATCGCCGTCACCGTGACGGCACTTCCGTCAACGGCGACGGCCGGCACAGCAAGACCGAGGGGCCGCTCGCTCCGCTGTCATGCGACGACTAACCACTTCTGCTTTCGAGTGGATTGCACGGGCTTGCGCGGTTCTGCTCGCCGTCGCCCCCGCCCCGATCGCAGCCTGCGCGGAGGCCCCCGCCCTCTCAGTTGTCGGACCGCCAAACGACGCGCGAGGAATTCGGGGCACAGCAAGGAACCGTCGGCTGGCAAGGTGTGCCGTATTCGTCGATCACCGTCGATCTGGAGCGAGTCGAGGCGATCTCCGGCGTGGCGTTACATGCGGCCCTCGGCACCGGCGGCGTGCGTTGGCCGAGAGCCGTGCTCGTTTTGGCTAGTGACAACGGCCAGGTCTATCGCTTGGTTGGCGACCTTGTTGAGCTGGACCATCAGGCCAACGCATCCTGGCCGAAGGCATTCACCGTTCGGCGATTGGCCGCCAACGAGCTCAGCACGCGCGGACGGTTCGTGCGGATGACGTGCCCCCATTTTCTGTGCCGGGGGTTATGAGAGTACGGTCTGGGTTAAGGGTGAGGTTTCTGAACCTCGGGTGTGCCGCGGCTGGAGCGTAGGCGCAGCCGGAGCGGGAGCCGCGGCACACCCGGCCGCAAACGCCGAGGGGGTCTGGTAACCAAGGCTGCCGTGCGGACGCTCCTCGCTGTGCTCCTGAAGCCGACGGCTGGCATCCCGGCACTCGTCGTCGACTAGCGTGACTTCCAGTCGCTTTGAGGTCCTTCGACGGAGCGGAGCCCCGAAATCGACGATCTAACGGACGAGTGCACGCCCAACATGTTGGCCGAGACAATCTCTCCGAATTCGTTTTCCCTATTGCCGAAGAAGTTGTTCGGATTGAACAGACGCGGGAGATGCCAGTACAGATTGTATCCCAGGCCGAGAACGTGCTCGATTAGGCCGGCAGAACGATCTGGCCGATCGTTCTCCAGGTAGAGAACGGGCTGGAACTGTTCGATCGTCGCCGACGCCCCCCGCAGGACTTCCAGTTCCATACCTTCTACGTCTGCCTTGATCAAGTCGCAACGAGTGAGGTTCAGGCTGTCCACCGTCACCACCGTCACTCGTTCTCCCTCTGCCCTGGCTCCCTCTGCCCTGGCTCCCTCTGCCCTGGCTCCCTCTGCCCTGGCTCCGACTTCCACGGCGCCAAAGTTGTTCTCCGCGTCGTAGTCCGGCACGGGCACGTGCAATTCGCCCAACTCGGCTCCCAGCGCCTTGCAGTAACAGCGGGTGTTGGTAATGCTGTTTATAGCCATATTGGCGCATAGGCAATGGAAGATCGGGCGCTGCGGCTCGAAGGCGTACACCCGGCCTTCCGCGCCGACGCACTTCGCCAGGGGCAGCGTGTGCGCTCCAACGTTTGCCCCAGCTTCCACGATTACCCCACCGGGGCGTAACCCTTGAGCAAGCAGGTCAAACTCGCCGTCGGAGAATTCGCCGTAGCGGTCGAGAGATCGGCCAATGTACTTGTCGTGACGATTGTACAGCAGCAAGCCGTGTCGCGTTCGCGTGAGACGGTTATGCCCGCTGGTCGCGACCCGATAGTGCTCGGGTTGCTTCCGCTCGATGCGCGGTGACAACCGGCACAACTCCGTTGCGATTCTATCGAACACACCGGCCCAATCGTTGGCCGTTGATTGACGGAACAGGCGGGCACTCGGATACCACGGCGAATCACCTCGATCCAGCATCCACGGCCAATGGGGGACGGTACTCAGGACGATCCAGACGGGCACCCCCAACGCTCCGGCGAGATGTCCCACGGAACTGTCGGGAGTAATCAGCAGGTCCAAGTTCGTCAGAATGGCAGCCGTGTCCATGAACGCGCCGCTGGATTCGTCGATTCGGTCGCCCCAGTTGTCGACGTCCAGCCGGCCGGCAAGGGTATCGAGTTGCTCGATACCGTCGCCCTTTTGCAGACCTATCAACTGGAGCCCCCGCAACGTGCCCAAGGGTGCCATCTCGGCCAACGGTACGCTACGAGAGAAGTCGATCAAGTAGTCACGTTTCCCTTGCCAGAACAGACCCACTTTGAGGCCGGGCAGTCTGTCCAATTCGTCTTTCCATTGAGACACCAACTCCGGACTCGCCTGCAAGTAAGGTACTTCGGCAGGGAACGTCTCCGGCGTCTGGCGGAGGATGCCGGGAATGCTCAACAGCGGTATCCAGACGTCAAACCGATCGGGTGAATCGCCTTTGGATACCAGGCAGTCGATGCCGGGGCACGTGGCGAGCAAGGGAAGTAGCGCGCGGGGGCATTGCAGGATAACTTGGCAGTCGTATCGCGCCTTGAGCACGGCCGCGTAGCGGACGAATTGGAGGGTGTCGCCCAGGCCCTGTTCGGCAATCAGCAGAATCGTGCGGCCGTCTAACGACGATCCGTCCCATCGCGGCTGCGAATACTCCGGCACCAGTTCATAGAGCTTGAACCGCCATTCGTATTCCTCCCAGGCACGGTCGAACTTGCCCTGCAGGAGCCATAGGATGGCCAAGTTCTCGTGGGCCCTCGCGTCATCCGGAGCCAACTCTCGGGCGCGCTCGAAGCAGATGCACGCTTCGTCGAAACGCCCCCCGAGGAAGAGCGTACCACCCTTCCCATTAAGAGCACCGACGTAGTCCGGCTTTAGTCTCAACGCGTGCTCGAAGTGAGCCAAGGCCTCGTCAAATCGCTGTAACGCCCGCAAGGTGTTGCCGAGATTGTGAAACGCGACGGGAAACGCCGGCCGTAGCTCGATCGCCCGACGGTAGGCTGCCTCTGCTTGCCGGAAGAGTCCTCGATCGTGCAGCGCCATCCCCAGGTGGCACCAAGTATTGGCGTCGTCTGGTGCCAAAGCGAGGGCCTGACGGTACAATCGCTCGGCGGCTGCATGATCACCGGCTTGATGGACTTCCCAACCTCTGGAGAGAAGTCCGGCATGCGAGGTCATGGCTATTCTCGCTGCGAATGAACGTTTCGTACGCGCATCCCCTCCCTAGTATACAGTGCACTGAGATTCCTGCTCAGCTTTGAAGTAGAGAATCCGAGTACCGAGGCTATCGTAAGGTCAGGAAACGCCCAACAGGTCGCATGCGTTCCGGTAGCCCGGCGCGGGAAAGCCGTATTCGCTGGCGGTAACACGAGCCAGGGCAACGAGCTGTCGCCAGCGGAACGCCGGCCGGCCGGCCGCGAATTCCTCGCCGACCGTGCGATAGTACTTCTCGGCGTGCAGTGCCCCGTCTTCGCTGACGGCGTACTTCAGCAACAGATCGAACACGGGCCTTGCCGACAATCCCAATTCGCCGTATCGATGCACCACGGCACACGCGCGGGCCTGGTCGTTGGCCCGGATCGCTTCTTCGGCCTGACCGAGCAAGGCGGCGCCATCTTCCGCGCGGACGTCGGCAAGCTGGTCGGCATAGGGATAGGGCTCTTCCGTGACCCGACTGGTCTGTCCGGCCGTATGAAACGCGCCGACGATCAGGCTGGCCACCGTGTTGCGCGGGTTGCTGACACGCGCAATGTTCCGCCAGGCGTTGGCGGCGTCCGACGCGTGAACGCCGACCGAATCCCCATGGACGCATCCCGGCGGCTTCTGCGGAGAGCTGTGTTCCTTGCGGCGGCCGGGATCGTGCAAGACCAACAGGTTGGCCGCCAAGGCAATCGCCTCACCCACGGCTTCGGGGTCCATACCTTCGGCCAGCGCGGCGGCTGCGGCGTCGGCGGCTTGCTCGCGGCTGGCGGAGAACACGGTTTGCGCGAGATGTTCCACCCAGGCGTCCTCGGCCTGACGCCGGCCCAGCGGCTTGCTCAGCAAGTGGTACTCATCCAACAATCGCGGCAGTAGTTCGCGTATCTCAGAGACCGGCCTGTTCCGGTCGCGGAGTTGTTGTTCCGTATTGACGCAGAACCGCACGGACTGACGCAGCAGGGTGTGTGCATACTCATCGCCGGTCAGGCCGAGCATCGCCCAGGCCCGCCATACCAGCACGACGCGATGCACGTCGACCTCGTCTTGAACGGTAAACTGCAGGTGATTGAAGGCTTCGCCGGCCGGCCCTTCGGCAACCGCGGCGAATCGACTCTCCGCGGCATCCCAATCGACGGCGCGAACGGCTTCGCGTACCAGTATACCCCCACGGTCCGGCTCGACCGACTCGGCTGCTGCAATCTGCTCCAAGACGTCTCGCCGAGCGGCGCCCTGCTTGTGAATCCAGTTGGTGTTGCGATACAGCACCTTCAACACGGGCAATGCGCGTTGCTTGGCCTGTAGCTCGCCGGCCATCTCGTACGCCGGCACCAAGGCCATGAACGTGTGATAGCCCGTATAGTCCTGGCCGCCAAACGCTCGGGCGTTTGCCAAGGCGGCTGCGGAGACGAGCGTTTTGAGGTCTGTGCCTGCACCGAGCTTATCGACCAGCGTGGGCAACAGTTTGTCCAAGGGCGCTTCCTGCATGAACGAGACCAATGGCTCGAGCTTGCCGAACGTCAAACGCCGGCCGGGCTCCTCCGCTATCGCTGGGGATAACCCCAGATCGAGCGCGGTCGCCGTTCCCAAACTGGCGGCCAGCATGCCCCGGCCCACATCTGCCATAAACTCACGTCGACTCGGAGCGTTCATGACGCTTCTCCTTGTCTCGATATGTTGATGTAAGGGCCTGTCCGGAAACAACTTCGCAGTTTTTCGGGCGAATCATCACACGGAGTGTGATGGCCACCATGAAGCGGATGAAGTTGTTTCCGGACAAGCCCTAAGTGTGAACGTGACTCGTCACGGCCGGGCACGCCGCGTCGACGTTGTCGACGCGAGCGTCACCTACTCGGCGAAAAGCCTCACGACGCCGTGACACGACGGCTCCTCTCCCCGCTTCTGAAAGTAGTCTTGGTGGTATGGCTCGGCCGGCCAGAATCGGGGCGCTTCGCCGACCTCGGTATGCACGGTTACCCCTTTACCGGCCAAGACGTCGATCAATCCTGCAACGGTCTTCTTCTGTGCTTCGCTTGTGTAGAAGACGGCCGACCGGTATTGGCCTCCCTTCCCGCGGGGCGGAATCGAAGCGTCGTGCATTTCAAAGAACTGCTTGGCCAGTGTTTTGAAATCGACCACGGAGGGGTCGTAGAGAACTTCGACCGCCTCGGCATGACCGGTCCGGCCCCCGCAGACCTCCCGGTAGGTCGGCTCGTCGGTGTGCCCCCCATGTACCCGGACGTTGCCGAAAGGACACCTTCCGTACTCGCAAAACTGTGCTGAACCCCCCAGAAACACCTGGCCGCAAAGTAGGCCCTCTCCGTTTTCGGGCCGCCCTGCGTGACGTCGCCGATTGCGGGGGGTTTCGTGGCCTCATCAGCCGCAGCCGACTGGAAACTCAGCGAGACCGAATTGACGCAGTGCCGGACGTCTTTTTCCGTGAAGCCCTCCCCCGTGAAGACATGCCCGAGATGTCCCCCGCACTTGGCGCAGACGATCTCCGGAAACGGCGAATGCCGATCGGGTTGACGCTTCACGGCGCCGGAGATTTCGTCGTCGAAGGCGGGCCAGCCGCATCCGGAGTCGAATTTATGCTCCGACCGATACAAGGGTGCATCGCAACGCTTGCAGAGATAGGTCCCCGCTTCCTTGTGCTGCTCGTACTTGCCGGAGAACGGGCGCTCCGTTCCCTTGTGCAGGATCACGCGCTGCTCTTCGGCGGTTAGCTTGTTGTATGTCATGTCGTCGTTTTCGTTGCTCTTTCGACCCGTCGTCAGACGGGACGAGACCAGGATCGTCAGACCTACAAGCACCAGCGCACACGGACGTTTCACGGCCACCCTCCTTCCGCGGATATGACACCAAGGGCCTGTCCGGAAACAGCTTCGCAGTTTTTCGGGCGGATCATCACACGGAGTGTGGTGGCTACCATGAAGCGGACGAAGTTGTTTCCGGACAAGCCCAAGTGGCTCCGGTGGGATTATTCGTTTCCGCCGGCGTTCGGACAAGCGGATACCTAAGTGGCCTAGTAACGTGTTCGGATACGGTTTCCTGTTGATTGTCGTGTCCGTGCTTCCGCCGCATCTCCACGGAGCGGAAGCGGCACGTGTAGGCAGCGTTGGCTACGTCCGCACCAATTCGGCCGTAATCAGCCCCGGAGGTGTGTTTCCTCGCTCAAAGGCTGTGATGTTATCGATCGTCTCCCGCGCGATCGCCTCCAACGCGGCGTGTGTAAAGTAGGCTTGATGTCCCGTGACGACGACGTTCGGGAAAGTCAACATGCGGGAGAAGACGTCGTCCTGGATGACGCGATTGGAAAGGTCCTCGAAGAACAGATCGGCTTCTTCTTCGTAGACGTCGAGCCCCAGCGAGCCCAACGTGCCCGACTTCAATGCCCGAACTACCGCTTCGCTGTCGACGAGCGCCCCGCGGCTAGTGTTGATCAGCATCACGCCGCGTTTCATGCGGGAGAGCGACTCGTCGTCGATCAGATGATGGGTCTCGGGCATCAACGGACAGTGCAGCGTGATGACGTCGGCATGCGAGAAGATTTCGTCGCGGTCCACGTAGCGGACGCCCGATGCCTCGAGTTCGGCGTTGGGGAACACATCGTGGGCCAAGATCCGGCAACCAAAGCCGGCGAGGATGCGGGCGACGATCGTGCCAATCCGCCCGGTGCCGATCACGCCTACGGTGCGCCCGTGCAGATCGCGGCCCATCAGCCCGTCCAGCGCGAAGTTGCCTTCGCGAACCCGGCTGTAGGCCTTGTGCAGCTTGCGGCCGAGCGTCAGGATCAAGCCGACGGTGTGCTCGGCCACGGCATACGGAGAGTACGCCGGCACGCGGGTGGCGGTCAGGCCCAACTGTTCGGCCGCCCGAAGGTCCACGTTGTTGAAGCCCGAGCACCGCATGGCAATCAACACCGTCGACTGCCTGGAAAGCGAGAGTAGGACTTGAGCATCGAGTTGATCGTTGACGAAGGCACACACCACGGGAAACCCGTCGGCCAACAGGCAAGTCTCGCCGGTCAGGCGCGGTTCGAGGAACCTGAGTTCGTGGCCCGCCGTCGCGTTGGCGGCCAGCAGGAACTCTCGATCGTACGACTTCGTGCTGAAAACGGCAATTCGCATGATAGTACAACCACTTTCCTGCCAAAATCTGGCCTGCTCCGCATGGGCCGTCCCACGCCTTGAATAGACCGGGCACCTGGAACGGCGGCTGGGACGAGGACTCCCAGGATCGCCCGATTCCCAGGCATCGTACGGAGATTCCAAGACACAATGCTCCGCTCGCCTCGCTGCCGGTGGAGTCGTTGGGAAGCTATCCCCTTAAACCACGAACGTCTCAGATCATTCCAAGCTCCAGCCGGGCCGCCTCAGAAATCCGACTTGGATCCCAGGGCGGGTCCAAGACCAAGTCCAGGTGCACCTCGCGAACCCCCGGCAGGGAACGGAGCTTCTCCGATATGTCTTGCTGAAGCACGTCTCCCATGCCGCAGCCGGGTGCCGTCAGGGTAAATTCCACGTCAATCCTGCTGCCACCCTCGGGAAGTTGGGTAACTTCACAGCCGTACACGAGCCCAAGGTCGACGATGTTCACGGGAAGCTCCGGATCGTAACAGGTCTCGAGTAGTTCCCAGACCTGCTCCTGAAGACCTGCGTCCTTCGCCGAGAGCGACGGCATCTCCGCCTCTTGTGGCGGCTGTAGGCCAAGTGCGTCCGCGTCTCGGCCGGCGATGCGCGCCAAGTACCCGTATTCCGTGACGATGGTGTACGCGCGACCGGTAGCGTGTTGGATGGTAACCTCGGTGCCGGCGGACAGCACGACGGTGTTGCCGTAAGGGATCACGACAACCTCACATTCTCTCGACAGCCTGATCGGTGCGTTAGATGCCATGATTCGTTCCCAGTCGATCGGGATAGTTGATATTCACGTTCGGTCATTCGGTGGTTACCGGCTCTTCGCGCCCCGTCAAGGCGGCGCGCAGGGCGTGCCAAGCCAACGTGGCGCACTTGATGCGAACCGGAAAGCGCCGTACGCCGGAGAAGACCCGCAGCTTGCCCAACTCAGAAGTGCCAAGCGCCGGGTCAAGAGAGCCACTCGTCAAAAGCCGATGAAAGTCCTGGAAACACCGCTCCACTTCCTCGCGGTTCATTCCCTTGATGTGCTCGGTCATCATCGACGCCGAAGCCGTGGAGATGGCACAGCCCGATCCCTCGAAGCGGACGTCTTTCACCGCGTCGGCGTCGAGCACCAGATCAATCGTCACTCGATCACCGCAGAGCGGGTTGTAGCCCTCGGCGGTGTGGCCTGCCGCCGGCAGCCGGCCGAAGTTGCGGGGAGTCGCTTGGTGATCGAGGATCGCTTCCTGGTAAAGCTCGCGAAGTTCGGTCGTCACCGGAACACCTCCTCGACCTTGCGGGCACCCGCCACCAGAGCGTCGATCTCCTCGGCCGTATTGTACATGGCGAGCGACGCCCTGACCGTGGCGCGAGAACCGAGCCGCTCCATCAGCGGCTGGGCGCAGTGGTGGCCGGCCCGGACGGCAATCCCTTGATGGTCGAGTATCGTGCCGACGTCGTGCGGATGCACACCGTCGATCACGAACGAGATCACGGCCGCCCTTTCGTCGGCCGTTCCTATCAGGCGAACGCCCGGGATCGCTGAAAGCGATTCGATCGCGTAGTCAAACAATCGCCGTTCGTGTGTCTCGACGGCGCCCAGGCCGACGCGATCGAGAAAGTCGATCGCGGCGCCCAACCCCACCGCGCCGGCGATGTTGGGCGTACCCGCCTCGAACTTGTAGGGCAGAGTGTTGTAGGTCGTCTTCTCGAAGGTCACGTGACGGATCATCTCCCCGCCGCCTTGATACGGCGGCATGTCCTCTAACAGTTCCTTCTTTCCGTAGAGCACGCCGATGCCGCTCGGTCCGTAGAGCTTGTGTCCGGAGAACGTATAGAAGTCGCAATCGAGTTCTTGGACGTCGACCGCCCGATGTGGCACGGCCTGGGCACCGTCGACGAGCACCGGCACGCCCCGCCGATGTGCCGTCCGCACGATCTGCCGCACCGGGTTGACGGTGCCGATTGCGTTGGAAAGATGCACGATGCCCAGCAAGCGAGTCTGCGGCCGCAGAAGTGTCTCGAGCCGATCCAGCACCAATTCTCCGGCATCGGTAACCGGCAACACTCGCAGCACGGCTCCCGTCTGCTGGCAGAGCATCTGCCAGGGAACGATGTTCGCATGGTGCTCCATCGCCGTGATGAGGATCTCCTCGCCGGCGCGAATACACTGGCGGCCGTACGTCTGGGCCACGAGGTTAATGCCCTCGGTGGCACCGCGGACAAAGACCACCTCACGCTTGTCGGCCGCGTGGATGAACCGTTGCACTTTGACCCGGGCCGCTTCGTAAGCGGCCGTAGCCCGCTGGCTGAGTTCGTGTACCCCGCGGTGGATATTGGCGTAGTCCGTCCTGTAGAAGTTGCCGACCGCGTCGATCACGGCCCGGGGCTTCTGCGTGCTGGCCGCGTTGTCCAGGTAGACCAGCGGGTTGCCGCGCACGCGGCGCCCGAGTATGGGAAACTCCTCCCGCACGCCCCGCACGTCAAGCGCCCGAAGCGGCGCAGCCCGCTGCCCAACGTCGACGGCCTCCACAGACGCGCTCATGCTGGCTCCTCGACGGTGCATTGCTGAGAATCTTGATGAGATGCTCGCAGGATCCGCTCGAAATACGCGCGCACCGACCGATTCCGGATGCGTCTGACGATATCGTTCGCAAAGGCGTAGATCAGCATCGCCCGGGCTGCCTCCGCGCGGATTCCCCGGCTGCGCAGGTAGAAGATCGCGTCTTCATCGAGCTGTCCCACGGTTGCGCCGTGGGTACACTTGACGTCGTCGGCATAGATTTCCAGTTGTGGCTTGGTGTCGATCGCAGCCTGCTCCGACAGCAGCAGGGCCTGGTTGGTCTGCCTGGCGTTGGTCTTCTGGGCGTCTTGGTGGACGTAAATCTTCCCGTTGAAGACGCCGTTGGCTCGGTCGTCGAGGATGCCCTTGTAGAGTTCGTGGCTCTCGCAGTGCGGTTTGGTGTGATCGATTCGAGTTCGATTGTCACTATGCTGTCGTCCGCGAGCCATGTAGAGCCCGTTCAGCGTGCAGCAACAATCCTCGGCGTCGAGCACCACGTTGATTTCGTTGCGGGCGAGCGCCCCGCCAAGCGAGACGGCATTTGACGTTAGATTGCTGCCGCGGTGCTGGTGGACCTGCGTCGTCGCCATATGAAACGCCTGCTCCCGTTCGCGCTGGAGTTTGCAGTGATCCACGACGGCGTGGTCCTCGAGCACGACGTCCGTCACGACGTTCGTGAAATAGACGCCGTCGGCCAAACCGACGTAGCTCTCGGTGATACTGGCCCGGCTACCGGCGCCAACGACGAGCAGATTGCGGACGTGCGCGGCGTGCGCCGCCTGCCCGGGCTCCGACACGAAGACCAAGTGGATAGGATCCGCGACAACCGTGCCGGGCGGAACGTACACCATCGCCCCGTCGTAGAAGAGGGCGGCATTTAGGGCGATGAAGGGGTGATCGCAGGCGTTGGCGTCTCGGGCCAGATGCCCGGGCAGCCACTCGGAAGGCCGCTGTAGCGCCGCAACCAGGCTTCCTGCCGCGACACCGCTCGGAAGTCTTTCGAGTGACGACAGCGCCGGCGCATAGCGTCCGTTGAGGAACACCAATCGGATACCGTCGTCGGTCGGAAATGTAAGTGCTCGTATGTCATCGGCCCGCAGCTTCTTTGGCTCGAACGCGGCGGGCTGGAACGCCAACCGCGTAATCGGCGCCACGTTGGTGAACCGCCAGTCTTCCTGGCGGGTATTAGGAAAGCCCAATTCGTCGAATCGGGCGATGGCGGCTCTGCGGAACCGGTGCAACCACGGTTGGCCGCAAAACCTACGGTCCTTCTCCAGCCGCGCGAAGTCCGCCAGGTAGTTGTGCTTGTTGTCGCCCGACTGAACCATGGTCGTTCCTTTACGCTGTGGTGACCGGCTCCGCATGCTCGCTCTCCAGGAATCCATACCCCCGCTGCTCCAGTTCCAACGCCAACTGCCTTCCGCCGGACCGGAGGATGCGGCCGTCGACGAGCACGTGTACGTGGTCGGGGATGATGTAATTCAGAAGCCGCTGGTAATGGGTTACGACGATGATCGCGCGCCGTTCGCTTCGCAGCGAATTGACGCCCTCGGCTACGATCCGCAAGGCGTCGATGTCCAGTCCGGAGTCGGTCTCGTCCAGGATCGCCAATCGCGGTTCCAGGACGGCCATCTGAAAGATCTCGTTACGCTTCTTCTCGCCGCCGGAAAAGCCCTCGTTGACCGGCCGATCCAGGAGCGAACGGTCGATATCCATCAGGGCGGCCTTCTCCTTGACGAGCTTGAGAAAATCGATCGCATCGAGCTTGCCCTGGCCGTGGAACTCGCGAACGGCATTCAGCGCGACCTTGAGAAAGTACGTGTTGCTGATTCCGTGGATCTCGACCGGGTACTGGAAGGCCATGAAGACCCCTTCACAGGCCCTATCTTCGGCGGGCATTTCCAGAAGATCTTTGCCGTCGTAGATCACGCTGCCGTCGGTCACCTCGTAGCTGGAACGCCCGGCCAGCACTTGGGCCAGCGTGCTCTTGCCGGAGCCGTTGGGACCCATGATTGCGTGTACCTCGCCCGCCTGAACACAGAGGTCGATCCCGCGAAGGATCTCCCGGCCGCCGGCTTTCGCCTTGAGATTACTGGTTTCCAGCATCGTCATGTGACTCCTGATTCTGACCGTCTGACCAAGACTAAGGGCTTGTCCGGAAACAACTTCGTCCGCTTCATGGTAGCCATCACACTC
>CAYYNP010000301.1:0-12066 GCA_964472545.1 uncultured Planctomycetaceae bacterium | reverse complement strand
CCCCCCCCCCCCCCCCCCCCCCCCCCCCCCCCCCCCCCCCCCCCCCCCCCACCGTTGGTCTATCGCCCCAGCATCAGCGTCCATTTGTCGCCGGCGTTTCCGAGGCCCGCGCGATGCAGCCGCGCGTGGAGCATGTTCTTGTGATGGCCGGGGCTGAGGAACCAGCCATGCAACGCGCCGGCAGCCGAGGACTGGCCGGCGTGGATGTTCTCGGCCGAGGCGGTGGTGCCCGCCCGCTTGGCCCGATCGCCGATAGTTTCCTTGCCCGCCACGGGCGATTCGTGCGAGAAGAAGCCCTTGGTTTGCATGTCGCGGCAGTGGTCGGCGGCGGCCGCGCAGAGCTTCGGGTCGATCGACAACGGCGCCAGCCCGCAGGTCATTCGCATCCGGTTCAGCCCGTCGAGACCGGCGACCACGCGGCGGTTCAATCCACGCGCCGCCGTGACGTTCTCTTGCAAGATGCGCTGGGCACGCGCATCCTGCTCGGGCGTGGCCTTGGCCAGCAAGTCCTCGGCCCGGTCAAGATAGTCCTGCACGGGCAGCGCGGGCCGGGCCGATGCGCCCTCCTGCCAGCGGGCCTGCAACGCTTGCAGGAACTCGACGAACTGCGTCAGTTCGAGCCGCACTCGGGCAAGCCGCCGGAAATGCAGTTCGAGCGCGGCTTGGCGCTGTTGCAGCGTTAGGCTCAACTCCCGAAACGCCGGCACACCTCGGGCGGAGAGCATCTCCTTGGTCAGATTCGGATCGCCGCGCAATTCGGCCAGCACGCCGCGCAGCGCGGCAATCCGTTCATCGAGTGCCGTCATGCCCGCGGGAAGCTCCAGCGGCTTACCCAATCGGGCCAACTCGCCTTCCATCAACTCGTCGACGGCTGCCACGCCGTCTGGCCCGATCGCAACCAACTCCTCGACCACCCCCACCCGCCGCGCCGCAACCCGCGTCGCCCGATATTTCACCAGAAGCTGCCGGATTTCCAACCGCTGCGACGCCGCTGGCTCCCCCGAAACCGCACTCTGCGCGCTCCAACTCCACGCGATCACCAATGCCAACAAACAACGTACGGGCACGTGCCAATTCCTCTCGTTTTCATGCAGTCTTTCCAAAACCCGGAATCTCCTCGGTCCGATTAGCAGAGTCGACATCCAGACGATTCGCAGCCACACGTCAGCCAGTTCAGGCCGCTACGATGCAAGGGGAGACTCACCGAATGCCGCAGGGCATGCATCCACAGCAGTTGCCGGAGAAAGGGCACGGCAGCAACCATCGTCGAATCGCGAGGTCTAGCGCACGCGATGTCCCTTGTTAGCCACAGGGTACTAACGCTTGAAGTTTGTCGAAGTCCTCGCCCAAGAGTTGATTTGCAACACGATGGTTGAGGCGTCCCTTCTTTCCCCGTGAGCCGATCTTCTCGAGGATGCCAAATACGTTCGTGCGGAGTTGGATAATGGCAGCTTTGTCCAACGGCGCGTGATCGATCGGAATCGAAAGACGCAGCAGCTTCTCACTGTGCTTACCTGCGAACGCGCGAATCCCATCTGATGATTCGTCAATGAGCTTCTCCGGCTCTTCATCGATATACTCGAAGGAAATATCGAACTTCCCTCTCTTCTCGCTGTATTCACCCACGATGGCTTTCGGCGCGTCGTAAGGTGACAACTCAATCATCAGGTCAATCCCCTCGACCTCCGCCTCTTCGAACGCGTTGCTCAGCCGTTCCGGATTGATCCAAATGTGCTGCGTATTCTCCATGGTAATCTTCCTTCCCGTCAAGATACCAGTTGGCTTATTGCGACCGCGGCAAACTCCAGGTCTTCGGTAGGACGCTTGCGTTGCTTTGGAAGCTGGGTTGCATCGGTACTGTCGAGGATAAGTATGCCCCACAGCCTGCCTCGGACGCGAATTCCTGTTGCCAAGAGGACTCGCGACCTCACCTGCACAGTTTGGTACTCCCGTTGGTCGAGATAGCCCTTCTTGACGTACCTGTCAATCTCCTCGGCCGACCCGAGATTGTCATCAACGGCCGGTAGCGCCGCAATAATCGTTGATCCGTCTTGTCGCCAGCATTCGCCGACAAACCCGGTGTTGTGCGCTTCGTTGTTTGGGTCAATTGAGAACACTGTTCTCCATTTCCGATAGAGCCGGCCAGATCGCGCCACAATGCCCAACCATAATCCGCAGCAGGGGAAACTCCTTACCTTGAATAGCGTTGTGCGGTACTGATACTCATTCCTGTTCTGGTCAGTGAAGATCCGGGTATTCAACGTATTCAGCACGTTCTCCAGCTTGTTCACGTCGAACGCGCGCCATCGCGCAAAGAACCACGTTAGGAACTGCAACCCCAGGCTGACTCCAATTATCGTAGCCGCAATCACGAACCGGCGAGCATGTATCCACGAGACCGCCGCGGACAGAACACCTGGAATACTCTGGCCCTGTGGATCGCAAAACGGCGTCAGAGCCAAGAATCCCAAAGCTGCCGCGTTTGTTACTATCACCAGCGTCCGCACGATTCCCTCGACGTGCAGCAACGGGAGCCCGGCAATCCGGTTCAGCATCCTGTGACGGCGGTAGTAGGGATGGGTCCTCTGTGATTCGCCCGGCATGACCTCGACCCGCCCTTGGCCCTTGATGACGGATGCATCGTCCACAACTGCACGACTAGTCTAGCCTACCTGGGGCAGGCGTAACAGGGACTAGACACGATGCGCCATGCAGAAGTCCCACGCATATTCTACCCCCCTCGCGGAGGGGAGTCAAGGAGGGGAGTACCCCACCTTCAGAACCAGATCCTACTGAAACGCGACCTCCTCCCCCCAAACCTCCGCCAACTTCACCAACCACTCGACCGCCTTGATCATCTCATCCAGACAGGCCCATTCCAGCGGCGAGTGGGGCGTGTGTTGGCCGCAGGCGAGGTTGGGCGTCGGCAGACCGAGTTCGGTCAGCCGGGAGCCGTCGGTGCCGCCGCGGACGATCTCGCAGTTGGCCGTGCGGCCGAGCCGTCGGAGGGCCTCTTCGGCACATGTTACTGCCCGGGGTTCCCTGGCGAGCCCCTCGGCCATGTTGCGATACTGCTTGCGGACGGCGACGTCTATCTTTGCCTCGGGAAACTCCGCCACGGTCGCCGACGCGGCGCGGCGGAGCAACTCGGCCAGACCTTCGAGCTTGTCGGCGTCGAAGTCGCGCAGCAAGATCCGCAACTGCACCTGCGCCACGCCGCCGGCGATCTCGTAGGGGTGCAAAAACCCCTGGCGGTCTTCGGTCGTCTCCGGCGAAAGCTCGTCGCGGGGAAGCCGCCCGAGGAAATCGGCGGCCGCTCGCACGGCGTTGGTCATGCGGTCCTTGGCCATTGCCGGGTGGATGTTCACACCGGTAACGGTCACCACGGCCACGTCGGCCGAGAAGGTCTCCACGTCGATCTCGTCGGCCCCCTGTCCGTCGAGCGTGTAGCAGACGACCGCGCCAATTTCGTCCAGGTCGAGCTTGTCGACGCCGCGGCCGACCTCCTCATCGCAAGTGAAACAGATCCGAACGGGGCCGTGGGGAATCTCGGGGTGCTCGAGCAGCGTGGCCGCCGTTTCCACGATTACGGCCACACCGGCCTTGTCGTCGGCGCCGAGCAACGTGGTGCCGTCGGAAGTGATCAACGTGCAGCCGACGAGCTTCTCCAGCGCCGGACTCTCCGAGACCCGGATCACCCGGGTCGGGTCGCCCGGTAGGACCAGATCGCCGCCGGGGTAGTTCTCGATGACCTGAGGCTGGACGTTCGCCCCGGGCGTTTCGGGCGAGGTGTCGACGTGCGAACACAGGGCGATGGTCGGGGCAGTCGGTTGCCCCGCCGGTTGCCCCGCCGGTTGCCCCGCCGGTTGCCCCGCCGGCTGTCCTGTGGCCGGCACGGTGGCCAACACGATTCCGTAGTCGTCCTGGCGGGCGTCGTCGACGCCCATCTGCCGCAACTCCTCCACCAGCAACCGGCCCAATTCGAGTTGACCCGGCGAACTGGGATACCCTTCGGCCTCCTCCCGGGCGGTGGTGTCGATCTTCACGTATCGCAGAAAACGCTCCAAGAGCCGCTGTCGGTTCATTACTCTTCCTTCCTCGCCAGAAAAACGCCGATTCGTCCCGCGCCCTATCTTCCCCGAAACAGGCCCACTTTGGTAGGCTGGCGCTACCGCTAGAAATCGTCAATCACAAATCATGCATCCCAACGCCCAAGGACCTCCCATGCCGGCTCAAGTCCGCTATCTGGTGTTCGACATCGAATCGGCAGCCGACGCCCCGCTGGTGGCCAAGCTCCGCTATCCGGGCGAGTCGCTCGAGCCGGCCGAGGCGGTGCGGCGCTATCGGGCCGAACTGATGGAGCAACGCGGCAGCGACTTCATCCCCTACACGTTCCAGATCCCCGCCTCGGTGGCCGTGGGTAAGGTGACCGCCGATTTCCGGCTCAACGACGTGGTCGTGCTCGACGAGCCGAAATTCCGCCCGCACGTGATCACCGAGAATTTCTGGCGTGGATGGGAGGGGTACCACCGCCCGACGCTGGTCAGCTTCAACGGCCGCGGGTTCGACGTCCCGCTGCTGGAGTTGGCCGCCTTTCGTTACGGGCTGCGTCTGCCGGGCTGGTTTCAGGTCGGTGCGAAAGCCTACGACCAGCCCCGCAATCGCTACAACTTCAAGTCGCACATCGACCTGAACGAGTTGTTGACCAATTCCGGCGCCACCCGCTTCAACGGAGGGCTGAACCTAGCGGCCCATCTGCTGGGCAAGCCGGGGAAAATGGACGTCCAGGGACATATGGTCCAGGATATGTACGATGAAGGCCGCTTGGCCGAAATCAACGACTACTGCCGTTGCGACGTGCTGGACACCTACTTCGTCTTCCTCCGCAGCCGCGTGTTGATCGGGAAGCTCCCGCTGGACGTCGAGCAACGGATCATCGCCCAGACGAAGGAGTGGCTTGAGCAGCGTGCTGACGACGTTCCGGCCTACCGGCTCTACCTCGAAAACTGGGGGGATTGGGTTAACCCGTGGAGTCCCCCTGAAGAAGAGGCCCCGGCTCGGTCGGAGCAGGCCGAAACTTGAGGATTCTGCCCTTTTTTTTCTGGACCGAATTGCCCGTCGTGGTATAATTCTAAAGTCAGGAGGGTTGGTGCGGTTGCCTCGCCGACGCCGTCCTGATAGGGTCACCGCACGAGGCGTTAGGCAAATGCCCGCGGTGGAAGCCCGTCACGTGTCGACGCCTAACGGGCGCGTGGCGGGCTTTTTTCGTGCGCGGGGCGAATCGTCTGCCCCGGCTGTGGGTCGCCGCAGTAGCAAATGCTCGCCGGCAGGGCAATTGCCCAGATCTTTCGCGGCCGATGCAGCGCTTCTCGATTGAACGCCTCGACGTAGACGGCCGCCAACTCCCCGGGCAAAGTCCCATCTTCGGCGGGTTCCAAAGCGGTTGCCACGGGTGGTACGTCCCGGAAGTCGGACGGCTTCCAGTCGCCATATTCGGCAATCCACACTCGAAACGGGATCTGCCCGTTGCGTCGGGGGTCTTTCATGGTCGGTCTCTCGCTGGCGGGCTAGGCGGCGTGGTGCATTTTTCCGTTCCGCGGCCCTTGACGGGCGTGACAATAGCTAGTATACATGCGTATACATTCCCGTCAACGGGGATGCCGAGACATTTCGCCGCCCGTGCGGCTTTCAGTGGTAGACGCAGTCGGATGTTCGAACACGCCAGCGAGAACTTGCAGCGGTTGATGGCCGAGCGGGGATGGTCGATCTCGCAGGTCATCGAGAAGACGAGCCTCGACGAGCGGACGATCCGCGGCATTCTGGCCGGCACCGCCAAGCCGCATTCCCAAACCCTCCACCGCCTGGCCAAGGGACTCGGCGTGGCCGCCGACGAGTTCTTCCTCGATCCGTCTCAACTGCTCTACCGCCACTTCGACCGGCACTTCGACCGCCAGAGCAATCCCCTGGTCGAAGAGGTCTTGCAGACGCACCGAGAGCTTTTCGACGGCTGGACCGAGGCCGATTTCGACGAGCTACACAGCCGCGTGGGCAGCGGCGGGGCGCTGAGCTTCGAAGGTGCGCTGGCCGCCGTGGCGCAGATGAACCGCAAACGCGAGTTGCACGAGAAGCTCGACGTCTTGCTCGAAAGCAGTCAGGCGGAGACGTTGGCCGGAATCGTCGAGGTGCTCTATCGGCAGGTGGCCGCCGACGGGGAATGAGGCCTTGTAGGGTGCGCGAAACGCACCGACACGTGGCTGCGTGGGGTTTGTGGAGGGCGGAGGGTGGTGAGGGGAGAGTGGTGGGTGGTGAGTGGTGGGTGGTGAGTCGACTCGAATGTTTCGTCGGCTACGAGATGCTCGTTGGCCACGATGCCTGTTGCAGGGCACGGAGTATCCGGTCGACGATGTGGCCTGTGTTGAACTGAACTGCCGCTGCCGCGGTCACGGCTTCTCGGCCGAGCTGACGACATGTTTCCACCGCGTCGACGCACGCCTGCCGGTCGAACCGATCGAGGATTACGCCGGTGTGGCCGGGCTCGACAAACGGGGCGCCGGTGGCCACGCCGATCGTGGGGCATCCACACAACAGAATCTCGGCCAACGCCAGCGGGCCGCGGTCGTCGGTGGAAAGGTAGACGCAGCAACGCGACCGGCGGGCCGCGTCGTAGAGTTCCTCGCGTTGGAATCGTCCGTAGATCAACACGCGGACCCGCCGAAAACGCTGCACCAGCCGAGCGACGACGCCGCGAGAGTAATTGCCTTTGGCATAGATCAGCAGATCGTACTCCGCCGGCAAAGGGCCGCCGGGCTTCGGATCGATCGGGTAGGGCCAGAGCACGATCGGCGCAAGATTGGCCGGCCCGAGGTGCCGACGGATCAACTCGCGATACCAGGCCGACTCGGTGAAGATCGTCCGGCAGCTTGCGGCGCGGCAGATTTCGCGCTCGCCCGGTGCCCCACACGGCCGTCGGCTGTGAACAAACAGCACGTTCGGCCCCACCACGAACGGCCGCCCCGCGGCGGCACGCTCCACCGCCAGGCCGCGGTCCTTCCAACACCAGATCCACGGCATCTCGCCGCTGCGGAGCGTCCCGCCGATCGAAAGCCAATCGGGCAGCCGCGCCCGCAACGCCTTTTGCAGGGCGTACTGCCCATTGAACGGACCGGAGCCGCCGGGCGGGGTGACTTCACGGATGAGGCGAACGGGGTGCAGGTGGATGGCTGGGGGTTGGGGACTGGGGGCTTGGGACTGGGGGCTTGGGACTGGGGGAGTCCGTAGGGCGAGAGCTTTGGCCGAAGGCCAATTTCACCGTAGCCTGGGGCAACGCCCCAGGAGGTCGAACCGAAGTGGAGCCGATTGGCCGAAGGCCATATTCACCCATCGCTGTCGCGACGCGTCAAAACACCCTTGGGCGCACGCCCGGCACGATTCGGGGGCAGCTCAGATCGAGGCCCGGTGGGTCGGCAATCTCCAGCATCGTCGGCTCCGATCTTAGCCCACCGAGCCGCCGATAACCGTCGCGGCCCATGCCGGAAAGGTGCCAACCATCGGCGTTGCCCCACGGGTAGATGTAGAACGGCCGGATGCCCAACCGGATCGGATCGGCCACGCGTGCCCCAACGCGCCGCAGGCGTCGCGCCAACGCCTGGTCTTCGCCGTTGTCGATCGCCGGGTAGCCGCCGGCGCGTTGGAAGATCTGCCGGGTGAATGCCCAACCGCCGTGAAACAGTCCGCCCGTTTCGTGCTGATGCAATTCAACGGCGCCGGCTCGAGGTTTTGGATGCAACACTACCGACGGCCGCGACCAGTCGGCCTTTTCCAGCGCGGCAGCCGACGCACTCAACGCCCACGGCAGATAGAGGTCGTCGTCGTCCCAGACGGCGACCGCCTCGGTGTCGTCGGCAATCAGATCGGCGGCCGCGTTGCGCTTTTGGCCGAGGGTGGCGAATCGCCGCCGAGTCGAAACCAGCCGCCAGCCGTCGCCTTGTTGGTCGTCGTATTGCCCGGCGTCGTCCAACACGATCAACTCTCGTTTCTCGATCGGGTAGTCTTGCCGTAAGAAACACCGTATCATGTAGCCTAGCGTTCTCGGGCGCAAGTACGTACAACAGACGGCGGCGATCTTCACGGGGTGGCCTCCTCTCCGATGAAATCGTCGGCCTCGCGCATGGGGCCGACGTTGTCGTCGCCCAGCGCGGAGTTTCGCAGTCCGATATGTTGTGCCAGCGAGGGCGTGTGGTACCAGACGCTACGGCCGGTTCGCTCGGCCCAATCGCCGACGAGATAATCGGCGCCGCGCCGGGCGTCGGCCGTTTGCAGCAGCGGGGAGAGATCTTCGAGCACACGGCGGGCCGTCTCCGACGGCAAGACCCAACTCACCGCGGCAACCAGATGGAAACCGCGTTGTTGCGTGTTCCATCCTCGGCGTTCGACCCGATACACGCCCGGCGTATATGGCGAGCAGAGGGCCAGCCGGCCAGTCTTGTCCGGCCAGAGCGACCGCTCGAGGTATTGCCTCAGGCCGCGGCAGAAGACGGCGTCGTCTTCGGCAATGAAGTAGGCGTCGGCTTTGGGAATCCGCCGCATTGCCAGGTCGAGCGCTCGCAGCCAGGCGGGGAACTGGCCCGTTTGCAGCGGATCGCCCGATACGAGGCAATCGGACCAGCCGGCCCGGCGGAGACTGGCCAACGTCCGATCGAGCGTAGGGCGGGGGCGCGGGGCGGTGAGTACGACGGTTGCCCAATTCACGGCGCAGCGTCCTCCCCGATGAAGTCGGCCGCTTGTCGCAGGTCGGGCTGCGCGGCGTAGCCCAGCGTCGAGTTGGCGTCGGCGATGTGTTGCACCAGCGAAGGCGTGTGATACCAGACGGAGCGCCTCGTCTGCTCCGCCCAACGCCCCACTCGGGCGTCGACGTGCTTCTCGGCCTTCTGACGCCGCAGTGCCTCAAACATGGCCTCGGCCGCCGCCCGTGGGATGGCCCAACAGACGGCCCCGATCAACTGCCAGCCGCGGTCTTCGCGATGCCAGCCGCGCTGCGGGCCGCGATACACGGCGGGACAATAGGGTGAGCAAAGGGCCGCTTGTGGATTGGGCCAGAGCGTGCGTTCGAGGTAGTCGCGCAGGCCGCGGCAGAATGCGGCGTCGTCCTGGCAGAGCAGCAGCGCATCGGGGGCCGGACGGCGGGCGAGTGACTTCCCCAAGGCCTTCAACCACGTCGCCCAAGCTCCGGCCCGGCCGGTGTCGGCAATCACTTCGATATCCTGCCATCCTGCACGCGCCAGCCCGGCGAGCGTCGCTTCCAGCGTCGGCACCGGCCGCGGGGCGGTGGTCACGGCGACCGTCCACTGCATCATGCGTCCTCCGGAAACCAGCGGCGTCGGGTGGCCTCGCGCCGACGAGGGTGCTCGGGATGCCGTTCCAGCGCCTCGCCGGCGGCGGGCAACTCCTCGAATCGCGCCGCAAGACGGCCGGGCACCAGGTGACGCCCACGACGTCCGGCCGCCAGGGCCCCACAGACGGCGATGTCGTCGCCTACGCCGTCGTCTTCACCGCCAACGAGATCGCCCAAACGCAGCGCCGTCCGCAACGCGGCCGTCCGCGCGATCAGACAACGCCCCAAGATCAAGTCGACCGGCGTGTCTTGCGGCGGACAACGGACGTCGACGTGCGGGAAGTACGGCCGCCCGGGCTGGAGGATCACGCCGAACGGGCCGATCGCACACGTAGGTCGCTGCCCTTGGGCAACGTCGAGCGCGTCGGCAAACACCCGCTCGTCGGCCGGAATCAGGTCGTCGTCCAGCGTGGCCACGAACTCCGTTTCCGCATGCACGGCCATCCACCACCGCGGCGGACAGACGGCATTGCGGCTGGAGTCGACCTGCCAGTCGACGGCCGGGTGGCGAAACGGCGCCGTGGCGTTGTTCCAGAGGAAGATGCTCATCTGCTCGCAAATCGTCTGCTCCGCCAGCCGGTCGAGGATGCGGCGGAGGTTGTCCGGACGTTTGAAGTTCAGCAGACAGACGGTCAGGCTCATAGTTTCGTGTTTTCGGCGTTGTTTGGTGTGCCACTGCTTCGTAGAAGCAGTGCTGTATGCACTACCGCTGGAGGCACTGCTTCTGCGAAGCAGTGGCACACAGGATTTCACGACGTTACCAGGCCGCCGAAGCCCCACTTGCGTCCGAAGAACCGGCGGCACCAGTGGGAATGGGCCGCGTTGAAGTCGAGGATTTCACGTTGGCCGCGGCAGATCGTCGGCGGCTCGGCGGCGTGCCGTTCGTAGGCGAGGACCTCATCGAAAAGACGCAGGCGTCTGAGCAACGTGTCGCGGTAGATCGCCAGCTTCTGCCGAATCGCCCCGCCCAGGTCGCGATAGGGTTTCGTTTCGAGACTTGCGGCGACGTCGTCGATATTCCGGGTGGCCAACACCAGGCGATCGGGGCGGAAGCGTTCGATTTGCGTTTGCAGCGACACGCCCGTGTTGACCACGCACTTGAGGATCACGTCGTGCCTGCCGGCTTCCTCGTCCAATGACGGTGCTTCTTCACGGCAAAACAAATCGACCACGGCAATCGTGTTCGGCCGTTGTGCCAGGCAGAACGTTACGAACGAGGCCCCGCCGGATTGCATGCCGTAGACGAGCGTTTTCATGGGGCGTTTTTCTATTGGGGGTGGCTGGGGTCGGAATACGAGGAACGAGTGGTCCGCCCCCAGAGGCCGCACCCTGGGGGCTCGGCGCTCGTTCCTCGCTATAAAAATCTGTCAGAACTGCCATTTTCCATGGCTTATCTATTGCGCTTTTGGTCGATAAGCGTATAATCATAGGTGTTCGGTGGCTTGGCTGTCGAGCCACTAAAAAAACGGGAAGGAAGGAAGCTGGCACTTCCAACCTCCCCTAACCACAACAGTAATTGAGGTACTGTCATGACTTCTACTATTGTCTCAGGTAAGTCTCTCTCCTGCAACACCATCGCCACCAGGGCGTATGTAACGACCGGCAAAGCGGCCCAATATGCCGGGCTCTGTCGCAACAGCATTAAAGCGTTGCTGGATACCGGCGAACTGACCGGCTTTCAAACGGAAGGCGGACACTGGCGAATCTCTACGGCTTCGCTATTGAGCTACGTCGATGGGATTGAGCAGGAGAGCATTGTTGAGGAAACCACGGAACACAAAGGCGTAGCCATCTACGCTCGGGTATCTTCTCACAATCAGAAACAGGCGGGGAGTTTGACTCGGCAGATTGAACGGCTGCAAAAAGAAGTGAGTGAAAGAGAAGGCATAGATGCCAACGTGATACCGGTGTATGAAGACTGTGCATCGGCGTTCGGCAACCGCGAACAACTCAACCGGCTGGTCGATGCGATGCTAGACGGCCAAGTGAAAAGAATCTACTGCGAATACCTTGACCGGCTGTCGCGTGTTCCTGCTCTTACGGCACTGATTGAGCATCTTGCAAAAAGAAATGGGGTGGAGGTGGTCTGCCTTGACGTAGAAGAGACCGACCCGACGGAGCAAGACGCATGGATTAAGGAACTGATTAGCTACATCACGGTGGTATCGAACCGCGTTAGTGCGGCGAAGTCTCGCAAGGTGACCGTGAAGCAGTTGAGCGAAGCGACTCTATCAAGACTTTTTGCACTTCGCAATCAAGGCTACTCACTTACACAAGTAACGGCCCTGGCCAAAAAAGAAGGGCTGAGGACGAAAGACGGCGAACCGCTGAGCTACTTCAAGGTACGGAACACGATTTATAATAGCAAGGGCAAAGCTCACGCTGCGGCACTCGGCCTTGATAGCGTCTATGACCCGCAAAAAGAACTGAGGAAGTGGGTAGCAGAGAACATGCACGAAACGCCAGAGGGCGAGACCACGGAAAAGGGGCTGGTTCCCAGAGTCAAAGCAAGTGAAGTTACGGCGGCTTATAGAAGCCATTGCAAGGAACAGGGCTACCGACCGTTGAACGCTGGCCAAATCGGCTCGGCCATCACGGAAGTCTTCGGCCCTCGCAAGTTCAGAACCAGGGGCATGGTGGCGTACAAGCGTCTGGCCCGCACGACCTGGGCGGGG
>CAYYNP010000300.1:0-12085 GCA_964472545.1 uncultured Planctomycetaceae bacterium | reverse complement strand
ACTCGCGTGCCGGCAATTCCAGGAAATCGAGTGCCGGTTGTGCGGAAAGGGAGTTGAAGACCTTCTTGTTGCAGAGCACCACCGGCAATTCTGCGAAATGGACAACCGGTATGGTAGAGTTTGCGCCGCAGAATCGACGGTGCCAGCCGCGAAGTAGGGTGTAATGCACGATGAAGCTGCAAGGGGGTTGTCGTGGACCCCGTATCGTGGGACAATGGACTGCGTAGACATATAACACTTCTTGTAGAAATGCGCCTTGAGCATCAGCCGCCGCACCATGCGGAAGTGCTTCTCGGCGCACACTTAGCAGGGGTCAGCCATGCCTGAAGTCAGCCGGTTCTTCGGGATCTCGATTCGGATGTACTTCGACGACCACCAGCCGCCGCATTTTCACGCGACCTATGCCGACTCAGAAGTCCAAGTCGGCATCGATCCTCTTGCGCTGCTGCGGGGGAGGTTTCCGAGACGTGCATTGGGAATGGTCATGGAATGGGCGGCCATGCACCAGCGCGAACTGCTCGACAATTGGGATCGTCTGCACGACGAGCAAGCGCCGTTGAAGATCGATCCTCTCGACTAGGAGCCCAAGCCATGTTGCCGCGAGTCACCGCCGTCTGCCACGTGAAAGACTACGAACTGAAGATCAGCTTTTCCGACGGCGTGGTCGCCGACCTCGATTTCCGCCGCCGAATCGTCGGCCGCGGCGGCGTGTTCGAACCGCTGCAAGATGCGGAGTTCTTTGCCCGTGTCGCCGTCGACCGCGAGGCCGGCACGCTGGTCTGGCCCAACGGGGTCGATTTCTGCCCGGATATGCTCTACGCGGAGGCGACGGGTAAACCGATCGACGAGTTGGGGGCGGAGGTGGACGTGATCTGAGCGTCGCAGGCCGACGGCGCCGGTTCTTGAACTGGCGTGGCTGCGGGAACTGGTCGACTTCTGACCGGATTGCAGAGGCTGCCTTCAGACGGGATTACAGGATTGACGGGATCGGGTTGAAGCTCACGGGTTTGCCCTTCATCCCGTTGATCCTGTAATCCTGTCGACCTTGCGTTCCGCGTCGTTTCCCGCCGGATCCGAAAGGGCTCTCATACGACCTTTCCATTTCGTCGACGTGCTTGCGTTGCTCCCGCTGAGGCAACAGCACCTCGACCACGACTGCCGCGGCGACGTCTCGGCCGGGTAAACGGGGGTACTTCTGGAGCCGATCTGGGCAAGAGGGCCATTCATGGTCCTTCCCGCGAAGCGGTATTAGGCCCGGCGTTTACGCCGGGTTGTCGAGTGCGAATACCCCACTTCACTTCTATCCCACGATCCCCAACCCCGTTCACGGGTCTTCTCGATGCAGGGCTTCAGCCACTGGCCGAGCCCGTCAGGCGGCATTGCGGCTAAAGCCGTCGGTGGCGCTGCCGACGCAAGTGAGTTCCGGCCATCAGCAAACGGGGGTCGGGGCGCCTCTTGTTGCTTCGCAACACGGACGATTTTGCGATTTCGTTGAATGAAGTGGCTGCGCCTTCACCGCAAAATCGTCCGTGCCACCCGCGTGATCCAACAGAACCGCGGGGGACACAGGTTGCGGTAAGTTGTAGTAGCCACTATTCGATCTTAGAGGCTCCCTGTCGTGGCTCCACACGATCTTACCGTTATTCCATTCCGAGCGCTATCTTCTTGTAGCGTCCTCATCGTCCACGCCGGGCCCCGCAATCTGCACTGCATCAAACATCGCCATCACATTTTCCGGCGGCACGTCCGCCAAGATATTGTGTACCTGCTGAAACACGAACCCGCCGCCGGGGCTGAGGATGGCGACTTGCTCCTGGACGTGGCGGCGGACTTCTTCGGGGGTGCCGTGGGTGAGTTCGCCGTGGGTGTTGCAGCCGCCGCCCCAGAGGGTTAGCTTGTGGCCGAATTCGGATTTGAGCTCGGCGGCGTCCATGCCGCGGCAGGAGATCTGGACCGGGTTGATGGCGTCGAGGCCGGCGTCGATCAGGTCGGGCAATAGCTCGCGGACGCCGCCGCAGCAGTGGAGCTTGACTTTGACGTCGGCCAGTTCTTTCGCCCGACGCCACATCTTGGCGTGACGCGGCTTGAAGAACTCGCGATACATGCCCGGCGAGACCTGCGGGCCGGTCTGCATTCCGAGGTCGTCGCCGAAGAGGACCACGTCGACGTACGGGCCGATCAGGCCGAGGAATCTCTCGAGGTTTCGCAGGTGGAGTTGCATCAAGCGGTCGAGAAACTCGTGTGCCCGGTCGGGTTCGCCGGCCAGCAGCATGAGGAACTTGTCGTTGCGATAGAGGAACTGGCCGATCTCCAGCAGGTTGCCGCCGAACAAGGCGAGGATCGCCCGATCGGTCCGCTCGCGCAGGGCCTTGGCGCCGTCGACCATCGCCCGATCGCCGAACTGCCCGGCCACCAGCGGGCCCGGCGGGGTGCGCATGGCGACCCACATGCACTCGGCCATGGCGTCTTCGATCGCGTCGAGGTCGTCCTGCTCGAAGAACGGCCAATGGGTCTGCTCGAAGTAGATTGCCCCGTCGGGCATTTGGCCTACGACGCGTCCGCTGGCCGACTTCAACACCCAACGGCCTTCTTCACGCTCCGGCGTGGCCCAGGCGGGCATCTGGCACGGCGAGCCGTCGGGCAGCGTCCAGTCGGCCCAGTGCTGGTCTTCGTTGGCGAAGCCGCGGCCGAGCTCGATCGTGTCGACGCCGAACCGGTCGAGCACGTCTTCCTCGACGATCGCAAGCTGCTGGATCGGATCGTAAACCCGCACCGGCCGCTCGGGCAGGTCCAACGCCTGGCGAAGCTTGCGATAAGCCATCGCCGCAATGCCCGAGGAGCGATGCCCGCCAAAATCGACCGGCACCCGGTCGGGTTGCCGATGGTTCAAGGCGGCCAGGACGCGTTCTCGTGAGGTCATGGTTCGAGGTCCTTTCTTGTATAGGGAAGGATATCGGGCGGCTATTCCGGTGCCAGCAGTGCCCGCCATCCGCGGCGTTTCAACAGGTCCAACAAGACGACCAGCAGCAAGATCATGCCCAGCACGACCTGTTGCTGGTAGCTGCCGATCTTCAACAGGTTCATGGCGGTTTGGACGACGGCGATCGTGAGCACGCCCAGCAGTGTGCCCAGCACCTTGCCTTGTCCGCCGGCTAAGCTGGTGCCGCCGACCACGACGGCGGCGATGGCGTAGAGTTCGTACATGCGTCCGTAGCGTGCGGCCCCGCCGGTGAACTCCGAGGCGAGCATCACGCCGCCCACGCCGGCCAGCGCGCCGGAGATGGTGTAGACGATCAGCAGCACGCGATTGATCCGCACGCCCGAGAGGCGCGCGGCCGTCCGGTTGCCGCCGATGGCGTAGATGTGCCGGCCGAGTTGGGTTCGCGACATCACCAGATGGCCGACGGCGTAGAGGACGCCGACGAGGATCAGCGTGTTGGGGATCTCGACGGTAAACGTGCCGGAGGTCATGCTCAGCACCAACGGCACGCAGACGATCGCCAGGCCGATGATCGCGAGCATCGCCATCGGGCCGAGCTTCTTCGGCGGCGGCGTGTCTTCGTCGGCGAGCGTTGCTCCCTGTCGGGGGGTGCCTCGGCAAGCCACGATCGTGGCGATTCCGGCCAGTGCCGCCAACAAGAGCACCAGCGAAGGCACGCCGGTCGACTGCATGCCGAGCCAGTTGTACGAGTCGGGCAACTCGGAGACCGTTTCGCCGTCGGAGATGATATAGGCCAGGCCGCTGGCCACCCACATCATGGCCAAGGTCGCCACGAACGGCGGCACTTTGAAGACGGTGACCATGGTGCCGGAGAAAGTGCCCCAGCCGGCACAGACGGCCACCGCCGCCAGGCTGCACCCGATCATGGCCAGCGTGGTGGCCTGTTTGGCACCGGCGGCCTCGATCAATACGGCCGCCACCACCGCCGCCAACGCCACCAGACTGCCGACCGAGAGATCGATCCCGCCGGTGATGATCACCAGCGTCATGCCCAGGGCGATCACGGCGATCACCACGTTCTTCTTGGCCACACTCAGCAGGTTGCTCTTGGAGAGGAACGTCGACCGCCAATACTCGTCGGCGAAGATGATCTCCGTTTCGCCCAGGGTGGTGAAGTTCTGCTTGACGTCGTCGACGATCAGCTTGTCGACCCTGGTGGTGGCGATCAGGTCGATCGGCTCGCCGGTGGCGATCCGCGCTTCGAGCGCCTTGCGCATGGCCGGTGTCTTGCCGGTGATCTTCACCGGCGGGGGCTTCTGCCCCTTGAGATTCTCTTCCAACGCGTCGGCGAACTTGGCGTCGCCGGCCACGATCACGATTTGCCGCTGCGGGTCGTCCGGTGCCCCGATCTGCCCGGCCAGAATCTCCTCGGCCACGATCTGTGCGGCCTCGTTGCCGGTCGGCTTCCGCTTCTCGATCGTCGCCACCGAGCACGCCACACAGAGCAGGATCAGCACGCCCACCAGGCCGTAGTCGGCGAACCGGCCGGAGGAGGCCGAAGTCTCGATGGTCGCCCCAGAGGGATGGCTACTGGTCATCTTTCAGCAACGGGTCCTCGTCGGCATCGGCCTTGCGATAGGTGACCACGGGAATCAGGACCTCCTTTTCCACATCGTGGCCGACCAAGTGGCGGTGAACCGCGTCGGCCGCGAGCTTGCCGATCTTCTTGGGATACTGCACGACCGTGGCGTAGAGCTTGCCGTCGCGAACGGCGCGGCGCGCGAAGACTTGGGCGTCGAATCCGACCACCTGCACCTTGCCGATACGGCCCGCGTTATCGATCGCATTGTACGCCCCCATCGCCGACGGGTCGTTGACACAGAAGAAAGCGTCCAGATCGGGGTAGCTGACGAGGATCGCCTTGGCGGCATCGGATGAGATCTTCTCGTGGCCGCCGCCGGGCCAATAGCCGACGACTTCGATGCCCTCGGCCTCTTCGATCGCCTCCTTGAAGCCGTTGACCCGCAGCCTGCACGACTCGGTCTGGTTGTAGTCGAGCACGGCCACCTTGCCCGAGCCGCCGAGCATCTCGATCACCGCCTTGCCGGCGAGGCGTCCGCCGTTGAGGTTGTCGGTGGCCACGTGGCAAACGACTTCGCCCTGGTCGGCAAGCGAGGCCAGATCGGCCGTGAAGACCGGAATTCCGGCCTTGTTGGCCTCGACGATGGCGGCACCAACGGCCTTGCAGTCGCAGGGGCAGAGGATGATCGCGTCGACCTGCTGGGTGATGAAGTCGCGGACCTGCTGCAACTGCCGGTCGGGATCCTCCTGAGGGTCGACGATGATCGTCCGATAGTTGTGTTTGTCGGCCTCCGCTTCGATCGCCTCGGCGACTTCCTTGAAGAAGGGGTTGCTGAACGTCAAGACCGAGACCCCGATCACCCCCTTGTACTCCTTCTCCGCCTCGCCGCACCCGGCCGGCAACAACACGGCCGCCACGAGAATGGCCATCAAGACACGCTTCATGAGAACCTCCTTGGGACACCAACCGCCGCACGATCCGGGCTAGATCGAGCCCCCAGCATATCGGTTGGTGGGGGCGCTGGCAAGGATGCCGGGCCGGGGGGCTGGGGGTTGGGGGTTGGGAACTCGCGGCTGGGGCTGTCTGGCGTCTTGTCGGTGTGGTGTGCCACCGCTTCACCGAAGCAGTGCGAGGGTGGCCCGGTCGCTTCTGCGCCGTGGACTTGGCATTGAGGAGAACGCATTCGCAAAAACTGCCCGGGTGGCAGTGCATATTGTGGGAAATGCGGCGGCCACCCCACAGGGTCAAGAAGCCCTAAAGACTCCGAAAAGTCCTCACCAAGCCCGCCCCAGGCTGTCAAGGGATTCAGCCACTAGAGATAGGCATGAACTGAACACCAACTCAATCCGACTCACGTGCTGAGAGGCAACCGCCGATGTTAAAATATGCCGGTCACGGATGATGCGTAAGACACGCAGTTTTGCGGATGGCGCGAAGATTGGCAGCGTCTTCCGAAAGTAGCGATTGCACCGGCTATCCCCGCAAGACACGATCGAGCCACGGACGGGCTGCACTGAAACGCCATCCCCGTTGTGAAACATGCCCGTGGCTAAATCGAAATCCGGAAATCTGAAACTCTTCACCGGCCAACCGACTCCCTCGCGGCAGCCGCCGCCGGAGTCGATCGAGGGTCTGGCGGAGGTCCTGCGTGGCTTTCGTCGGGCAACGGGTTGGTCGCTGCGCTATGCCGCCGGTGCTGCGCCGAGCCGGCCGAACGACCTGACGTGGTCCGCCCCGGTCAACCCGGGCGTTGGAACTACTCTGGGACACCTCAGGCTCGATCCGGCCGACCCCGGCGAGGCCGGCCAAACGCACGAACCGGTCGACGAGGAAACCGCCCGCGAAATGGCCGCCACGGTTGCCGGCATGGTCGACGAGTTGTTGCGCACTCGGCACGCGCTCTGGCAGCGTGAGGCGGAGTTGGCGGCCGGCGTGCCGTTGATTCCCCATCGCGAGGAAGAGAAGCACCTTGCCGAACGGCTGCAAGCGGTGCTCAAGGGCGGGGCCGAGGCGGTCGACTGTCAGGCGGCAGCCCTTTATCTGCTCGACGACGCCACCACCGAACTGAAACTCCGCAGCAGTTGGGGGATGCCGTTCGAGCGGCTGACCGCGCCCGCTCGGCAGTTGCAGGGCGCGGTGGCCGATCTCGAGGCCTTGCTGGGCCACGCCGTGGTGCTCGACGATCCGAAAGTCCTGCCGCACTGGAACGCTCCGGAAAAGTACGCCTCGGCAGTGTGCGTGCCGGTTTCGTCGCCGACGACGCTGCTGGGGACGATGTGGGTCTTCTGCGGCCGTCAACGCGACTTCGACGACCGACAGACGAATATCCTCGAAGTAGTGGCCGGCCGAGTGGCCGCCGACCTGGAGCGCGAGATGCTGATGCGCGAAGGGATCGACGGTGCCCGATGGAAGAAACAACTGGCCCTGGCCGAACGGCTGCAACGAAGCCAGTTGCCCAGCATCTCGCCCTTGCTCGACGGCTGGGACGTCTGTGGCTCGACGTTCCAAGAAGAGGCCGTCGGCGGCGACTTCCACGATTGGTTCTGCCTGCCCGACGGGCTGTTGGCGATTGCCGTGGGCGACGCGATGGACCGCGGCCTCGAGGCGGCCATGTCGGCCAACGCCTTGAAGGCCGCCCTGCGAGCCCACGCTCAGTACCATCGCCAAGCCGAGCGGATGCTGCCGCAGTTGAATCTGACGCTCTGGACCGGTTCGGCGGGCGATCAGTTTGCCTCGCTGTTCTACGGGCTGATCGAGACGTCGACCGGCCGGGTGTGCTATTCCACGGCCGGCCAGGCCGGGGTGGTTGTGGTGCGCCCCGACGGATGGGAATCGCTCACCCGGCAGTCCCCCCAATTGGGCGTCAGCCCGGAGTCCGACTACGATTCTTTCGGCTACGAACTGAACCCCGGCGAGGCCTTGGCCGTCTTTACCGACGGGGTGCGCGATGCGACCGACGCCGACGGCCACGTCTTCGGCGAAGCCGGCGTGGCCGAGTCAATCACCGCACGCCTCGATCTGCCGGCCGAGGGCCTCGTTTCGGCCGTCTGGCAGGCCCACGACGCCTTCGCGGCCGACGCCAATCGCGACGACCGTTCGGTGCTGGTGGTGAAGCGTTCAACCCCTTGACGGCTTTCGCGGGGCGACTAGAATCGAAAGGACGATTGTCGTGGGGTACGGTCCACGCGGGAGTGGCGGAATTGGCAGACGCGCTAGGTTGAGGGCCTAGTGAGCTTTTAGCTCGTGGAGGTTCAAATCCTCTTTCCCGCACTTCTCAACTTATTATGCCACAAGGGCTTAGGGAATCGAATCCGTAAGTAATCGCCCAACCCGTTCGTAGTGCCCCGATTCATCGGGGCCGTGCAGCGGAATCCCGTGAAAGACCGCATGAATGCGGTCACTACGAACGTCTCTTGACGGGTTCGGCGAATGAGTACTCGAATCCTCGATCCCTTTCTTATTGCGCCGGTCACCCTGTTGGAAAATCCGGGGCAAATCTGGGGCGCGCCTGGGCTTGTGCCGGCCTTGTGTTGCTGGACTATCCTCCCTGCCCTTTGGGCGGTTACCGTGGGCGGCGGCACCACGGCTTCACTTGAGGCCCGATGCCATGCACACCAACCGGCCATCCGCCGTCGACACGTAAAGGCGGCGGCCGGCCGCGGCCATGCCGTCCCAATTCACGGGCGAGGGAAGGGCGTATTCAGAGAGCCTGCTTCCATCGCTTGCCGAGCAAACCCAGAGCGATCCGCCCAGCCTCCCGTCATACCCTGCGTGTGGGTCATCTGCTGGAATTGCTGTGGGCATAACGCCGAGGAAAAGCAGGTCGCCGGATTTCAGCATGGCCCTGGGACGTACGGGCAGGTCCTTCCTCCACGGCTTGTCGCCCGTGGGTGTATCGATGCCCATCTTGAACAGGCTGTAGTTTCCTGCGGGGCTTCTCCGAGGCCAAGAGGAACGTAAAGGCGACCGCCGGATGCCACCAGCAAACGGGGTAATTGCGGCGGGCCGGAACGAAAACGCTGCCCGTGCAACGCCCAGGAGTCCAGGGGCTTCTTCCAGAGCATGACACCGTTGAAGGCACCACGGGCAACGATCGACCATCTCCCTGGCAAGTTCATGTTCGCTGGAGAGGCCTCGTCGACGATGTAGAACAATCGCCCGTTGGCCGTCACAACAGAACTGATGCTGTTGAGCGTATTGTGATGCCGGGTCCATCGCGGATCGGCGACCCATTGCATACGGCGAGGCGCCCCGACAACTCGGTCACGTGCCACCGCGTTGTTGTCCGGCCCGTGCAGATAGTGCGTCCACTCGTCGATGTCGTCGGGCCGGGGCTTCACGATCCTGCTGGCTTTCTCTTCAGAACCGGCCGCATCGAGAAAGACCGCCGTTCCGCCGGGGGCTAACGCCCTGAGTATTTCGTCGCGCGCCACCGATGCCGGTGCCGAAACCACAATGAGATTCGCAAGGTTATTGACGTACGGAAGATAAACGCCTCGCCGGCGATCTACCGACACCTTCCCGGAAAGCCCCAGCGAATGACTGTGCTCACGGGCGGCGGCGATCTCTTCCGGGGTCGTAGCGAGACCGTGGACAAGGTATCCACCGCCAGCGTGCAGCGCTGCAGTCAAACGGCCATTACCGCATCCGACGTGGATCACCAGCCCGCCGGCGACGCCGGTGTTCTTGAGGATGCCTTCCGCCCGTCCGGCAGCATTCGCCAAGCCGCAGTCTGAGGATACCGCGAGCACGAGAAACGCAATGATCAAACAGATTGGATGTCTCATTGTTCTACATCCCCGTTGCTTCTCTTCACCGGAACGTGGCGAGGTGGATGGAGGGCTCGAGCCCGGTTTCTCCGCCTCAATCTGCATGGTGCGTTCGTTTGAGCACCCATCTGGACGACTCCACGCCGTCCAGAGGAAGATTGTAACTCATCCGGTAGCTGTTGGATAATGCGTCGTACGCGGTCTGCCAATAGTCGTTGCCGTGGACCGACTGGTCCAGCGGCACGAGTTGGCCATCGACGTCCCTAAACAAAACGTAGCCTGAAGGCGTCTCCAGGCCGTCGAACCGGATCGGCACGGCGCCCACGCCGCCTCGGATGTCTACACGGATCTCGGGCTGCGAGGCCCGGATGATGATCGGGTAAGTGTGAGCAGCCACACCGCCATCCACCGTCACGTTCAGATCATTCCCCCGCGCCTCGCGAAAGACGGTCTTCCAGGATCGCGGGTTAGCGGCAAGGTGAGTTCTGAACGCCCCGTTGGGACCGTAGTAGTCGCCCGCGACCCGCGGCAGTGTGATCCACTCGAGATCCATTTCGACCGTGTCGTCCGGCTTGAATTCCGCCACGCCTTCGGGCGGCACCAGGATCAGGTCCAGATCGCAGCGCCCGTCCTTCTGGACTTTGTGAACCGGCATCGAGATCGTGGGGCTGTTGTACGTCTCGCCGTCGAACACGGCACGATAGGAGCGAATCACCAGGGCGCGGCTTCCGGTGCCCCAGTTTCTCCCGCTCGTGTGGATGGCCCCGGGAAACGCGACCCACCACGGCCCCTCGCCTGACAGCGTCACCTTGTCGACGAACAACTCGGCCGGTTCCAGATTCCGAGGAACCGAGTGCTCCGCGATCAGGCCGGCGCCATTTCCGTAGGCGATCTGCGGCGTTACCAGGTGGCCGGTGCGGCCCATCTTGAACAACCACACGGTCGTGGCGGAAAGCCCCTTGTGGAACGTGTAATCGAGCGTGTGGAAGGTGCGCGCGTAATCATCGGTGCGCAATGTGCGCACGGTGGCTGCCGCGTCCACTTCGCGCCTCGGGCCGTAGCAACCGTTGTAGCGAACGTCCGTCAGGCACGGGCCGTGAGCCAGGTAGGCCGTTTTCATTTCCGTCAACGCAAGCTTGTTGCCCTTGGAGTCGTGGACGCCGAGCCAGTCGCCGCCCCAGCCGGCATCGGTCCAACCCCACATTTTCCCCTTCGGCCCGTTTCGAGTCATCAGCATTCGGGCGTCGGTGATGGCAACGTCGGTGGCGCTCATGTCCATGTCCAGGCACATCGTTTCGCCCCAGCAGCCGATGGCCAACTGATCCCAGCGGCCGTTGCTACCCCAGCCGACCAGCGACAACTGGGCATGGCTGGCCGACGGCAACGTGCCGTAGAAACCGTAGGCGATCCGCAGCCTGTACCGCGTTGTGCCCGGCGACGCCGGGAGAAGGGCATAAGCGCGGAGGTACGTGCCCAACGGTCGATAGTGCCAGTTCTTGCTGAGTTGGACCGGGATGCCGGTCGGCACGCGCTGCTCATCGCAGAGGATCGGGCAAAGCCCGGTGATGTTTGCCGGTCCGGTGAAGTCCAGCAGGAACGGGACGGTTGTGCTCTGCTCGTCCGGATTCTCCAGGACAATCGTAAACTCGTCGTATTCCCGGATATCGGTGTAGCCTGTTTCCCAGGTCCGTCGCATGCCTTTGACCTTGGCGGTCATACAGTTGCCGCCGCCGGCAAAGGTCACGGGCCAAGTCTGGCCCGGGGAGCTTACCAGGATCGACACGCGCTCGTCGGGGGCCGGCGCACCGGGGATGTTGCAGGTCAGCGTGACTCGCTGTCGCTGGCCCGCTTTCCAGGCGCCGGCAATACGTTTCTCCGCATGCCAGTCTTCCAGATCGCTCTTCAGCCGCACACTCAACTCGGCATCGGTCCATGCCTCGGATTCGTTCGCCCAACGGACCGGGTCTGAAGCTTGATCTGAACCGCCGCCAGGGGTCAGTTCGACGTTTAACGTCAAGCTTCCGGGCCAGGCGACCAGATCGAGTGTGCCGTCGCACCGAAGCGCATCACCGGCCTCATCCTCGAACTTCAGCTCTAGCAGATCG
This sequence comes from uncultured Planctomycetaceae bacterium, assembly GCA_964472545.1. Classification (GTDB taxonomy): domain Bacteria; phylum Planctomycetota; class Planctomycetia; order Pirellulales; family Thermoguttaceae; genus CAYYNP01. Next base: position 688 of record CAYYNP010000300.1, on the reverse strand, counting down.
AAATGCTGAACCAGCCGCCCGGATTCCCAAAGCCGCACGCTGCTGAGACGTTTGACGTCCGTGTCCGTGCCGGCCTTGCAGGTAACGGCCCGGTAGAGCTTGCCGTCGACTTTGATTTCGATCCTCAGTTCCGCGGGCGGCAGCGATTGAAGTCGCCGCGCACCCGCCTCAAGCGCCTGACGGTAGTCGAGATCGTCGTCCAGCAGCCCGAAGCGCGCGTTTACCAGGTCATCCACATCGAGCATGAAGCCGAAGTAGCCGGACTCGATACAAAGAACATCGGCCGATGCGTCCTGCGCGCTCTTCCGCCAGCCGTTCAGCCAGTAGCCAAACGAAAAAGCCTCTCGGGCCACGGGGCAAGACCTGCCCGGGCTTGTCTCCGCCGGGCGGGCAGTGCGACCGGGGACGAGAGCTACAAGGCTGAGAACTCCCAGTAAGGCTAGAACGGAGCGATTGATGTTCCCACCTCCGATCTCAGATCAATGTCGAGTTGATTGAAATACACCCCGGACAATTCGACGAAAGTGGCCCTTCCGTCCCGTTGCGTCAGTATTCGCACCGGTTCCCCTCCGGGAGACGTTCCATCATGACTTGATCCCCTGAACAAAGCAACTACTCCTGGCCGTCTCCCAAGAGAACTGCAAAGTCGATTCGCGGGAGTGGAAAAGGGGGACTGGCTCCGAGCCAG
>CAYYNP010000299.1:0-12099 GCA_964472545.1 uncultured Planctomycetaceae bacterium | reverse complement strand
GCAGGCGGGGTTGGCCGAAAAGAAGGAAGACGCCGACTGGTGGGCCTTCTTCGACGTCTCCGCGTACAAGGGGAAGACGCTCACCGTCAGTATCCAGCCGATGAAGACCGAGGCGTTCGCGTTGATCACTCAGAGCGACCGTGTGCCGGGCGAAGACACGTGGGGCTCCGAGCCAAATCGGCCGCAGTTCCACTTCTCCCAGAAAGTCGGCTGGAATAACGACCCCAACGGCATGGTCTACTACAAGGGCCAGTGGCATTTGTACTTCCAGCTCAACCCGGTCGCCCTGCCGTGGGGCAATATGACCTGGGGCCACGCGGTCAGCAAAGACCTGGTCAACTGGAAGCAGTTGCCCAACGTATTGCACCACAGGCCGGGCGACGCGATGTTCTCCGGCGGTGCCGCCGTGGACTGGAAGAACGTCGGCGGATGGAAGACCGGGGAGAATGACGTCATCATCGCCACCTGGACCAGCACCGGGCGCGGCGAGTGCATCGCTTTCAGCAACGACAAAGGCCGCACCTTTACCGAATACGAAGGCAACCCGGTCATCCGGCATGGCGGCCGCGACCCCAAGCCCCTCTGGTACGCGTACGGGCCCAACGACAAGCCCCTGGACGACGACGCCAAGAGGCTCGGCGGCCATTGGGTCATCGCCATCTACGACGTTAATGAGACGCACGGCCGCAACGTCGCGTTCTACACGTCGACCGATCTCAAGCAGTGGACCGTCCGGAGCCATCTGAGCGGCTACTACGAATGCGCCGAACTGTTCAGCCTTCCTGTCGACGGCGACAAGACCAAGCTGCGCTGGGTCGTCTTTGCGGCCGACGCCGAATACGCCGTCGGCGCCTTCGATGGCAAAACGTTCACGCCCGAGCACGAAGGCAAGCACCGGCTGCATCACGGCAGCTACTATGCCTCGCAGCTCTTCTCCGACGCACCCGACGGCCGACGTATCCAGATCGGCTGGGCCAAGATCGGCATGGGTGACTCCCCGTTCAACCAGACGTTTTCGTTTCCGACCGAACTGTCGCTGCGCACCACGAAAGACGGCGTGAGAATGTTCGGCGAGCCCGTCACGGAGATCGAGAAGATCTACGGCAAGCGTCTCACAGTCGCCCGGAAGCCCCTGGTGCCCGAGCGGCCCATCGTGCTGGAGACTTCCGGCGCGCTGCTGGACATCCGCGCCGAGTTCGAACTCGACATGGCCAAGACCGTCGGAATCGAGGTCGACGGCAAGCAGGTCGCCGCCTTCGACGTCACCAGTGGCAAGCTGAACGACTTGATGCCTCTGCGGCCGGTCGACGGGAAGATCGCAATACGGATCCTCATCGACCGTCCCATGATGGAGATCTTTGCCAACCACGGCGAGCAGATCGCGACATTGCCTTACGAAAACGATCTGAATATCGAGTCGGTCAAAGCCTTCTGTGGAGGCGGCAACGCGAGACTGGTGGCGCTGGAAGTGTATCAACTGAACGCCAGGTGGGATAACTGAGTCTTTCCTGCGGACGATCCATGGCCCCTCTTTGAGCGTCACGGCAAGAGGTCGCTCGCGTCGCACCGAATAGAGTTTTCACACAGCCCCGCAACAAGGAATGTGCATCACACTCAGACAAGGAAACCAGAGTATGTTTCTTCGACAACACCTAGGAATTGTCGCCGTCAGCCTGGCGTTGTGCTTCGCCGCAGCCATCCTCTCGAGCCCGACGGCACACGGCGCCGAGCAGCAGGCTGAACTGGCAACCTCGGCAATCGCGATCTCGGAACTGACCTGCGAGTACGCGACCAACCCGCTGGGTGTCGATACGCCCCAACCTCGCTTCGGCTGGCTGCTCACGTCCGATCGGCGGTCCCAATTGCAGTCGGCGTATCGCGTCCTGGTTTCTACGAGCGAGAAACAACTCCTGGCGAACGTCGGCAACAAATGGGACAGCGGCAAGGTCGATTCCGACCGATCGGTGAACGTCGAATATCGAGGAAAGCCACTCGCCAGCCGAGAAAGGTGCTTCTGGAAGGTCCGCGTCTGGGACAAGCAGGGCCGGCCGTCGACGTGGAGCCGGCCGGGCAGCTTTGAAATGGGGCTCATGAAGCAGAGCGACTGGAAGGGGCAGTGGATCGGGGTTGCGCCTCCCAGGCCGCCTGCCGAGCATCTGAATGCCGCCAAGCCGGGACGGGTCAATATCGCCTTGGCCGCGAAGCCGTCAACATCGTATGTGTCGGGACATGAGACGCTTGGCGCCATCAATGACGGCTTCAAGCTGGCCCATTCCAACGACAAACGCTACGGCGCCTATGGCAACTGGCCTCGGCAAGGGACCCATTGGGTGCAATACCAGTGGAGCAAGCCGGTCAACGTCGACGGTGTCGATGTCTACTGGTTCGACGATGCGGCCGGCGTACGGCTTCCCAAGGCGGCGCGAATTCTCTACTGGGACGGCAATGCATTCCTACCCGTCGAAAATCCAGTCGGCCTCGGCGTTGAAGGCGATAAGTACAACACGACAACTTTCAAGGAGGTCACCACGTCGAAACTCAAGCTGGAATTCGACTCAGACACGGCTTCAACGGGCATTCTCGAATTCAGAGTTTACGATGCTGGGCGTTCCCCGAAGTTCCCTCCTGTTGTCAAAGTCAACCGCTTCCTCGCGCTGCGTGCTTCCGCTGTCGCGCCCTCGCCACTGCTGCGGAAGGAGTTCGCCGTGACCAGGGGCGTCCGGCGTGCGAGCGTGCGCTTGTCGGGGCTGGGCTGGAGCGAACTGTACATCAACGGCAAGAGGGTTTCCGACGATGTGCTTTCACCCGGTCTGACGGATTATTCCAAGGAAGTCTTGTACCGCACCTACGACGTCACGAGTTTCCTCGAGCCGGGCGCCAACGCGATCGGAATCATGTTGGGCAACGGCTGGTACAGCGCTGCGAGCATCCTCCCATGGGAAAGGGGTGGCCCCTGGGGATATCCGCCGCGAGCCATCCTGCAGATGACGGTCACCCACGACGATGGCACCGAGACGCACCTGCTGACCGACGAAACCTGGAAGACGACCCGCGGCCCGGTCGGGGCCAACCAGCTCGTCGCCGGCGAAGCGTATGACGCCAGGTGCGAACAACCGAATTGGAACAAGGTGGGCTTTGACGACAGCCAGTGGAGCGACGCTGCCGTTCTTCCGGCGCCCGAGGGCCAGTTGAGAAGTCAAACCGTCCCGCCGATGCATGTCCAGGACACTTTTCGGCCGATCAAAACAGCCCCACACGAAAGCGGCGGCTGGCTGTTTGAATTCGACCGGTTCTTCGGCGGCTGGGTGCTTCTGAAGACCAAGGGCAAAGCCGGCACTCAGATCACCATCCACTATGAACTGGGCGAGAAGGACACCTACATCCTCAAGGGCGATCCGGACGGCGAAACCTATGAACCGCGCTTCACGTTTCATCCCGTCCGGTACGTGCGCGTGGAGGGGCTCGAAGGAAGACCGACACCCGACACCGTGCTGGGGCGGGAAGTCTACAGCGACGTCGACATGTACGGCCGGTTCACGTGTTCCAACGAGCTTCTCAATCAGATTCACGGGAACATCCAACGTTCGCTCAGGGTGGCGCTGAAGGGGTGCGTTCTCGACTGCCTGCACCGAGAGCCGATCTTCTATAATGAGCCGGCCAGCTATTTCGGAAGCCTCTCGGCGCGCAAGTGCATGCCCAGCCTGTGGACCGACGTCGCCCGGAGCATTCCGCTGGCCGGGTCCGAGAACGGCGATCTTTCCGATATCGTACCCCGACTGCCGGGAATGAACCGACAGAGCGACGTTTCCCAGAATGCCGCCTATCCGATGCTCGTATGGAATCTCTATCAATGTCACGGCGACGAACGTCTGCTCGAACGGCATGGCGACCGCGTCAAGGCCTGGGTGGACTTCATCGGCCGGGAGTTGGCGGATCACAATCACATTGTCACGAAAGGCTGGCTCGGCGAACACATGTTGCCCGGCCGAGAAACCGGACACTGGGAGTTTATCAGCCAGGAAACTCCCAAGGACTTCATCTGGACCTGTTTCTATTACCACAACACGCGGACGCTGGCGAGCATCTGCCGCGTATTGGGAAAGCAAGAGGAAGAGGGACGTTACGCGCGTCTGGCCCAAGAGATCCGGGCCGTGATCAACAAGACCTGGCTCGATCCCAAGACGGGTCACTACGCAACCAAGTCACAAACGTCGGAGATTCTGCCGCTGGCTCTGGGTATTGTGCCCCAAGAGAACAAGCAGCAACTCATCGAGAACATCGCCCAAACCATCACGCAAACCGACGGCGGCAAACTGCGCGTGGGACACGTGGGGCTGCCCGGCTTCATGGAGTCGCTGGTCGAGAACGGTCTTGGCGAGATCGTGTACGACGCGGTCAATCATACCGAGTTTCCCGGCTGGGGCTACATGATTGACCAGGGCGCGACCACCGTGTGGGAATCCTGGGGCATGCTCAAAGGCGGGTATCATGCCGAAGAGAGCATGACCATGCTGGCCGGCGTCGGCAGGCTCTTCTACGAGAGTATCGCCGGGATTCAGGAACCTCCGTTCTATGGCGTCGGCAGACTCGGGGGCACCCGCGCTTTCGGGCCGGGGTACGGCCATTTCCAGATCAGGCCCCATGCACTCGGAGACCTGAAGCACGCCGAGGCTTCAATCAAGACTGTCCGAGGCGTCATTTCATCGAGTTGGAAGAGGACGGGTGATTCATTCGTGCTGGAGGTCGAAATCCCTGCAAACTCAACGGCGCGAGTGAGTGTGCCAACGTTCGGTTTAGAAAATGGCGCGATTACCGAGTGCGGCAAAACCGTCTGGAAGGGTGCTTCCTACGTCAGTGGTGTTGCGGGAGTCGACGGTGCCGGTCGGGATATCGACTGGGTGACGTTCGACGTCGGTTCCGGACGCTACCGTTTCGAATTCAGCGGGGCCAAGAGCCATAGACCGTAGAATAGGAATAGGCAGGCAGCGACGTACGCCGAGGAGGTGACGTATGCCGAGGAGGTGACGTACGGCGAGGAGGTGACGCTCACAGCCGAACTGAAGCCGGGCCGCGCCCAACCGCATACCCGCTTCAGAGACCAGCACGGCGAAACGCGGGGGGGCGCCGCGGGAAGCGACTTGATCTTCGGCAGCCAGGGCAACGACAAACTGACCGGTGCGTCCGGCAACGATTTGCTCGCAGGCGGTGACGGCTCCGATCGGATTGTGGGCTCGGCAGGTCACGACATTCGGATCGCCGGAAGTTAGTCGCGAGACGACGACCCATTGGGAATTGCGAGACACGCCAGGAAACGACAATCTGTGAGACACTCCATCGGGGGATGGTCTGAGTCGGCCCGTCGCCCTGTCGCGAGCTCACCGGCACCCGTCTTTCGATGCCGGTGAGAGCGCGTCAGAAAGTCGCCACGTGGGAAAGCCCGGGCGGAACCGGCCGGATATGAGCCGCACCATGCGTTGGCCTTCTTTCGGATCGAGCCGCAGTCGCCTCTCAAAGTGCGAGACAACGACGGTGCGTGTGGCTATAATCGAAGTCCGCCGTTTGTGAATGCGTTACTTCGCCACGCAAGGAGGACCGATCATGCGACACTTGTCTTCCGCGGTCACGCTGCTTCTCGCCGCCACCTGCGCCACCGTATCGCTGGCCGAAGTGAAAGTACCACCGGTATTCAGCGATCACATGGTGCTGCAGCGCGATCTGGCCGCGCCCGTCTGGGGTACGGCCGAGGCAGGTGAGGAGGTCGTCGTGCTCATCGCCGGCCAGTCACACACGGCCAAGACCGATGCCGAAGGTAATTGGAGCGTAAAGCTCGAGCCGTTGAAAGCGGGCGGACCGCACGTGCTCAGCGTGAGGGGATCGAACACCGTCGAGTTGAACGACGTACTGGTCGGCGACGTCTGGATCGGCTCCGGCCAATCGAACATGGCCGGCGGCGCGGGCGGATACGCCAAGCGCGACGAAGTGCTCGCCGAACTCGCGGCCGGAACCTATCCGCAGTTGCGCCTGTGCCGTGGCAAGGGAGGCACCTGGCAGCAGTCCACCCCGCAAACCAACCAAGGATTCTCGGCACTGCTGTTCGCTTTTGGCCAACGCTTGCAGCGGGATCTCGACGTACCGGTGGGGCTTATCCTGGGTGCCGTGGGCGGAACGCCCTCGGGTCGTTGGCTTACCGACGAGATGCTTGCCAGCGATGCAATGACCAAAACCTTCAAAGCGGCCGCCGGGGGTGATCTGTACAAACAGCACATTCTGCCGGTGGTGCCGTACGGCGTCCGCGGCGTGCTGTGGGACCAGGGCGAATCGGGCACGGCCATCAAGGACCTGGATCAGTTTACCACAATGGGAGCACTGATCGGCGGCTGGCGCGACGCCTGGGGACAGGGCGAGTTCCCCTTCCTCTACGTGCAAAAACCAAGTGGCGGCGGTTGCGCCTGGGATAAGTCGAATCCCACCACTCGCATGGCAGAAGATTTCGCCGTGCTGCCGGCAGCCCCTCAGCAAGCCGACGCCGGCAGTTACCGTGCACATCACGTTCGCATCATGCAGCATCCGGGCACGGCTATGGTCACGGCCCGCGATCTCGGTTCCGGCGTTCATCCGCTGAACAAGTCCGGCTACGGTCATCGCGCGGCACAGGTGGCGTTGGGCTTCGCTTACAAGCAGGAAGTGGAAATCTACGGTCCCATCTACGCATCGCACAAGGTCGAGGCCGACAAGATTCGCGTTCAATTCAAACACGTCGGGGGCGGGTTGGCCACCAAGTACGGCGATGGCCTGCAGGGGTTTGCCGTGGCAGGCAAGGACGGCAAGTTCCACTGGGCCAAAGCGGTGATCGACGGCGACGGCGTGGTGGTCTCCAGCAGCGAAGTGCCGCAGCCGGTCACCGTGCAGTATGCCTGGGACAAGCACGCTCCCTGGGCCAACCTATTCAATGAAGACGGCCTACCGGCGTTGATCTTTCGTGCAGGAGAGTGAATGGTCGACTTTGAATACCTGCAAGAAGGGATTTGGGGTCTGGCTCGTGCCCACCGAGCCGGCCCTCTGGCCGGCCACCTGGGTGCAGCCGTGATCGCGGGGTACTTTTTTGGTGAAGACCACGCCGATCTCGATAGCAGCGTTCATGCCGGAATCGAGAAGGAACTCGACCGCATCATGCGGGGCGAGGAGACCGTCTGGTTCGATTCGGAAAAAGCTGGCGTCAAGATTCCCGAACTCTTTCAGCCTTTTCCCGAAGAGCGCCCCCAGGAGGAGCTGATTTCCACTATCGCCAAGGCGCTTGCCGGGAACATCGAGAAGACACGTCAATCGGGCCACAACGTCATCTTCGCCGCCATTGCAATCAGGGCGCTTCACGACCATCCGGTCTATGCAACACCTTCGGTCGTCGGGGGCATCCGCAAACTGATTGAAGCGTTCAGTGGTGCGGTTCCCGGCCGTGGCTATTACGGCAAACAGCGGGGGTGGATTACCGGCGATAAGGTTGCGCTACCGGTCGATGGAGATATTCGGCCTTACGCTTCGGCACAATCGATGCGGGAGGTGGTCGTCGACGAGATGATCCGGTCCGCTTCGGTCCGCCGCCGAGGATTCGGCGGGCTGCACCACCTAATCAATCATGCTGCCGGCCTAACTGAATTGTCGCAGTTCGGATATCCGGATCTCGCGAGAAGCGGCCTCGGGGCACACCGTCACCACTTCCGCTTGTGGAGATCGTTGCCGGACGTGCAACGGGAATTTGGGGCCGTCGAACGGGCCGAGCACGATCCGCAAACCGCCAAATACTGGACGACCGGGACGCTCAAACGAGACTCTGCCCGGCTGACGCACCGGATCAAGACTCTATACGGGTTCTTCACGCTCCTTCGCTGCATCAAGAGTTCAACACGGCGCAAGAAGGCCCTGGCGAGGTTTCTCTACCTGATGGCGTAGATGCCCCGCGTACGCCGCCCAGTTGAACTGGCGGCACGAGTATCGTCGCACCACCTTATGTCGGCGGGGATCTTCAACGGAACGAGCGGGCAATTGTGTCCGAAGGCCGACAAGCGTGAGACGCACCGCAGAGCGACCCATTCTTGGAACGCAACTCCGGACCACGGAAGTCCATCCGCTGCTGGGGGGTGTCTCCGTTACGGACTAAACACCTTGCCTGACTGTTCAGCTCTTGGGGCCACGTCAATGCAGCGTGGGGTTTCCCGGGCTCACGGAACGAAATGGGCTCGGTATTCAGAGCAGTAAGGGCCTGTCCGGAAACAACTTCGCAGTTTTTCGGGCGAATCATCACACGGAGTGTGATGGCTACCATGAAGCGGACGAAGTTGTTTCCGGACAAGCCCTAAGTGGGACACGCGGCCCATCTATGGTAAAGTTGAGGACGCTGTAGGATTGATATCGCAATCAACTTAGACAGGAGTACTGGGATGTGGCATCGATACAGAGCAACTGCACGCAACTGTGTGGTGTGCATCTTCTTGTTGATCGTGTTATTGGGCGTTGTCCCCGAGCAAGTGCAGGCCGACCGGCCCCGCTCCACGGCCGACGAAGCATCGCGTCTGGCCGAGCTAGATGCCTACTGGGCGCGAGTTTCCCGTGCCGTTGAGGAGGGGAACTTCGATCTTTACGTTTCGACCTGTCACAAGGACGGCGTGCTGGTCTCCGGTGTTGAACGGCAATGCTACCCGCTGTCAAAGGCCCTGGCTCGCTGGAAACAGGATTTTGTGGATACCAAGGCCGGAAAAATGAGGGCCAGCGTGGTGTTTCGCTTCCGCCAGCGCCTCGGCGATGAAACGACCGCTCACGAATCGGGCATCTTCCTCTACACGGCGACGGATGCCGACGGCAAAGACACCAAGAAGTACGTCCATTTCGAGGCCCTGCTGTTGAAGCGGGACGGCTGGAAAATCATGATGGAATTCCAGAAATCCAAGGCCACGGTTCAGCAGTGGAACGGCCTGCGCTAAGCGCGTGTATTCAATGGCCCGGAGTTGACACCGTCGCAGCAAACGGTTGTGCTGAGGCTGCTCGGATGGGTTGGCAGTCGAACGTTTTGGGACGCCAGTCGGGGCCGTCAGCACTGAAGTCCCACCAGTATGCTGCAAACCACCGGGTGATTATCCCCTATCGAAGTCGCCCACTGGCGTGTCAAGCACGTTACGACCTCGATTGTCCCGGTCCGTAACGGCCTTTTCGAAGCAATGCAGGACGTTGACAACGCTAGCCGCACAGACGAGCATGAGGGGTGCACGTCGCATGCCTCCACGGGATGAGAAATACCTGACTATGTTATGCACTCTCACGGCAACATTGACCAGACTTTCGCTGCTAGCCGCGACGCTGCTTGGCGCTTCGGCACGCGAAGAGGCAACTTCCGCTCGCGCCGAACTCGAGACTCTACGGGGCCGAGTACCGACGTTTCGAGTCATTCCGCTTCCGCTTGGTCCCGGCGAAGTCGTCTTAATGCCCGAACAGTCGCTTACCGTCGAACGCCTCCGCGGGGTGGACCTCGACGATGAGCCGCCGTTTCTCGGCCGCCCGGAGAAACCCTTCGACAAGCGTATGACGGACGGTTTCCAACCGGGCGAGGCGCCTTATGTCGCGAGGCAAATCAAGCCGTTCCGCTTTCGGTATTTCAACTGCGAGTTCAACTACGGCGGGTGGCACAATTTCGCCATGACCGACTATGCCTCGGCGCACGGGTTCAACGTCCTCTCGCCGTACGTCCGGCGGATCGAGGAGGGCGCTCACCTGCCTAAGGGCACCAAGTGGCTTGCGTGGGGAGGATTCATCAACTGGCACACTTGGACGCGTGAGCGTGGCATTCCCGACGGACGATGGGACATGCTCACGGAATTCGACCTGGTGGCCCTGCACCTGCGAGCCGACAAGTTCAAACGAGTCGCGCAGCCTCAGAAACTGAGCGAGATCGGCGACTACCTGATGGTCGACATGGAGCACGGTGTCCTCTCGCCCGAGCGGTTGCGGGAGCAGGACTGGTATCCGCGGGACGCGGCAAACGCGGAGAAGTCGGCATTTGAGAAGCAGTACTACGACGGCTATGCGCAGACGTATCTCTCTGCGGTTGAGGCGGCGCGGAAGCAGGGCTGGAGGAACATCAGCCTCTACGGCTGGCAGCCCGCCGGGCGAATCTGGGGAGGACTTCACAAGCGCGACGCGCATCCCGACACGTACCATCCCTGGATTGCCTACGGCAAACGGATCTACGGATCGGTCGATCTCATCAACAATTCGGTGTATTGCTTCTACTGGTCGCCGCAAAACGTGGCCTACGTGCTGGCCAACATCGACGACAACATGCGGCTGGTCAACTCGATGCCGGTGAAGAAGCCCGTGCGCCCCTATTTTTGGACGCTGCTACACGGTGGCGGCGGTGGCTGGCGGTGGTGGCAAGGCCAGCCTCTGCCCTGCGAGGAAACACGGGCCATGATCGCGATGGCGTTCTTCACCGGCATCGACGGCTTCGACACCTGGAACTGGTCGGGCACGGGGAATCATCACACGACGCCGGTGTTGGCCGCAGGGAAAGAGCGAAAGGCGGACGGCGACTACTTCTCGTCGGGCGCCGACGTGATGCTCAAGGATTCCTTCGATTTGCAGGCCGAGGGTGCCGCCACCGACGACCAGCCATACCGTTTCCGGCGGTATGACGTCGTTCACGTCGCCGGCCTCGACGAACAGCAGGGCATCGTCCGCTTCCGGAAGATCCAACCGACAGCGAAGGACCGTGGTGTTGGCGACGCACACCCGGTTTACTCGATGCCCATCAAGCAACTCAACACGCACTTGCGAGTCAAGTCCGAACCGGTTGCGGCGATGATCGAAGGCATGGCGCTCGTGAAACCCTTTGAGTACCTGCTGAGCCACGGCAAAATGAAGATCGACGTATCGGCCCACAGGCAATTCGCCGAGACGTTGCCCGTCGTGCGGCGAGTCAAGCTGGGCGGAATCCACGTCTTGATCACGTACGATCCGGCCGTCATCCACGGTGGGAAGCCACGCCGCGTCGTACTGCGGGACTTCGACGGGCACGAGGGTCTCACACTGACACTTCCTGCCGACGCCGAAACGAGAATCTTCGTGCTCGATGAGAAGTGACTCGCAGCGGAGACAGATCTTGGCGTGTGGAAACCGGTCTTGGTCAAATGGATGAAGAAGATGGAATCCCGAACAAAGCTATCGACAGTGACTGAGTACCCCGCGATTTGTGCGGCTTCCTCAGCCGGCCATGGCAGGCGTTCGCAGTTGCCTGCCGGACGTCTATTGATCAAGGAAAACACCATGCGGAGAAACGTGATGCATACAATGGTCTTTGCCGTCGTTGTAGCGACTGCACTATCCGCCGCCGCGGAAGTGCAGCACGGGCGGGACGAGGGCGGGGCGTTGCTGGTTCCAACGTTCCACTGCATCGGCATCTACTGGTCGCCGCCGGAGGGCGGCCAAGAGCACAAGGTGCTGGTCAAGTACCGCCCCAGCGGTCAGCAACAGTGGCACACGGGCCTTCCACTGCGCTACCATCCCATCGACACCGCGCAGTGCACGGCCGACTATCGCGGCAGCATTGTGAATCTGACGCCGGGAACGACCTACGACGTTGCCCTGACCGTTGAGGGGACCGGCCAGCGAACCGAGTGCCGGGGGACTACCTGGAGCGAGAGCTTCCCCGTGCAATCCGTGGTGAAGGTCTCGGATCGCGACACCACGCTTGCCGCGGACAAATCCGGGAGGCCGGGCGCCTACGTGCTGTATGACGGCACGGGCTGCACGATCGACACCGGCAACAAAGACGATATCGGTATCGCCGTGCGTGCCAGCTACGTCATCCTCCGCGGCTTCACCATAAGGAACGTGAAAGAACACGGGATACGGCTCTTCGACGGCCATCACATCGTTATCGAGGACTGCGATATCAGCAAGTGGGGCAGCGAGAGCGAGCAGGGCTGGGGCAAGAACTACCAGGCCTGCGTCTTCAGCAACAACAGGGACCTCCACGCCGTCGTCATCCAGCGTTGCACGATGCACCACCCTTCGTGGGACACCAACAGTTGGGCGGAGAAACACGGCGAATCC
>CAYYNP010000298.1:0-12122 GCA_964472545.1 uncultured Planctomycetaceae bacterium | reverse complement strand
CTCGGAGCCAGTCCCCGTTTTCCACTCCCGCGAATCGACTTTGCAGTTCTCCTGCGACGTGCAGGGAAACCGTCTTCCCCGTTTAGCAGCCCCTCGAAGAAGTAGACGTTTGAGAATTCGGGTGCCACTGCTGGCTTGCCCAGCAGTGCAGAGTTGAAACTAACGCACAAGCACTGCTGGGCAAGCCAGCAGTGGCACCCAGTTTCGCCGTTCTCTAGCGGGCCGCTAAACGGCAGGTGCTCGACAACGGCTTCATCTTGCCGTCGGCGGGAGGATTTGGTCTACTGCGGATAGCTCCCGACCTCGAATCACGAAGCTTGCCCGGCCGCGTTTCTTCTATCTACAAGAGGAGTTGCCATGAGTTGGTATACACCGACCCGAATTCCCGCGCTCGGGCAGTTGGCCGCCGTGCTGGTGCTGACACAGGGCACGTTGCTCTGCGCGTCCGAGGCGCCGGAGTTTCGGCCGGCGGAGGTCTCTTTCGGTGGCCAACCGGCACCGGCGGCGAGCGATTCGGTATGTGGGCTGTCGGTGATCGCCGGCGAAAGTGGACCGCAGGTCGCCCTGACGTCGCAGCCGGCGACGATGCTGGTCTGCGTTGGCCGGGGTGAGAGTGTCGCCGTTTCCATCCCGGTGCAGTACGTTGGCGAGACGATTCGCGTGGAAGCCACCGCCGCATTGGCCGGGGCTGGTGCCGTAACGGTCGCGTTGGCGGTTGGTGAGAGTTCGTGCCAGCGCGATTTGTCCGAGGGAACCAGCCGGTTGGAGCTTTCCGCCGAAGTGAAGGCAAGCCCGGCAGTCATCCGCCTGACGGCCGTCGGCGGGGAGTCGGAATCGGCTGTGTGCTTCTCGAACGTCCGCCTGTGCATGGCCGATCAGTCCTGGGACGTTCCGATCGGCACCGTGCAACGTTTTCCCCAACAAGGTCCGCCGGCTTCGATGCTGCCGTTGCGGCCGGCGATCGAGGACGCCCTGATCGAGTGGGACTGGCGGATGCAGGACGGGATCGGCACGGCGCGAATGACGGTGGAATATGTGGATGCAATCCGGCAGACGTTTTCCCGCGGCGATGCACTGCTGGAGGATCTCCGTGCGCGTGGCGTGGCAACGGACGAATTGCAGATGACGCACTGGAGGCAATTGCGGACGGAGTTTCAGACACTTTCGGCCAATGACAACGCGACCGAGGAGACTTGGGAACAACTCTGGCGGCACGTCCATCAGCAGAGACGCCGATTGGTGCTGGCAAACCCCTTGGCACACACCGGCCCGTTGGTGTTCGTCAAACGCGTGCCGTCGGCCTTCAGCCATCAACTCACGCAATACTACGGCCGCGACGCCCGGCCGGGCGGGGGGCTGTTCGTACTCGAGCAACCCGGCAAATCGTTCGCCTGCCGGCAACTTGCCGCCGAGTTGCCCGTCGGTAGCTATGAACACCCGGAGGTCTCGTACGATGGCCGGCGAGTGCTGTTCGCCTTTTGCGAAGTCGACGAGCCGCCGGTCAATCGCGACGACCACGGCGACGTCTTCTATCATCTCTACGAAGTCGACGCCGACGGCAGCCGGCTGCGGCACCTGACCGACGGGCCGTTCGACGACTTTTCGCCCGACTATCTGCCGGACGGGAAGCTCCTCTTTCTTTCCACGCGCCGCGGCGGCTACCATCGTTGCGGGCGCGGCCCATGTCCGGTCTACGCGCTGGCAGTGGCCGAGGCCGACGGCTCCAATCCGCGTCCGATCTCCTACCACGAGACACACGAGTGGGATCCCGCCGTGTTGCACGACGGACGGGTGATCTACACGCGCTGGGACTACGTCGACCGCCACGCGGTCCACTATCAGCAGCTTTGGACTACCCGGCCCGACGGCTCCGACGTGCGGATCTTCTACGGCAACAACACGCTGCACCCGGTGGGCGTGTGGGAAGCCCGGCCGATCCCCGGCTCGTCCGACGTAATGGCCACCGCGGCGGCCCATCACGCGATGACGGCCGGCTCGATCATTCGGCTGAACGTGCGGCAGGGCATCGACGGCCTGGAGCCGATCACACGGCTGACGCCCGACGCCTTGTTCCCGGAGAGTGAGGTCCCGGTGAGCAACGGCGGCGGCGGGCATTGGCACGCACCGGTAGGCGTTCCCGGCCCGGTCGACGTGCCGCCGCAGGCCGCCCGCTGGCCGGGGCACTGCTATCGCAGCCCGTGGCCGCTCAGTGAAGACGTCTTCCTAGCCGCCTACAGTTTCGATAGCCTGATCGGCGAGCCGAAGGGCAACCCGGCCAACATGTTCGGGCTGTATCTGGTCGACCGCTTCGGCAACAAGGAACTGCTCTACCGCGACCTGAACATCGGCAGCCTGTGGCCGATCCCGCTGCGGCCGCGGGCGCGTCCGGCGGCGGTGGCGTCGGTGTGCGGCAAGCTGCCCGGCGACGAGGCGGCGGATGGCGAGTGGCTGTTTGGGCAATCGTCGCGTGAGCAAGGGACGTTCTTTCTGCAGGACGTTTACGCGGCCTGGCCGCCGCTGCCGTCGGATGTGGTCAAGCGGCTGCGGATCGTGCAGGTGTTGCCCAAGTCGACGCCGCACGCCAACGCCCCGCGCGTGGGCGCCGCCAACGCGTCGCCCGGCAAGCAGGTGCTCGGCACCGTGCCGGTCGAGGCGGACGGCTCCGCTTATTTCACCGCCCCGGCGGGCATCCCGTTGGCCTTTCAGGCGCTGGACTCCTCGGGCCGGGCCGTGCAGATCATGCGGAGCCTCGCCTACCTACAGCCGGGGGAAACGGCCGCCTGTGTCGGCTGTCACGAGCACCGCACGTTGACCCCGCCCCGGCGGCGCATGGCCGACGCGCTTCGCCGGCCGCCGTCGACGATCACGCCCGGGCCGGAGGGCTCGCTGCCGTTGAGCTATCCGCGGCTCGTGCAGCCGGTGCTCGATCGCCACTGTGTGCGCTGCCACAGCCACCAAAAGCCGGACGGCAACGTGGTGCTCACCGGCGAGCCGGCCGGCCAGTTCACCACTTCCTACAACGCGTTGATCTCGCGGGTATCCTATTCCGCCTGGGGCGGCAAGCCGGGGGATTTCCGCCAGGTCAACAGCGAACCGCTCACCCGGCCGGGTTTTTTCGGCGCCCGGGGAAGCCCTTTGATGAAGTTTCTTACGGCCGACCACTACGACGTTCAACTCAGCCGCGAGGACCTCGACCGGGTGGTCACCTGGATGGACGCCAACGCCCTGTTCTACGGCACTTTTAACCCCACCGACCAGGCCCGGCAACAACGCGGCGAACGGATCGAGGGGCCGGCGATTGAGTAGTTGTTGACGCTGCGCCCTCGCCGTTTAGCCGCCGCCGGCACGGCGGCGTGAGGCGATGTACGTATCGAGAACACCGCCGTGCCGGCGGCGGCTAGACGTCTGATGGATGGCGTTGCACGATGAAAACAGTTCCAAAGCTGCTTGCTAGCGTGTTGTTCTCGTTGTTCGTGCCGTCTGCGCTCGCTGCAGCGGATCCGTCATCAGAGGCCGTGGCGTTTTTCGAAGCGGCCGGCGGAGACGGCGGGCTGATCGTCCATCTTGGCTGCGGCGACGCCCGATTGACCGCTTTCTTGGGAACCGGGCCGAGTTCGCTGGTCCACGGCCTGGATCGACGAGCGGAGAACGTCGAGGCGGCCCGGCGGCACATCCGCTCGATCGGCCGTTACGGCGACGTGTCGGTCGACCGGCTGCTCGGCTCCAGGCTGCCATACGCCGACAATCTGGTGAATTTGCTCGTCGCGGACGACTCGAGCGGAATCGCCGAATCGGAAATGATGCGCGTGCTGGCCCCCCGAGGCGTGTTGCTTCACAGAGTCGACGGAGCATGGTCCAAGACCGTTAAGCCGTGGCCTACCGAGATCGACGAGTGGACGCATTGGCTGCGCGGCGCCGACGGCAACGCGGTGGCCGCCGATCGGGTGGTCGGCCCGCCGCGCCGCGTGCAATGGGTCGAAGGGCCGCGCTGGCAGAGGCATCATGAACTGAACGCCAGCCCGGCCGCAATGGTCTCGGCCGGCGGACGCGTCTTCATGATCTGCGACGAGGCCCCCGCCACGGCCGCCGGCATGCCCGACCGCTGGATGCTGGTGGCCCGCGACGCCTTCAACGGCCTGTTGTTGTGGAAGCGGTCGCTGGGCGAATTCGGCTGGAAGGCCTGGAGCCTCCGCGAGACGGGCGGTCGCTTCAACATGCCGACGTACGTCCCGCGGCGTCTGGTCGCGGTGGGGGATCGGGTCTACGTCACGCTCGGCTTCAACACCCCGCTGACGGCGCTCGACGCGGCCACGGGCAATACCGTGCGGATGTACGACGGCACGTGGCACACGGACGAAGTCACGTACTGCGATGGTACGCTTGTTCTCTCGGTCAACAAGTCGCCACAAGAGCCCGGCACGTTCGCCGAAAAGCCGCCGGTGAAGAAGCAGGTCGTGGCCCTCAACGCCGACACCGGGTGGTTGCTTTGGCGGCGGGGCGACTACACGGGCATTTCGGAGAAGTCCGACTTCCTCGAACGGATCACGCATCTCTCGCTGGCGGTGGCCGGCGGCCGGGTGTTCTTCCTCGAAGAAGACGCCGTGATCGGCCTGGACATGGCGACCGGCCGCGATATCTGGCGAACGCCACGGCCAACGAAGACGGCCAAACGCGGCCACGTGCCCTACAAGCCGGAAAACCTCTGCACGCTGGTGGCCCACGAAGACGTCGTGTTACTCGCCCAGCCCGAGGAGCCGTACACGCGAGCGACCTGGAACCGCGGCGTGCGGGTCCGCCTGGTCGGCATGTCGGCCACTACGGGCAAGGTCCTGTGGACGCACCCGTGCAGCAAGTGGGGCCCCGGCGTGAAGGCCGACGTGTTCGTTGTCGGTCGCACGGTCTGGACCCACGCCGCCGACGAACACGCCGCCATCGGGCTCGACCTCGACACCGGCCGACTCGAGCGAAAGTTCTCCACCGCCGAAGCCTTCGACGAAACCCACCACCATCGCTGCTACCGCAACAAGGCGACCGAGCGTTACCTGCTTTGTGCCCGGCGGGGGATCGAGTTCGTCGATCTGCAGGCCGAGCAAAGCCAAACGCACCACTGGGTCCGCGGCATCTGCCGCTACGGCGTCATGCCCTGCAACGGCCTGGTCTACGTCCCGCCGCATCCCTGCCGGTGTTATCTCGACGTGAAGCTCAGCGGGTTCTATGCGTTGGCGGCGGGGGAAAGTGAGGGGCGAGACGTGAGGGACGAGGGGCGAGCGGATGAATCGCTTCAGCAAGGCCCCGCCTTCGGGCAGATCATCAATCGCGGATCAGAGATCGTAGATCCTCCCGACTGGCCCACCTATCGAGCCGACGCCCGACGCACCGGTGCGACGACGTTGGAAGTGCCGGCGAAACTGTCGCGTCTTTGGCAGGCCGAGTTCGGCGGACGAATCAGCGCGTGTACGGCAGCCGGCGGGAAGGTCTTTGTGGCGGAGGTCGACCGGCATTGCGTTCGCGCGTTGGATGCCCGATCCGGTCAGCCGCTCTGGGACTACACCACCGGCGGACGCGTCGACACGCCGCCGACGATCTATCGTGGCCTGGCGCTGTTCGGCTCGGCCGACGGCTGCGTGTATTGTCTTCGCGCCGACGACGGATCGTTGATCTGGCGTCGTCGTATTGTCGTCGAACAACGCCAGATCATGGCCGGCGGCCAATTGGAATCGGCCTGGCCGGTCCACGGCACCGTGTTGGTCGTCGACGGCGTGGCCTACGTGGCGGCCGGACGTTCGACCCATCTCGACGGCGGCGTCACCATCTGTGTGCTGAAGCCGGAAACCGGCGAGTTGATCCGCACGCTGCCCCCGCTTGGCGATACCCCACACGGGCTGCGCGACGTGCTGACGAGCGACGGCCGCTACGTGTACATGCGCCACTTGAAGTACGCGTTGCAGGCGCCGCCGTCCGATTCCGAGCCCACGCCAACCGGTCGGCGTGCATTCTCCACCGCCGGGTTGCTCGACGAAACGGCCTTCAGCCGCGTGGGCTGGTCGACCGGCGGCAAGGGTGGATCGGCCGATCTGTTGGTCTTCGACGGGAAGTCCACCTACACCACCGGAACCCGGCGCAGCGGCGGCTTCGGCGGCTGGTTTCGGCCGGCCACCAACGCCTACGAACTGGCGGCCGTCGATCGCGGCAAGAAGCAGCCGCGCTGGTCGGCGAGAGTGCCAATCCGCGTTCGTGCCATGGCGTTGACTGGGGAGACGCTCTGGGTCGCCGGTCCTCCCGACGTGGCTCCGGCCGACGATCCCTGGGCGGCGTTCGACGGCCGCCGCGGCGGTGTGCTGCGGGCCGTCTCCGTGGGCGACGGAACACAGCTCGCCGAATACCCGCTGAAAAGCCCGCCTGTGTTCGACGGCCTGGCCGCAACCGGCCGACGGCTGCTAGTCTCGACCGTCGACGGCCGGGTGATCTGCATGGGGCCACACAGTAGCCGTCTCGCTCCGCGAGACACATCGACATCTCGCGGAGCGAGATGACTACTATACGGCAAGCCTACGGCTTCCCCGCAAACAGTTCCTTCTGGGCAAAAATCGCGATGAAGTGGTTGGTGCCGTTGATCAGTTCGCATCGCAACACGACCCAGCCGGCCTCTTCGGCCTGGTTGATCAACAGCCCGGGCGCCCAGCCGTGTTCGCGTGCCCGGCCGGCGGCCAACTGGCGATAGTGCTCGATCACCACCAGGCGTCCGGTCGGCTTGATGACGCTGCACAGGCCGCGCAGGTAATCGACCTTGCCGTCCTTGTTCAGGTGATGATACGTCTTGGAGAGAAAGGCCAGATCGCACGAATTCTCCGCCAGCCCGGTGCCGTCCATCGGGCAAAGATACGGCTTGACCTGCGGCGACTCGGCAAAACGCTCTTTCATCTTGTCGACCTTGTCCTGCACCACCTCACCGGCATGAACCGTGCCCTGCGCACCGACGGCCGCGGCCATCTTCTCGGTCCACCAGCCGTCGCCCGCCCCGATATCGACCACCACGTCGCCCGGCTTCAGGTCGAGTTCCTCGAGCACGTAGTCGGCCTTCTCACGATACGGATAGCCGCCCCCGGTGGGCTTGGCGTGCTGTTGCTCGTCGACGATCCGCGTCGTCTGGCCCGAATCAGCGTAAAGCCCGCCGGGCATGCAAACCCCAAACGCGATCAGGATCACGGCCACCAACCAACCGTAGTTGCCTCTCATGCGAAAACTCCTCAGTTCACGGTGCAAGTTCATCCAGCCGCCCCGGCAATCCCCCGCCCGCCGGCGGCACGTAAGCCTCTACTCTAACCCAAACGGCCGCACGGTGCCAACTTTGCGGGCCGACGGCCCTCTTTGACCGCGTCCGGAATGGATGGTATGCCGAACTGGGTGTCCAGACCGTAGGGTGCGTCGGGACGCACCGCCTCTTTCGTCTGCCTCTGCAATGACCACCCGCCGCGCGGTGCGTACCCGCACGTCGACGCAAATGCCGAGCGCGTCTCACGGTGCGTCGCGACGCACCCTACAAGACTCCGGGACTTCCACTGCAGTCCGACGCACGAGTCAGCCGGCCACCTCCGGCATGATATACGGCCCCTCCGGAATCACCGCGATCGTTGCATCCAGGCCGTATTCCGAGAGCGCTTCGGCCACGGCCGTCTCGACGCTCTCGGCCGGCTCGACGAACAGGCGGCGCAGCGTGGCGGGCGGCAGGCCGTCGGTGACGACTTTGACTTTGGCGTGGCGGAGGACCTTGGCCTGTTCTTCGAGTTGCCATTGGTCGGGCACGAAGTAGTCGGTGGTGAGAATCCGCTGCATGAACGACTCGGCCGAGGGGTTCTCGTCGAACAGCCGGCGAAAGTCGTCGCTGCCGATGCCTTCGCTCATGCCGGCGGCCAGGATGATCGTGCCACCGGGCTTGACGATCGGCAATGCGCCGACCATGCCTTTGACCGATTGATAGAACGTCGTGTCCAACGGGTAGCCGGCCGAGCTGGTCACCACAATGTCGACCGGCTCGGGCACGGTGTCGGTATACGGCCCGCGGGCGAACGCCACACCTTCGTCAAACGCCGCCTCCATCTCGCCGGCCGCCGCCGCCAGGATTCGCCGCTTGGCGTCGATCACCACGTTGACGATGAAGTCGCAGCCGGCCATCCGGGCGATCCGTGTGCTCTCTTCGTGTACCGGGTTGTCGTCGAGGCGGCCGCAACGGGCGTTGGGGTGTTCGAGAAACTCGGGCGTGTGCCATGCCCGAATCGTCTCCCAGGCGGCGATGCCCGGGCAGATCAACTTCCGCCCTCCGGAGAAACCGGCCATAAAGTGCGGCTCAATCAGCCCGGTGGTGATCTTCAAGTCGGCCTCAACGTAACGTGTATCGATCCACGCCGGCACGCCGCGGGGCGACTCGCCGAGGTGGGTGTGTTCGGAAAGCTCGCGGCCGTGGTGGTTCTCGACGCGATAGTTCTCGATGATCGCCGGCCCGACCATCTCGGCCAACTCCTCATCGACGTTGGGCCGGTGCAGGCCGGTGGCGATGAGGATCAGAATCTCCTCGCGCCGGATGCCGGCCGATTCGAGCGTGGAGAGGATCGGCGGCAAGACGATCCGATTGGGGACC
Organism: uncultured Planctomycetaceae bacterium; assembly: GCA_964472545.1. GTDB lineage: Bacteria > Planctomycetota > Planctomycetia > Pirellulales > Thermoguttaceae > CAYYNP01. The sequence continues at coordinate 3,487 of CAYYNP010000298.1, read as the reverse complement.
GGCCGGGTGACGTCGCAGATCAGCACACAGGCGTCGCGGCGGCCTCGGGCCAGTTCCACTAGCGGCGGCGCGCCGGCCGGATGCAGCAGCCGCTCGGCAATCGCGGCCTGCGGATCGGCCAGCGGCTCGGACGGCCGGTAGCTGAGACACTTGACCACCCGATCGTCGGGCAACTCACATTCGAGCCCGTTGCGGCCGTACTCCAGACGCACGCGCATCGCAATCCCACCTCAGGTGCCCGTTGGGTCCTACGAGGTTTCGCTCTCGGCGGCGCCGCCTTCGCCCTCGCCCTCTTCTTCTTCTTCCACCTTCTTCTTCTTCTTCTTCTTCAGCGCCATTTTGTAGACGCGGACCTTGTCCAGACCGAACGGGCTGTCGCCGTCGGCCCATCGGTCGGCGGCCTTTAGCCGCTCGATCCTCTCGGCTCGGGTCAGCACGCTCCGGCTGCGCATCAGGCCCTGACGCACGCGGAGGCTCTTGTCCATAGTCATGATGGGGACTCCTGACGAATCGGCAATATCGGGGCCGGGCAGCCGCCGTGTCGGCGACGGACCGGCAAATCTTCGTGGTTTTCGCGTTTGGCGATCTCTAGGCTTGCCCCCAGCGACGCCGACTCCCCCCTCGAATGAAGGGCAAGAACGACGAACCTTTTATTTTATCGACCAGATGGTCCCGCTGCAAGACGCCTGCATACGTGTCGAGCCAAGGAGTTCGTGTTGGCGTATCGCTGTTTGTGGTTGCGCAAAACCATCCTTAAGGAGGGTTTCAAGGCCGATCGCGGAGCACGAACCGGACTTGCTGTAGTGCCTTGCCCCACGCCTGGGCGGCCAGTGCCATCCCTTCGCCGTGCCAGTGGACGCCGTCGCCGGCGATGTAGGTGCGGCGGTCGCCGGCAGCCTGGAAGCCCTCGAAGATGTAGCCGGTGGGGATCTTCAATCGGCGGCAGAGTTCAACCACGTGTCGGTTGAATAGGGCCTCGGGGGCCGATTCGGGAGCCCAGCCGCGGGGAGGGATCGTGCCCAGTACGGCGACGGTGCCCCGGGCTTCACACGCACGAACGATGGCCGCCAGGTCGTCCATCGCCGCCGGCAGACGCTCGGCCGCCTTGTGGTTGTTGGTGCCGTAGAGGATGAACATGAACTCCGGGTTGTCGCGGCCGAGGATTTCGGCCACCTTGTCGCGGCCGAAACTGGTCCGCATTGAGGGATAACCGAAGGCGTTGACCGTCAGGGTGCCGAACGCCGCCTGGGCACGCTGCGGATAGACGGTCGCCCCGGTCAACGAGTCGCCAAAGAGCGTGGCGTGGCCTCGGCGGATTTTGCCCACGCCTCGGGCGTGGACCTGTCGGATATGGTCGGCGTAGTCAAGCCGGTCTCGCTCTTCGCGGCTGGGTTCCGCGCGGCGCGGTGTCGACGTCGAAGCGATGACCACTTCCTGCGACCACGGCCCAAGGTTTTCCTCGAAGTCGACGGCCAGCACGCGATAGCGATAACGGGCCTTACCGGCGGTGGCGTCCGTGTACGTCGTCGTGGAACACTCGGCAATCTTGCGAAAATCGTCCGTATCGGCGCGGGAGATCACATACCGTGCCGCGGCAACGTCATCTTCGGCCGACTTCCAGGCCAGCCGCACGCCGCCGGACGTCGCCGCAGCGGCCAACCCCACGACTTGCTCGGGCGGCTGCGTATCCGTGCCGCGATAGATGACGAAGTCGTCGATGGCAAACTCCATGCCCGGCCGCACCTCGGCCGGGCCGTAGAAGCGAACGCTGTCGTAGTTGGTCTGCGGCGAGACGAAGCCCGTGGTCCGCGAGTTGTAGCGGAAGCGGTCGAGGTGGTAGAGCATCGGCGTCCAGCGGCCGGGTTCGAGGTAGCGATGGCCGTAGGCCGTGGTGTTGTCGCCGGCCAGGGCGTCGTGGACGTTGATGCCCACCGACGGCAGGCTGCCGGACTTCATCAACAGGGCCATCTTCAATTGCTTCGAACCGGCGATCGCCAGCGGAAGCTCGACGGCCGACCAGCGCTTTGGGCACGCCAAGTGCAGCGCCTTGCCGTCGTTGTCTCTGCAACTCAGCCGGCCGTCGTTGGCGGCGGTCCAGCCATTGGTGCCGTCGTCAAAGGAGGTCTTGTAGTAGATCGTCACGGAGCCGCTCTGTCGGGCCGTGATTTCCGCGGCGGCCGACGTTGGGCAATCGGGGCCGACGTGCCAGAAGATCGGCAGCATCGCAATAAGACCGAAGACGGCGGCAGCAAAAACTCGTTCTTTCATGGCAGGCTCCTTTGCATGGCTCACCCGGGGCCATTGTACGAGAAGATCGAGGCCGCCGCCAACACGCCGGCGTGCCGCACGAAGGGAGACCATGGGCCGGCAACTTGCCGGTGGCCCCCGTCTGCGGTACGATACACGGACTCGACGACCGTCAGTGTCCCCCAAGACTGCGCCCGATGAACGAAAACGACGCTTCTGCGAACTCGCTCGAACGCTACATCCGCCAGATGCGTTATCCTCCGCTGGGCAAAGACGGACAACGGCGGCTGGCCGAGAGCCACGCGCTGGTCTGCGGCTGTGGGGCGTTGGGGAGCGTGGCGGCCAATACGCTGGTCCGAGCCGGCGTGGGCCGCGTACGGATCGTCGACCGCGACTTCGTCGAGACCAGCAATCTTCAGCGGCAGGTCCTCTTCGACGAGCACGACGTCGCCGAGCAGCTTCCCAAGGCGATCGCCGCGGCGGAAAAACTGCGGCGGATCAATTCCCAGGTCGAGGTCGAGCCGATCGTGGCCGACGTCGATCACACCAACGTTGAGCAATTCTGCCAAGGTGTCGATGCGATCGTCGACGGGACGGACAACTTTCAGACCCGGTTCCTCATCAACGACGTTTCGGTCAAACTCGGCCTGCCCTGGGTCTATGGCGGGTGTTTGGGCGCCGAAGGCCAGACGATGTCGATCCTGCCCGGCCAAACGCCTTGCCTACGTTGCCTGATGCAGGAATGTCCCCCGCCGGGCACCACGCCCACCTGCGACACGGCCGGCATCCTCGGCTCGATCGTCAACGTGATCGCTTCGATCGAGGCCCTTGAGGCGATCAAGATCTTAAGCGGCAAGCTCGACGCCGTTTCGCGGCAGTTGACCGTTTTCGAGCTTTGGGACAACCGCATCCGCCAGGTCGACGTCTCCTCGCTGCGCGAGCAGGTCGACTGCCCGACGTGCAAGGGCGGCGACTTCCCCTGGCTCTCCGGCCGCGAAGGCGGCCAATCGGCCGTACTCTGCGGCCGCAACGCAGTCCAGCTTAGCCATCCCGGCACGAGCCTCTCGCTCGACGAGTTGGCCCGGCGGCTCGAGGGCGTCGGCCGCCTGAACCGCAACGCGTTCCTCCTGCGGCTGGCCGTTGACCGCTACGAGCTAACCGTCTTCCCCGACGGCCGCGCCATCGTCGGCGGCACCGACGACGTGGCGGAGGCAAAGACAGTGTATGCGAAGTACGTGGG
>CAYYNP010000297.1:0-12152 GCA_964472545.1 uncultured Planctomycetaceae bacterium | reverse complement strand
CACGCTCGCCGTGGGCATGCTTGCCGTCTCGCTGCGCTCGCTTGGCAAGCATGGCCCCCAACACAAAGTTAGCCGTGCTTCGCCAGGTACGTCGCCACGCCCTCGGCCGTGGGGGTCATGGCGTCTTCGCCTTCCGTCCAGTTGGCCGGGCAGACCTCGCCGTGCTCTTCGGTGTGCTGCAACGCGTCGACCACCCGCAGGGCTTCGTCGACGTTCCGGCCCAACGGCAGGTTGTTGACCAGGGCGTGTTGCACGACGCCCTCTTTGTCGATCAGGAACAGCCCCCGCAAGGCCACTTCGTCGCCGAACAGCACGCCGTACTCCCTCGAGATCGACTTGCTCAAGTCGGCCACCAACGGATACTTGACCTGTCCGATGCCGCCCTGTTCCAGCGGCGTGTTCTTCCACGCTAAGTGCGTGAAATGCGAGTCGACCGACACGCCGATCACCTGCGTGTTCTTCGCCTCGAATTTCTCCACGGCCTTGTCGAAGGCGATGATCTCCGACGGGCAGACGAACGTGAAATCCAGCGGGTAGAAGAACAACACCACGTATTTGCCGCGAAACGACGAGAGCGTAAGCTCGGCAAACGAGTTGTCCGCCAAAACGGCCTGGGCGGTGAAATCGGGGGCTTCCTTGGTGACCAATGCTGACATGAACGTGCTCCTTTTCGGTAGTATGTAGATGGTTGTAAACGGTTGGCTTCGCGTTAGGGATCAGAGGGAGAAGAAGGAAGGATGAAGGATGAGGGAGGAAGGATGAAAGAACTTCGCGTCAAGCCGTACGGTGGCGGCGTTGAATGGGCGTCTGGGACGAGTCGTCTCGAAACCACGGGCACGGCACGGCGTCTTACCCTCGTATCCTTCATCCTTCATCCCTCATCCCTCATCCTTCATCCTTTCCCCCTCATCCTTCATCCTTTCCCCCTCATCCTTTTCTTCTCCCCTCGCAGTGCGGACACACGCCGAGAAACTCCAGACGATGCCCGAGTATCTTGTATCCTCCGTTTTCCTTTGGCTGCTGGCGGATCAGGTCGGCCGGCAGCCCGTTGAGGTCGTCGATCCGGCCGCAGCGGATGCAGCGGACGTGGTGGTGATGTTCGGAAACGCCGTCGAAACGGGCTTCGGCACCTCCGAGCGAATGTTTCTGAATCGCTCCCTGCTCGGCCAGCAAATCGAGGTTTCGGTAGACCGTTCCCAGGCTGATTTTGGGCATCCGCCGGCGGACGATCTCGTAGAGTTCGACGGCCGTGGGGTGCGTATCGACGTTGCGCAGCTCCTCCAAAATGAGTCTTCGCTGCGGCGTGCTACGATGCAATCTGTGGTCCGACATGCTCCGGTCCTTATCGCTACTGAGAATTATTACTCCTCGGACCATAAAGTCAACCCCGCTTGTCAAAAATCGTCTCGTGGGTGCCCCGTTTCGCCCGGCCACGCCCGTTTTGCCGCCGTCTCAAGACCTTTCGTGCCTTGTTGTGCTTTTCGTGGCGATCCATCACGTCGCCGTGCCGGCGACGGCTAAACCTCTCACGTCGCCGTGCCGGCGACGGCTAAACGGTCGATTTGCGCTGCACGTCGGCGGCTACTCCTTCAGCGCCGCCACCAAATCGAGGATCGCCTTCTTCCCGTCGCCGAAGAACATCAGCGTGTTGTCCATCGCGAATAGCGGGTTCGGGATGCCCGCAAATCCGGGACTCAGGCTCCGCTTGATCACAATGCACGTTCGCGCCTTGTCGCACTCGATGATCGGCATGCCCGCGATCGGGCTGGCCGGGTTTCGGGCTTCGGGGTTGACCACGTCGTTGGCTCCGATCACCAGCACCACGTCGGTCTGGGCCATGGCCGGGTTGACGTCGCCGGGCTCCTTGAGTTGTTCGTAGGGCACCTCTGCCTCGGCCAGCAACACGTTCATGTGTCCCGGCATCCGCCCGGCCACCGGGTGGATGGCGAACTCGACCTCGATCCCCCGCGATTGCAGCACGTTGGCCAGGTCGCGCACCGCGTGCTGTGCCTGGGCGACCGCCATGCCGTAGCCCGGCACGATCACCGCACGTTGGGCCGTCTCGTAGAGCATGGCCACTTCGTCGGCCGAGGTCGACTTGACCTTGCCGCCGTAGACTTCGTCGGCCGACGCCGCGTCTTCGGCCGGCGCCAGCACGCCGAAGAGCACGTGGGCCAGCGAACGATTCATCGCCTTGCACATGATCGACGTGAGGATCAAACCCGAGGCTCCCACCAACGATCCGGCGATAATCAACACGGTATTGCCCAGCACGAAGCCGGTGGCACATGCCGCCAGTCCACTATAGGAGTTCAACAACGCAATCACCACCGGCATGTCGGCCCCGCCGATCGGATTGACCAGCGTAAGGCCCAACAGCGACGCAGCGGCCACCAACGCAACGTAGGCCCAGGTCGCCTGCGGCTCGATCGACCCGTAAACGGCCAGTGCGAGCACGGCGAGCGTCAGCAGGGCGTTGCCGAGTTTCAGCAGCGGATACTTCAGCGGTTTGCGGAAGGCCTTCAGTTCTTGCAGCTTGCCGAACGCGATCAGGCTGCCCCAGAAGGTCACCGCGCCGATCAGTCCGGTGGCCATGGTGGCGATTGCCTGGTCGCTGCCGGCGTCGGGCGCGCTGCGGATCAATTCGGCCCCGGCCACCAACACCGACGCGGCGCCGCCGAAGCCGTTGAACAGTGCGACCAACTGCGGCATGTCGGTCATCTTGATCTTCACCGCCAACACGCCGCCGATCGTCCCGCCGACGGCCAGGCCGACGATGATCCAGACGAAGTGCAACTTGGCCACGAAGACCATTGTGGCCACTACGGCCACCAGCATGGCCAGCGCACCGAACAGGTTGCCGCGGACGGCCGTACGCGGATGCGTGAGGCCCTTCAGCGCCATGATGAACAGCACGGCGGCCAGCAGATAGGCAACGTTGAGTGATTCGTTCACGGTTATTTCTTCCTGCGGAACATTTCGAGCATGCGGTTGGTCACCAGGAATCCGCCCACGACGTTTACCGTCGCCATAGCCACGGCCGCGGTCCCCAGCACCGTAACCAACACCGGATCGCCGTGCTTGGCGGCCAAGATGGCCCCCACCAGTGTGATCCCGGAGATCGCGTTGGAGCCGGACATCAGCGGCGTGTGCAGCGTCGGCGGGATTTTCGTGATGATCTCGAAGCCGACGAAGATCGCCAGCACGAAGATCGTCACCCCGGCGATCAGCGGCAGGCGGATTTCGTCCGGAGGGCTGGCTTCGTTGGCCAACAAGAGTAGTTGTATATCCATCAGGTTTCCTTCGCACTACTTCTTACGTCAGTAGCCGGGGGCGGAAGCCCCCGGAGGTTTTGCGATTATCTCTGCCGGTAAGCTCGAGTCGGGTGGCATGCCCACGCTTGCGTGGGCATGGCACCCGCCTTACTCCTTCTCCGCGGCCGTCTCTTCGCTCGCCGTCTCATCGGCCTTCTCCGATTCCGCCGGCGATTCAATCCCCAACAACTCACACACGCGCGGGTTCACGACGCTGCCCTGGTGCGCAATCAACGTGCCGGCGACGATCTCGTCCTCTAAGTCGAGCGTCAACTCTCCGCCTTCGACCAGCAGATCCAGAAACGTGGTGATGTTCTTGGCGAACATCTGGCTGGCGTGATACGGCACTTCGCCCGGCAGGTTCGTCGGGCCCAAGATCGACACGCCGCCGGAAACCGTGGTCTCGTCCGGCACGGTCAACTCGCAGTTGCCGCCGCGCTCGGCCGCCAAGTCGACGATCACAGCGCCGGGCGCCATGCCGGCGACCATTTCGGCGGTGACCAGCGTGGGGGCCTTCTTGCCGGGAATCGCCGCGGTGGTGATCACCACGTCGCTCTCGGCCACCACTTGGGCTATCAGTTCACGTTGTTTCTTCAGGAACTCCTCGCCCATCTCCTTGGCGTAGCCGCCTTTGTCTTCGGCCGCAGCCGAGTCGAGTTCCAATTGGACGAACTTCGCCCCCAGGCTTTCGACCTGCTCTTTCACGGCCGGCCGGATGTCGTTGGCCGACACCACGCCGCCGAGCCGCCGGGCGGTGGCAATCGCCTGCAAGCCGGCCACGCCCACGCCCATCACGAAGACCTTCGCCGGCGTGATCGTGCCGGCGGCGGTCATCAACATCGGGAACATCTTGGGCAGCGTTTCGGCCGCCAGCAACACGGCCCGGTAGCCGGCCACCGTGGCCATCGACGAGAGCACGTCCATGCTCTGTGCCCGGGTGATCCGCGGCAGCATTTCCAGCGAGAACAACGTCACGCCTTTCGCCGCCATGTCGGCCGAGGCCTGCGGTGTGCCCAGCGGATCGCACATGCCAATCGCGATTTGGCCTTGCCGGTAGTGTTCCAGATCGGCCCGGCCGGCCTCGGGATTCGCCCCGGCCGTGCGGACGTGCAAGATCACGTTGGCGGCGAACAGTTCGGCGCGATCGTCGACGATCTTGGCTCCGGCTTCGGTGTAGGCGGCGTCGAGAAACCCGGCCGCTTCACCGGCTCCGGCCTCGACCGACACCTCGAAACCGGCCTTGACCAGCCCCGGCACCAGGGCCGGGACCAGCGCCACGCGCTTCTCGCCTGCATAGCTCTCGCGTACAACGGCAACATTCATCTTCGGGGCCTGACGTTTGGGGGGCCAACAGTGGGCGGTGTTCGGCTTCGATCAACGGTCGGCCAGCGGCACGTAGCCACCCGGCTCGTCACCGACGTAGAGGCATTTTGGGCGGAACAGTCGATTGTCTTTGCGCTGTTCCAGGATATGGGCCAACCAGCCGGCAGTTCGGGCCACCGCAAACAGCGGCGTGAACAGTTCCTTCGGAATCCCCAACAGGTCGTACACGGCCCCGGAGAAGAAGTCGACGTTCGGATAGATCGGCTTGCCCTTGGTCTCCATCCGCTCGCGGAACTGCTTCTCGAGTTCCTTGAGAACTTCGTAATTGCGGGAGTGGCCCTTCAACTCACAGAGCTTCCGCAGGTGCTCTTCGATAATCACCGAACGCGGGTCTTTCACCTTGTAGACCCGATGGCCCATGCCCATCACCTTACGTTTCTCGGCCAAGGCCTTGTCGAGCCAGGGGCCCACGTTCTCCTTCGAGCCGATCTGCTGGGCCATCGCCAAGGCTCGCTCGTTGGCCCCGCCGTGCAGCGAGCCGTAGAGGGCCCCGATCGCCGCGGAGATGCTGCAATAGCAGGTCGACAACGTCGAGGCGACCACCCGAGCGGTAAACGTCGAGGCACAGAAGCCGTGCTCGGCGTGCAACACCAGGCAGGTGTCCATCACCTGGCCCTCGAACGGATCCGGCTCCTCGCCACGCAGCATGTAGAGGAAATTGGCCCCGTGCGAAAGGTCGCTGCGCGGCTCGACGTACGGTTTGCCCTCCTTGAATCGCTGATAGGTCGCCAGCACCGTAGCGATCTGGGCGATCTGGTGCAGCGTGTCGCGGCAGTTGCAATTTGCCGAGTGTTCGATCCTATGCTTCACCGAGCCGCTAAGATAGGAGATCACCGATTGCAGCAACTCCATCGGCGAGCCGTTGTCCGGGAACTCGCGGATCATCTCGATTACCGCCGGCGGGAGGCCACGCTGAGATCGCATCCGCTGCGTAAACTCCGCGAGTTGCTCGGCCGTGGGCAGTTCTTCGTAGAGCAGCAGATAGGTCACCTCCTCGAACGACGAGTGTTCGGCGAGGTCCCAAATCGACACGCCTCGATAGAACAAGTCGCCGTTGACACCGTCGACCCGGCAGATCGTCGACTCGGCCGCAATCACCCCTTCGAGCCCTTTGGCGTACGTGGTTTCGCTCATGATATCTCCCCGGTAACGGTTGGCAGCCGCGGTCGGGTCGTCGGGATTACTTGCCCCGACGCGGCCTGATGCTGTTTGGTTACTATTGCTACTGGAAATCATTAGCAGCAGCGTTTCGCCGGCAAGCGGCGCCGACGCGAGACCGCGCGTGACGTCGCCGCGCAGAGCAATCGAGAGAATCGGGCGGCGGGCGTTGAGTCGCCGCAAGTTGCTTAAGAGAAGCATCTTACGCGTTGACCGACACGATCAGCGGTCCGCGAAGCGCCGCGATCTACGAGCCATGCAGCGAAACTCGTCGAGGCGGATACTCAGCGGGATTCCGGCCGGACATTCCGCCGTGGCCCTGGAAGCAGGCAAGAACGGGCTGCTCGCCGCCTAATCCGAGGGAGAGAGTGCCCACAGAAAAAGACACCAGCGCGCGATTGCGACCAATCTCGGCAGATCGCGGCCGTCGAAGCGACGCGGGCAAGGCGATGACAATGGGCCCGATCAGGCCATCGTGCCGCCGCAGCCGAGCCGCTCGACGCCCAGCACGCGCTGTTGCAGCCAGCGCTTCACCCGCAGAAGCTGCACGCGAGGATTGGCGATCGGGAAGTGGGTGAAGCGGTAGCAGGTGTCCAGCGCCGTCTGCCATTGACGCTTGCCGTCGAGGTAGTCGGCTCCCATGTCGTAGCTTTGGTCGCCGCGTCGGGCACCGTCTTCGAGGATCTTCCGCTGCAGGATGTTGCCCGGTGCCAGCGCCTTGTATTCCGCGTCGAACCCCTTCCGCACGCCGTAAACGTGGCCATCGTATTGGTAGCCGTAGTTGTAGGCGATCGGCTTGCCGCCGAGCATCAGAAGGTTCAGGTCGAGCATGCCGTTACGCGCGGCTACTTCGTGGGCTTGACGGAGAAAGGGCCGCACCGACGCGTGCGAGAGCGTCGTGCCGGTGGTCGACGAGCCTTGCCAACTCCGTTGGGCCACGCCCTCACAAGCGTCGTAGAGGGCCCAGCGGGGATCGCCGTCGCCGACGGCCGCGCCTTCCGGGCGATATCGCACGTAGCTCACCTCGCCGCGCTTTTGCAGCCGGCGTTCGAGGCGTTCGAGGTTATGGCGCCAGCGCTTCGGGCGGCTTTGCCAATAGGCGTCCCAGCCGTCGCCGATTTCGATCATCGGCGATTGGGTCCAGCCTTGCTTTTGCGGCGAGAATCCGGCCATCTGCATCGCCCGCTCGGTACGTCCGCGGTCGGTGCCATCAAGGTCGACCCAGCGCAGATCGAGCATGTCCCAAGTCCGCGGCGTTTGGCGGATGTGGCGCAGGCCGGCCAACAACGTGGCCGTGGGGTTCGGGCCGATCGGGCCGTAGTACGTGCCCCAATCGTGCAACGGATAGGTCAACACCCGCACGCGTCCTACCCGGCTGGCCTCTGCCCGGACGACCAACGGCAGGATCCCTATGGGCCGGCCGTTGTCGCTGACGAACAGCACGCGAAGCTGTTGGTCCTGGCCGTAGTGCTCCCAATAGGTCTGCAGCCAATCGAGCGAATGGAAGAACGTAGCGCCGGGCGTCTGGGAGAATAGCGAGTTCCAGATCAGACGATAGCCGGCCAGCTCGTAACGGTCGTTGACTTCCTCGACTCGGATCATGCGTCGCCTCTGCGGTTGCAGGATGGTTGGGCCGTACGATCGAGCCGGGAGCAGCAAGGGGTGATTTCCCCAGAAGTGCAATCGGTGTGCCGGCGCCGGTGCGGTTACGCGACCGGCCTCTGTAAGGCGAGGTAACCCCTTGGCAACCAATTACTTATGGCGATGGGCGCAACGTCGGCCCAGTAGCGGCGGGCGATCGGATCGTGGCGAAGTGGCAGCGTACGGTGGGAAAAACGACGGGCATCGCGGGTGGCCCGGTCACTCTTGCGGAGAGACCTTGGCGTTCGTATCGGCCTGGTTCGCAAGAGTGCCCGGGTGACGAAGTCACAAGAGGGCTCGCATCCCGCAACGGTCCTCTCGTGGCTTCGCCACCCCGACGCATTTTCCGGCCATGCGGGAGAAGTGGCGACGTGCATTGCGGAAAAGCGTCGCGGCCCCCCACGTTCGTATCGGCCTGGTTCGCAAGAGTGCCCGGGTGACGACGTCACAAGAGGACTCGCATCCCGCAACGGTCCTCTCGTGGCTTCGCCACCCCGACGCATTTTCCGGCCATGCGGGAGAAGTGGCGACGTGCATTGCGGAAAAGCGTCGCGGCCACCCGCCCCGGTCTCCTCTATCACGCGTTACCGAGTTTGACATCCAACGCCTTCAACCGCGACTCAAGCGCCTCGCGGCCGCGTTGGATTTCGATCCCCACGCGGACCGCCCAGAGCGGCTTGCGGCCGAGCCGCGCCGTGCCGAGTTGCTCGGTGCCCAGCTTGACGAGGTCCTTGTGGGTGCAGAGCACGGCGGCCACCTTTTGCGGGGCGGCCCACTCTCGCAACGACTCGACGTCGCGGCGGCCGTATGGGTGATGATCGGGAAACTCGCGAAACGCGGCCACGCGATAGCCGCAGCCTTCGAGCGTATGGCGAAAAGCGGCCGGGTTGCCGATGCCGCAGAAGGCAGCCACGGGCTGATCGGCGAACGACTCCAGCGGCTTCTCTTGCCCGGCGGACGACAACAGGGCCTGCGGTGCATGGGCCGCCTCGACGTAGACGGCGTCCGGGGCGTAGAGATCGACCGTGCGGCGGACGTCTTCTCGGCCGGCGCGTGGCAGCATGTCTGCCCGAGAGAGGACCACCACGTCGGCCCGCCGCAACCCACTCAGCGGCTCGCGTAACGCGCCGCGCGGAAAGACGTGGCCAAAGCCGAACGGCTCGGTGGCGTCCAGCAACACCACGTCGAGGTCTCGACCGAGGCGGCGGTGTTGGAAGGCGTCGTCCAACAGGATCAGTTGGCACTCGAACTCCTCGATCGCCGTCTCGGCCGCCGCCACACGGTCGGGGTTCTGTAAGTGCGGCACATCGGGCAGCTTCTGCTCAAGTTCCAACGCCTCGTCGTTTCGGGCGCCGGCCTCCGCCCCGTAGCCGCGGCTGATGACGGTCACGCGAACGTCCCGCTCGCGAAACCACCGGGCAAGCCACTCGACCGTGGGCGTCTTGCCCGTTCCGCCGAGCGAGAGGTTCCCCACGCTGACGACCGGCACGGCCACGCGATGCGTCTTCGCCGGTGAGTGATCGTAACGCCAGTTCCGCCAGCGGACGGCCCACGTATAGGGCGTCTCCGCCACGCGCAGCCCCAGCCGCAAGAATGCCGCCAACGGCCCGCGTCGGCGGCCGCTTACCAGATCGCGAAACCCACTGGGGCTGAGCACGGCGTCCTTTCCAGTCTGGATCGGCGGCTGCGTTGGGTGCCATGCCCACGCTTGCGTGGGCATGAACGTAGCCGCCGCAAGGGTGCTGCACATGCCCACGCAAGCGTGGACATGGCACCCATCAGTCTTGCACCGTCAGAGCACTACGCGGTCAATCGCTCGCCCACGTTGACCAAGAACTCGTCGATCTGCGCCTGCTGCTCGAAGCCCACCGTCAGGCAATCGATGCAGCCGAGGTCCATCACGAACTTCAACGTCTGTTTGCGTTGCTCGGGCGTGAAGCGGCCTTCGCCGACGAGCTTCATGCCGATGATGCCCTTGCCGGCGGCGTGGATCTTCTTCAACACGGGCACGACTTGCTCCATCGGCCCGTCGGTGCGGTGGCCGAAGGGGTTGATTCGCGCGTGGATCACGTCGACCCAGGGTTCCTCGGCGGCCGTCTTCAAGGCGTCGAGCGAGTGGATCGAAACGCCGTGTGCCCGGATCAGCCCTTCTTCCTTCAGCTTCGCCATGGCGTCCATCTGCCGGCGTTCTGTCCGGTTCCAGTCGGCCTTGTCCATACAGTGGATCTGCAAGACGTCGATGTAGTCGGTCCGTAGTTCCTTGAGGAAGCGTTTGACCAGCACGTCGGCCAGCGGGCGTTCCCTCTCCGGGATGCCGCCGCGTCGGGTCCAGATCTTGCTGACCAGTTGGCACTTGTCGCGCGGCTTGCTCTCGAGCACGCGGCCGACGAACGGATGGGTGCCGTACATGTCGGCCATGTCGAAGTGCGAGATGCCGTGGTCGTAGGCGTAGTGCAACAGGGCCTCGAACTTCTCTTTGCCCAGCCGGGTTTGGTTGGTTTGGCGTCCACCGCCGGCCATACCGGTGCCGCACGAGATGCGGCAGGCCTTGAGCGTCTTGCCCAAGGGGACCGTTGCGGTGGGACTGGCGTCGGCCGGCGCGGCCAACACGGCCGGTCCGCCGGCCATGGCTCCCACCGTGGAAGCAACGGCGGCCCCGAGGAATTCACGGCGTTCGATCTTCATCGAGAGTTCTCCTTGCGAGTTCGGACGGGTTCGGCAAATGTAGCATACCCACGCCCCGGCCCATTGACAACCGTGCGGCAGGCCGGGGTCGGGCACTGCCGAAGAGGAGGCGCGTCGACCGTGGAGTCGTGCGGATGCCGGAACAGCCGTGTTGAGGTCGTCTTCACCGTTTAGCCGCCGCCGGTACGGCGGTGTTTTGGAGCGCGGGGCTACACCGCCGTACCGGCGGCGGCTAAACGTGTTGCGCCGGCGGCTAAACGGGGGCGGCTACACCGTCCGTCCGCGCCCGCTATAATCGGAGCACGTCCACCGCCGGCCGTCAGTTTCGCCGTCTATTCCACCGGAGCCCGCCATGGTCCATCAAGAGAAGATCACCCTGCAAACCGACGGCCACGGCCACATGCACGACCTGACCGGCGAGGTGGCCCGGGTCGTGGCGGCCTCGGGCGTGACGACCGGCGTCGCCTCGGTATTCTCCGTCGGCAGCACGTCGGCCGTGAGCGTGGTCGAGTTCGAGCCGGGGCTGTTGGAAGACGTGCCGGCGACGCTCGACCGGTTGATGCCGCCCAGCCGCCAGTACGGCCACGAACGCGCCTGGCACGACGGCAACGGCCATTCGCACTTGCAGGCCACGCTGATGGGCCCGTCGCTCTCGGTGCCGATCACCGACGGCGAGCTCGTGCTGGGTACCTGGCAGCAGATCTTCCACCTCGACTGCGACGTCCGCGGCCGACAGCGGACCGTGGTGGTGACGGTGATCGGCGAGTGAGCCGCGAGAGTAGCCGTCTCGCTCCGCGAGACGAGCCCATATCTTGCAGGTAACCGTCTCGCTCCGCGAGACGATGTGACATCTCGCGGAGCGAGATGACTACTTTGCCGAGTCGCCTCCTCGTTGCTTGCTTCCCCATCGGCCGCGTGCTAGGCTAAGACGCGTGCGTCGAGCCCACCGACTCTCCCTCCACCCTGCGAAAAGGACCGAACCGATGAGAACTTCTCAGCCACGATCGCTCACCCGCCGTCAGTTCCTTTCTACCGCCGCAGGTGCCGCTGCTGCGATGGCCGCCGCGCCGGCGCTGGTCGGCTCGGCCGCCGAGGCGGGCCGCTGGAAGATGAAGCTCTCCTGCTCGACGATCAACTATACGAAGCTCTCGGTGGAGGAAGCCTGCAAGCGGATCGCCGCGTTGGGTTTCGAGGGCGTCGACGTCTGGAGCGGCCACGCCGGCTGTCCGCATCTCGACGACGTGCTGGCACGCCTGGGCCCCGAGGGGCTGAAGCAGATCCTCGCCGAAACCAAGCTCAAGCTCTACAGCTTCTCGGTCTATAGCGGTGGCTATGCCAGGTACGCCGAACTGCTGGGCAAGGTCGGCGGCGGTGTGGCGGTTCGCGGCAGCGGCGGGGGCTGTCCGCCGGCGGAACTCACCGCGCGGATGAAGGCCTTCATGGAGGCGATGAAGCCGGAACTGGAGTTGGCCGAGAAGTACGACTCGTATCTGGCGATCGAAAACCACGGCGGGTCGCTGCTCAGCTCGCTCGATTCGTTCAAGGCATTCGTCGACAACAACACGAATCCCCGCCTGGGCATTGCCCTGGCCCCGTATCACTTGCAGACGCGGAAGGCGTCGATCGAAGAGGCGATCGCCACCGCCGGCAAGCAGTTGTTCTTCTTCTACGCCTGGCAGCATTCCCCCGGCAACCAGCAACTCCCCGGCATCGGCCCCACCGACTGCGCCCCCTGGATCGCCTCGCTGGCCAAGGCCGAATACGCCTGGTACGTCAATCCGTTCCTGCACCACGAGCCGGCCCCGGACGAGATGGATCAGGTGATGGCGAAGTCGGTGGCGTATTTGAAGGCGTGTTATGAGAAGGCGGTGGGGGGATGACGGGGTGATGGGGTGATCGGGTGACGGGGTGAAGGCGGAACGCGGAGAGCCGGTGACGCGCCCGCCCGGAGGCGCGCCGCGCGCCGCCCGG
>CAYYNP010000296.1:0-12216 GCA_964472545.1 uncultured Planctomycetaceae bacterium | reverse complement strand
GAATAACCTAGGGCAGATCGGCGGGTGGTTGACGCAGTATAGCGAACTGAACGGCGGTCGCTTTCCCGAGGTGCCCGCCGAAGGTAAGCTGGCCGCTGCCGGAGCCTATGCCCCTACGCTGCTATCCGCCAATCTATTGCCGGAGCCGTCGCGGCTGCTCTGCCCCGGCTCGCCCTTGGCCGATCGGCGGCAATTCACGCCGCCCACCATCGAAGAAGTCCAGGCCGCCAGCGGAAGACGGTTGCTGGTGCTGCGCCAGACGATGGGCGGCAGCTACGGCTACAGCTTCGGCCACATGCGCGACAAGATCTATCGGGCCACCAGGAATCTGCGGCGCGCAGGCTTCGCCATCATGGCCGACGCCCCGGATCTGGCCCAGCCGAACTTGTTCAGCCTGCACCACGACGGACGCGGTCTGAATTTCCTCTTCGAGGACAATGCCGTCAGATTCCTGTCCACGGCCTGCTTGGTCGAGGGAGCCGACGACCCCTTCACCAACGATCGCAGCGAAATCGCCGCTGGCCTGCATCCCGACGACGCGGTGATCGCCCCCAGCAGCGCGGCGCCGATCGTGTACGTGGATTATCGCTGAGGTCGGATCCACGGGGATTCTCACCTCGATTTCCGTCTTGCGTTGCCGGCCCGCTCTCCCTACAATCCCGCCCACTATGGTAGGGTCGCGAAAGACCGTCGGCTTGTTGATCCTGGGCTCCTTGGCGCTGGGGCTGCGGATCGGCGTCGTGGCAGCGCTCTCGGGCAGCCACAACGCCACGCTGGCCTACGAACACGGCCGGATTGCCGAAAACCTGCTCGCCGGGCGGGGCTTTTCGATCGAATTCCTCGGCACCGAAGGCCCCACGTCGCAGCAGGCCCCGTTTTATCCGGTGCTACTCTGGGCCGCCTGGGCGTTGTTCGGCGTGGCCACGCCAGGGGCGATTCTGGCCGTTCAACTCCTGCAATGCCTTGCCGGCACGGCGCTGGTGCTGACCGTCGTCTGGCTGACATGGTCGCTTCTGCCCCGGCAGCCGAGCGTCGGTTGGGTGGCCGGGGCGGCGGCGGCCGTCTATCCCACACACCTCTACATGGTGACCCATTTGCAGGTCGCCCTGTGGGCTGCGCTGGTGCTGACGCTGTTGCTGGCCGTGGTGGTCTCACCGCGCTGGAAGGCGACGTGGCGGGGTGCCATTTTGGCAGGTCTGCTCAGCGGCCTGCTGCTGCTGGTCGAGCCGATCCTGGCCTTGGCGTTGCCGGTCTGTGCGGCTGCGTTCTTTCTGGGTGACGGCTCCCGCGACCGGCCGATACGATTTCGCCGCGGCCCCCTGGCACGGCTGGCCCTGATGACCGCGGTCGCCGTGGCCGCGATCGCCCCGTGGCTGGTTCGCAACTGGCGGGTACACGGCGAGCCGGTCTTCATCAAGTCGACGTTCGGCTACGCCTTCTGGCAAGCCAACAACCCGGCGAGTTGGGGCACCGACAAGATCCCCAAGCACTCGGCCGAAACGCTCCGGCTGGCCCACGACGGCTCGCTGGCCGACACAGACCGGGCCCTGTGGGAAGCCCGCCACGAGACGCTCTACATCGACGACGTGCTGCTGAAGCCCAACGGCTACGCCGAATTCGCCGGGCTGAGCGAACCGCAGCGGAGCCGCCTGCTAGGCCGCCGCGCCAGGGCGTTCATCCTCGAAAACCCGTCCGGCTACCTGCGGCTCTGTCTGCGGCGGCTGCGCTACTTCCTGTTGTTCGACGAGACGAACCCCAAGGCGTCCAACCGCATCTACCGCATCGCCACGGTCACCTGGCTGGTGCTGGCGGCGATGGGCCTCTGGATCTCGGCCGACCGCTGGCGGGCGCTCTGGCCGACGTATCTGATCTTCGCCTGCGTCACGCTGTTCCACGTGCTGGTGATCACGTCGGTCCGCTTCCGCATCCCGCTCGAGCCGATCTCCTTTATCTGGATCGCCACGGCCGTGGCCCCGCTAGCGGCGCGCTTGATCCCCCGCCACACGATCCGCGTCTATCGCCCCGGCGAAATCTCCCGCGACCCGTTGGCCGACCAGCCGCTGCTGAAAGGGCCGCATTATCGCGAGACACCGGCACGTCGCCGTGCGGGGTGAGGTCAGCCGTTGCGGAAAGTTGTCATCGATTCGCCCTGCCGCGGGAATCGGCCCGCCGATTGGGCTCTCGACAAGTTGTTGCAAGCCATTAAGTTGCGTCGAGGCGGTCACCTTCGTCATAGCCCCTTCCCGCATGGCGACGTCCAATAATCGTCAAGCTGTACGCGTAAGTCCCTTTGCAAAAGCAGGTTACGACGATCCCCGTGGCTCAGCCACCGGTCAACAATTCGGCGTCAGACTTACGGCGACACAATCAACGCGACGCACAACGCAACCTTCGTAGCACGAACGTGTTGCGACGTCACAACGTCTTTGCCAATCGACGTAAGTCGACTCACGAATGGGTTGACTTGTCGCAGGAGTCGGCTAATTGCGCTTGGAAGACGCCACCGATCAACAATCCGCCGCACCCGCGGAAGACAAGGAAGTTGAACCGAAATCCGTTAGCTCATATCTGGCTCGGCGGTCACCCGCCTTCAGCCGGCAGGGGCCAGATCTCGATTGTCCCATCGTCGTTGACGACCGCCACGCGCTTGCCGTCCGGGGAGAGTTTGACACTGATGAAGCGCGTTGAGGAGGGAAAGGCGAAGAGTGTCTCCCCGCTTAGACTGTCGTGGATTCGCACAATGCTCTGTGTCTTGGGGTCATGGAACACCAAGTTGGAGTCGACGTAGATCCCCTCGCCGGTAGCCAGGGCAATTCGCCGCCCGTCGCCGCTGAACGAGTAGCTGAAGACGTCGGTTGTCAATCGGATCTTCTTGTAGAGTTGATCGAGTGCGTTCTGGTCGTAGGTGTATTCGCTCGGATCGGCGAAATAGACGTGCTTGCCGCCGGGGACCAGGCCATAGATGTAGCCCCGTCTGATCTGCGCGGTCACTCGCTTGGTCATCTTCCCCGTGGCGACGTCGATCATTTCACCGTTGAGATTGAAGATCGACCGACCGTCCTCGGTGATGTCGCCGCCATAGCGTTGGACGTCCTCGGTTGTCAGCGTGCTCAGTACCTTGCCTTGGCGATAGTTGAACCGGCAGAGCCCGTCGTCATGGGCCACGAGCGCCTCACGGTCGTCGATCCAGTGAATCCGCGTCCTGTAGCGGTCGATCGGCAGCGAGACCTTGGCGATGATGCGGCCGGTTTCCGCATCGAAGACCCGGGCAGGATTGGTCCATTCGTGCCAGAGAAAGACGCGTGCGCCTTCAAAGCCAGGTCGCTGAAACGCGGCGTCGTAGCAGACCGCGTAGCGGCCGTCGGGCTCGCGGACGCTGATGACCTCGAACTCCGCGGGGATTACCACGCGGCGGAGCATCTTCATGGTGGCCGTGTCCCAGGTGCAGACCGTGCCGTCGGGGCCGTAGGAGCGGAGCTGCTTGCCGTCGGCAGTGAAGAAGACGTCGGGCTCTCCGCCGGCATGGCCGTCGTAGGGAAAGTACTTCTGAAGCGTATCGGTGCGGATCAGTGCCGGCGTCGGCTCACCGACACCCGCCGCAAGCAGTTTGCCGTCTGGGGAGAAAGCGACGGATTTGATCCGAAACGTGAAGGTGTCGTAGGTGTAGACGACCTTGGCCGCCACGTCCAGTTCGGGGAGCGAGAGAAACCAGATCGTCTTGTCCACGGGAACGGCCAGAAGCTTGCCGTTGGGCGAGATGGCCACGTCGCCAAACGAAAGTCGATTGCTGTCCGGAACCGGGATTTGCGTTCCTTCTTCGCCCTTTCCTGCGAACGCCCCCTGTTTCCACTCACCCCAGACGACGCGCGCCGGCCCTGCGGAGGAGAATCTGCGTTTTTCGACGCCGACGAAGTACGTCATCCCTCCCTCCGACGACACCAGCCGTAGCGACGCGCCCACATCAGGAAAAGAAACTTCCTGACTACCGTCGCCGCGGAACGGTTCGAAGATCCACTTCTGGCCCTTCTTCCGGCTTGTCTGCCGCAAGACACCGCTGTTGTCCGGGCTGCGGAACAACTCCACTTCTCCGCAGAGTTCATCGACGGTCCGCAGTATCTTGCCGGTCTCGGTGTCCCAGAAGTGTATCTCATGACCGCCACTCATCATGGTGTGGCCGTCGGGTGAAAGCTCCATCGCACGAATTGCGCTGTGATGCCCCTCATACGCCTTGTCCAGTTCTCCGGTTCGCGTGTCATAGCGGGCGTGAATCTGCAAACCGGGCCCGCCCCCGGCCACGTAGAGGAAACGATCATCGGGCGAGAACACCAAACGATTTATGCCCCCATCCTGTTCGATCGCGGTGGCCAGAGTCCACGTGTCGGTGTGCCAGAGGCAGATTTCCGCCGGATAGCCCGCTGTTGCCAGCAGTTTGCCGTCGTGGCTGAACGCCACCAGGTCGATCCGGTTACGCTGCATGTGGCGTAGGCCCGAGCGAGAGCGGACCGGCCGAACGCCCTTCATCAGCGCCGCGGCCTTGGCCACTTCCCGGGAATCTTCCACCTGCAATCCGTCGAGCGCTACCTGGACCTCTTGCTTCCAGCGGCCTTTGGCCTTTGCCCGCAGCGCCAGCAAACGGTCGCCGTATTCCCGCCGGCTGTGATCTTCGCCAAGTTGTCTCAGCAGCCAGTAGAAGGAACGATTCACATCGGTTCGGGTTTGCTCGCTCGGCCGCCGGATTATCCGCCTGACTTCCGGCGGCTCCGGCGGCTCAGGCGCTCCCTGCTCGATGTGGGCGAAGTACTTCTCGATGAGCTTTGCGATGTCCCTACCGCCGTCCTCATCCTCCATGTCTCCCAGCAGACGGACGAGACGCAGAAGAGGAAGGAAGATCCAGTCGTCTTCGTCCCGTGCGCGGGGTTCCATGCGAAGCATCTTCCCCTCGAGCGTTGCCACCACCTCGGATCGCGCCGACTCGCGGCGGTGCATCAGTGTCCGATAGCCCAGAGAAACCGCGCCTTCGTGTGCCGCTGCCAGCAGGCCGATCGCCTCCGCATTGGTTCCGCGGAAGGTGATCTCTCGGTACTTGATCTTCTGGCCGTCGTGTTCCAACTCGCGGATCGGGTGCTCGTCGCGCCGGCCCAAGGCTTCCCTGATTTTCGGTTCCTGATCCACGCCCAGGTGCGTGTACACACAGTAAAACGGCTTACGCCCTTCGACGGGCTCGCCCGGCAACGCGAAATAGATGCATGGCTCGAACGTCGCCCGCCCGCTGCGGTCGCTGCTGTTCATCACAGCGTCCCCAACCATGCGAACCTTCGTGTGGGGCTTCAGTGCTTCCCCGTGAATCACCCGAACCACTTCCACCATCGATCGCCGTTCTCGAAGGGAGTTTTCCCGGCCGTCCTTCCAGTCGAGCGAGAGCTGCTTGCCGACGAAGATGCACGGCGCGGCCAGCGCAGCGTAGTCGAGCCGGGCCTGACACAGCGCGGTCTCCGCCCTTTCCTCAGATAGCGGTAGCGTATACCGCACCAGGAATTCCGCTTGATGGCTGTGTAGCCTCGGCACGACGGCCATGAGATGATCGCCCGAGTAACCACGCCAATGGCGGCCGCCGTCACTTTCAACCCGGATTGTCTTCCCCGGATGACTGCCGTAGAGGACCCTCTTGACTTCGTATCTGACTGACGAGTCGTCATCGCCCTCTGCAGCGGAGTCGTTTCCTTCTCCCGGATCGGCTTCTTCGATCAACCGTACGACGGCCACTAACTCCGGGGTGCGCCACTCCCAGATCGGCGGGCCGCTTCGTGTATCAGAGACGGGCATGTGGACCGCCGGGCAAACCACCGGCACGTCGGCCTCCCCGGGCGTGACCGCGATTGCGGCAAGATCGGCTGCCAGGACTGTGTGAGCTAGACACGTGAAGGCGAGTGCGAAGGACCCACAGCACAGTTTCATGATGGCCTCCTGCACCCAGGGAATCGCTGGGCAATCTCAATACCATGGACCGAGATGGACACAACACCCGTGAACGTAGCGGGCCGACGCCGTGTGTCAAGAGACCTTCGACCTCGCTCCCAAATTCCAATTCGGGAACGAGTGGAAACAGAAGAACGACCACAAGCAGCCTCCTCCGAACACCGGGGTCGCCGGATCGCAGCGGATAAACATCATTATCTAAATCATGCTTCTATTCACTCACACTTCTCGGGGGTTACAATGGACTCCGTAGGTCACCACAGCGCGGCATGGGATTTGAGCCCTGCGCTGCAGCGTGCGCGTTGCGTGGGTGGATGTTTGTGAGGCCTTTTGGGTTGAGGGCTTAGCCAGCATCGGGAAGTCGGCATGTGCGAAGACGCGGCACAACGGGATTTGATCGTTCGGGCGACCGGTGGCGACCGCTTCGCGCTGGAGCAACTGCTGCTGATGCACTACGCGCGGCTCGCTCGCCGCATCGAGCCGAAGCTGACCGGGCCGCTCGCCCGGGTGCTGGGCGTCGAGGACGTCTTGCAGGAGACGTTTATTCGGGCGATGCGCGATATTGAGCGATGTGCCGCGCGCTCCGTGCGCTCGTTTGTCGCCTGGACTAATGCGCTGGCCGACCATCAGTTGCAGGACATGGTCCGAGGACTACGGCGCCAGAAACGCGGCGGCGGCTGGCGGCAGTTGGACGCTGCCCCGGGCGATCAGGATGATTCGGCCGTCGACTTGGTGAAATTGCTCTCGGATCACGACTTCACGCCGGGCCGTACGGCGGCTCGGCGCGAGGCGGTTCGGGCGATCCAGGTGGGCATCGCCGGACTGCCGGCCGGCCAGCGCGAGGCGATCCGAATGTGCATGCTTAACGGCAAGAGCATCGACGAAACGGCCGCCGCCATGCAGCGCAGCCCGGCGGCGGTGCGCGGACTGGTGCAGCGGGCCAAGCAGAGCCTGCGCGACGCGCTGGGTCGCTCCACACTATGGCTGAGCAAGAAGTAGGACGCTGCCCGACGGAGGTCGATCATGTCCGAAGACACCCATCGCGACGAGACTGCGCCGGACGAACGGTCGCAGCAGATTCAGCGGGTGATGGCCGATTGTCTGGCTCAACGGGGGGCAGGCAAGACGCTCACCGACGAGTCGGTCATCGAGGCCCATGCGGATTTACTGCCCGAGTTGGCCGAAGAGCTGCACAAACTGCGGGTGATTGCCGCGGCACGGCAAAAGGTCGAGCAGCAAGACGGGACCGATCGGCAACCGTCCCAAGGGCCGCCTGACCAGCCGGCCGAACAACAGGGCCTGCGCATTCGCTGCCCACACTGCCACCATCCGGTGGTGCTGGTGGCCGACGTGCCGTTCACGGACATCACCTGCGGCTCTTGCGGCAGCCATTTCAGCCTGGCCGGCGACGAGGGCGCGACGTACACGCGACCCACGGTCGAAACGATCGGGCACTTCGAGACCGTCGAGCACTTGGGGACCGGAGGCTTTGGGACGGTTTGGAAGGCCCGCGACACGGAACTCGACCGGACCGTGGCGCTGAAGGTGCCCCGCAAGGGTCAACTCTCGGCGATCGAGACCGAGTATTTCTTCCGCGAAGCCCGAGCGGCGGCCCAACTGCGGCATCCCAATATCGTGACCGTGCACGAGGTGGGCCGCGAGGGGGACGACGTCTACATCGTCAGCGATTTCATTGCCGGCAGATCGCTGGGCGATCAGTTGAGTGCGGAGCCGATGTCGTTTCGCGAGGCCGCCGAACTGTGCGTGAAGATCGCCGGCGGCCTGCACCACGCGCACGAATCGGGCGTGGTCCACCGCGACTTGAAGCCGTCGAACATCCTGCTGGACACCGACGGCGAGCCGCACATCGTCGATTTCGGTCTGGCCAAGCGGGAGGCCGGCGAGATCACCATGACGCTCGACGGCCAGGTGCTCGGCACGCCGGCCTACATGTCGCCCGAACAGGCCCAGGGGCAGGCCCACGTGTCCGACCGCCGTACGGACGTCTACTCGCTGGGCGTAATTCTCTTCGAGCTGATCACCGGCGAGCCGCCCTTTCGCGGCAACGCCCGCATGTTGGTGCATCAGGTCATCAACGACGAGCCGCCGGCGCCACGCAAGCTCAACGGCAGCGTGCCGAGGGACCTGGAGACGATCTGTTTGAAGTGTCTGCAGAAGGAGCCGTCGCGGCGCTACGCCACGGCCGCCGAGTTGGCCGAGGAGCTGTCGCGGTTCCTGCGGGCGGAGCCGATCCGTGCCCGGCCGATCGGCCGGGCAACCCGCCTCTGGCGGTGGTGTAAGCGAAAGCCGATGGTGGCGGGGCTGGGGGCCGCGGCCGTGTTGCTGTCGATGGCGGTGACCACGGTGACGACGGTCGCCTTCTTTCGCGAAGCGTCGCTGCGGCAGGAGGCCGAGGACCAGCGCGGCGTTGCCCAGGCGCGGGCCGTCGAAGCGGAACAACAAAGGGCGATTGCCGAAGAGCAGAAGGAAGCGGCCCAGCGGAACTTTCGCCTCGCCCGCGAGGCGGTCGATCGGTTTCTCACCTTGGTCGGGGAAGATCCCCGCATGAAGGCGCACGGCCTGGAGACGCTTCGCAACGCACTGCTGGAGGCCGCCTGCGAGTTCTTTGAACGGTTCGTCGAAGAGCGGCCCGGGGACCCGCAACTTCAACTTGAACATGCCCGCGCCTATTCGCGGGTTGGCGACATCAACCGCCGTTTGGAGCGGTTCGACAAGGTCGCCGAGGCCTACGACCGCTCGATCGCACTTTGGACCGATGTGATCCGCCGCGAGCCCAACGTGGCCCAACACCGCAACGAACTGGCGGCCGTTCTCCACAAACAGGGCATGCAGTACCTCATTACGCAGGACCTGGACCGGGCATTTCGCGCGATCACCGACGCCCTACAGATCCGAGACGACTTGGCCAAGCACCACCCCGAGTTGCTCGATAACCTGATTCAGCGGTTGAGTGTCCGTACGAGCCTGGCACACGTCTACATGGCCAAGCAACAACTACCGCGGGCGGAGGAAATCCTGCAAGAGACGCTGAGGCTCCGAAAGCTGCTGGCCGACGAGCGCGGCGATTCCCCCGAGCTGCAGGAAGTGCACGCGGAGGCGCTGGTTGGCAAAACCATAGTCATCGCTTTGATCAATGGCATCAGCGCCGCCGATGAGGCGGCAGAGACGGCGCAAGCGGCCGTGGACATCATGGGAGGTTTGCCCGCCGGGTATCGCGTGGATCTCGGCGTTCAGACCAAGATGACGGTCGCGCTGAACGGCCTGGGCGTCATGCTGAAAGCCGGTGGGCAGTTGCGCGAAGCGACCGAGCAGTTCGATACGGCGCGGAGGACTATCGAGCCGATTGCCGACACGCATCCCGACATGCCGCACTGCCAGGCCATCCTGGGCTGGACCTACAAGAACTTGGGGGACGCTGCGCGGCTTCAGCGCAAACCGGAAGACGCCGCCCGGTGGTACGACGCGGCGATCGGCAAGTACGAGCCGCTGGCCAACAACGGCCAGGCGACCCACGTCGACCTGGACGTTCTACGGAAATCGCGCGCCGCCCGGGCAGCGTTGTCGGAGGACGCGAGCCAGCCCGAGGACGAGACCGAGGGCGGCCGTCGTGCAGATGAGAGGTGACCGGGGCAGACGGAGTTGAGCCGTTACGACGTGCTCGCCTCTTGACCTCGTTCCCAAACTCCCTTTTGGGAACGCACCTCCCAGAAGCTCCGCTTCCGATGCCCACACGGCCAAGCAGAGCTTAGTGAACGCCCGTTCCCAAATTGGAGTTTGGGAACGAGTGGAGAACGAGTGGCAACGGCTGGCGGTGCCGTCGACGCCGAGTCATCCGGTGCCGGGCTGTTGCTTCTTGGTGAGCTTCTTTCTCCAGAGCCTCCAGTGCGTTCCGACGGCTAAGAGAATGCTGAGCAGCGTGTCGCGCAGCGGATGCCGGGGCGCAAGCGGCACGGCAAACTCAATTGCCACGGACACCGACAATACGGCGATGTATTGATATAGAATTCCCGCTACCGCACCCCACAAAACGCTATGGCCGAAGCCGGTGCGAAAGGCGAGCGAGAGGTAGACTTGGCACACGATCAATCCGTAGGCCAGCGAGACGCTGATAGCTACCGCAGTTACGGCAAGCGATAGTTGAACGCCCGTGACCGCGACCAGCCAGAGTATGCCGCCAAGCCCGATCAAGAAAACGCCCGTGTGGAGTCGCCGCGCGTAATTGCGGAGCCAATATCTTTGTCGTGAATTCAGCATTGTCTGTGATAGCCCGCCGCGAAAGTGTGCGCCGGTTCGTCGGTCGTATCGTAACATCACTCAGCACCAACGGGCAAGCCAGCAGTGGCACCCAACGCGGGCCAACCCCTCGCGACTTCGGCTACAGGGTCTCGCCAGGCAGCACCACGACGTTGTCGAACCAGGCGTCGACGCGGTGGGCTCGCAGGCCGACGTTGCCGGAGAGGATGGGAGACTTTTTGTCGGTGTAGTCGATGCGCAGACCGCGGTCCTTATCGGCCGAAGGGTGCATGCGGTTGAACCAGACGCGGATGTAGGGGCCTTCGACCGATACGCGGATCTGGTTCCAGACGCCGGGGACCACGCGGCAGTCGAGCTTTTCGAGGTTGAAGGCGGCTAGCGGCTGCCAGTTGTTTTCGAGCTTGCCGAGGTGGAGTTGCTTGGTGTCGAAGCCGACGTAGTAGCCGCGAAGCTCGTCGTGGCCGGGGCCGGGGTCGTTGGCGCGGAAGACGAGCCCCGCGTTGCCCTGCTCTTCGCTGCGGAGCATCACCACCGCTTCGATGACGTAGTCGGTCCACTCGGTGTCGCCGGCGAGCATCTTCATGCCGGCGTCGAGTGGCATCACGCCGCTGCCGCCGCTGCCGAGGCTGCCGTGGGCCGTCCAGCCGGGGCGGCGGATGGGCGGTGGGGCGTTTTGGAAGTCGTCGAAGAAGAGGGCCTTCGACTCGCCGGTCGTGTAGCGGCGGATCGCTTCGGCCTCGGCCAGCGAGACGGGCGTGGCGTCGGGCCACATCAGCCCACACCAGGGAACGGTCGGCTCGGGCGTGTCGTCTTTGGTGCCCCAGTACCAGCGGCAGTTCGAGTTGCCGACCATCAGTTCCCAACAGAGATAGACGCCCGGCACGGTCTTCTTGGCCGCGCGGCGCCCCTGAAGCCAGTGGATTACCTCGATCGGCTCGGCGTTGCTGCGGCGCGGGGCGTACCAGCGGGCGCCGGCCTCGGTGAAGACGGTGCCCTTGGCCGGATTCAAGTCGGCCTGGCGATCCCAGCCGGCGAAGTTGTTGTTGTAGTTGTGGGCGTCGACGATGTCGGTCTCCGCACTGTCGTCCCAGCAGCAGATTACCGGTTGGATCGGTTCGAGTTCTTTGATCCAGGCGTAGCCCAGCTTTCGCAGCCTGGCGGAGTACTCGGCGTTCCTTCGCGGCTCGTTAAAAATCTCCCACCACAACACGCGGCCGTCGCGGCGATGGGCGGCCACGACGTCTTGCACGTAGGCCTGGATCTTCGGCAGGTCTTCTTCGGTCCGCTGGCGATCCTGGGGGCAGGCGGCCCAGCGGCCGTTGTGGCGTCCTTTGACCGGCGGCGGCGATTCGAGTTCGACGCCCGTGTGGTTCCAGCAGTCGTCGAAGAAGACGAAGCCGGGCCGGATGCGGTAGCGGTCGCAGATGGCAAGGAACTGCTCGATCCGCTGAAGGAACTTCTCCTTCTCGGCTTCATAAGGGATGTTGTGCAAGTAGACCCGTAGCGAGGTGATCCCGTAGTACTTCTTGGCCGCGGCCAGTTCGCGGTCGATTACCTCGGGGCGGAAGTCGTGCCAGAGTTGCACGGCGTTGACGCAATAGGCCGGCGTGTAGTTGGCGCCGACCCAGCGGGACGTGTCGTAGGGTTTGTCGGCCGTTGCCGCGAGAAGCTGCGGCGAGCAAACTGCCACGAAGAACACGAAAAACGCGAAGAGCGATCGATGGAATTTCATCATGACCTCACAAAGCCGCGACCGGTGGTTGCGCCCGGCCGCGCGGCAAACGGCAGTTGATCAAATCAAACGGACACTAGCGCCAGAGTATAGCGTATCGAAAACCCCGACGCGACTGTTCGGGGGCCTGGGGCCAGGAGAACTACACAGTCGATTCGCGGGAGTGGAAAAGGGGGATTGGCTCCGAGCCGGAATCAACACGGAACCTGCCGACGAACTTCCCGGCTCGGTGC
>CAYYNP010000295.1:0-12222 GCA_964472545.1 uncultured Planctomycetaceae bacterium | reverse complement strand
CACCCACCACTACCCCTCCGGCCTCTCATACGCCCGATCCGCCGGCACCGCCTCCAGCAGCATCTCGACCAACTGATCGCTGTTGACGCTATTGGCCTGGGCCGCGTAGTTGCCCGCCACCCGATGGCGCAGCGCCGGTTTGACGACCGCTTGCACGTCGCCGACGGTCGCGTGGTATCGGCCGTGGAGGATCGCCCGGGCTTTGGCGCAGGTGACCAGCGTGAGCAGGCCGCGGGGGCCGGCGCCGAAGTCGACCCACCGGTTGACGAACTCCGGTGCCTCGGGCGTGCCCGGCCGCGTGGCCCGCACCAACGCCCAGGCATATCCCAACACCTGATCGCTGACCGGCACGCGTTCGACCAGATGTTGAAGCTCGACGATCTGCTCGCCCGAAAGGACCGGCGAAATCGTGCCCAAGTTGCCGCTGGTCACGCGTCGGGCGATCTCCCATTCCTCGCCGCCGCTGGGATAATCGACCTTGATATAGAGCAGGAAGCGGTCGAGCTGTGCCTCGGGCAACGGATACGTCCCCTCGTGCTCCAGGGGGTTTTGCGTGGCCAACACGAAGAACGGCGCCGGCAGCTTGTGGACTGATCCGCCCGCGCTGACCTGCCGCTCTTGCATCCCTTCGAGCATCGCGGCTTGGGTCTTCGGCGGCGTGCGGTTGATCTCGTCCGCCAAGATCATGTTGGCGAACAGCGGCCCGGGCAGGAACTCGTAACGCCGCTGGCCCGTCTCGAGGTCTTCCTGAATCACTTCCGTGCCGGTGACGTCGCTGGGCATCAGGTCGGGCGTGAACTGGATCCGCCGAAACGAGAGGTGCGTGGCCTCGGCCAGCGAGCCGATCAGCAACGTCTTGGCCAGCCCCGGCACACCCTCGAGCAACGCATGGCCGCGCGAGAAGATCGCCACCAGCACCTGCTCGATCACGTCGCGTTGCCCCACGATCACCTCGGCCAACTCGTTGCAGATTGCTTCATAAGACGCGCGGCATTGCTCGACGGCGGCCAAATCGTCTTGCGTGGCGCTCTCGGTCGTCATGGGCCGTTCTCGTTCCTTACTAGACCTGTCAATGCGGTAGCCCGAAAATGGGGACTGGCTCCGTCGACGACCGGCGTGGCAGCGATGATTCGCGTGGCCGACGGTGCCTGTCCCCTTTTTCGGGCGGGGCCGTCGAAGCGCCGTGGAAAAAGGGGACAGGCGCCGAGCCGATAACGTTCCTCGACGGGTTTGACGTCTGTAGCGGCTCGGAGCCAGTCCCCATTTTCGACTCCATCTTCACAGCACCAGTCTCCCGGCCCCGGCGATCAGCTTCCCCAGCGCCGGATCAATGAGTTGGGGATCGCCAACTGATCGCAGATCCGCGCGACCATGAAGTCGACCAGATCGCGGATCGACTTGGCCCCGTGGTAGAAGGCAGGCATGGCCGGCAACACGATCGCGCCGGCCTCCGCGGCACGTTTCATGTTATCCAACTGCATCAGCGACAGCGGCGTCTCGCGGGGCACCAGGATCAGCTTGCGGCCTTCCTTCAGGTGTACGTCGGCCGAGCGATGGATCACGTTGGCGCTGGTGCCGTGGACGATCGCGCTGAGCGTGCCGGTCGAACACGGGCAGACGACCATGCCGTCGGTCAGAAACGAGCCGCTGGCCATCGGAGCCGTGAAGTCGCGGTAGTGACAATAATGAAATTCGCCGGGCTCGCCCGTGCCGACCGAAAGCACGTTACTCGAATCGCTGGAAATGCCCGCCATGCGGCGGACTTCCTGCAGCCGTTCGTCCTTGGGATTGGCCCCGCCGTCGAGCATCAACATGGCCGGAGTGAAGTTGTCCAGATCGACGGTCAGGTCGAGCTCCTGGCGCAGGATCACCGCCGCCGTAGCGCTGATCGAAAGTTGCACGTCGCAGCCGGCCGCCGAGAGCACCTCGAGCAGCCGCACCGCATAGGCCGCCCCGCTGGCCCCGGTCACGGCAACTACAAAGTTCGGTTTCATGCTCCACCCGTCATTTCTGGCCGATGTACAGCGTGGCGATGCCGAACGTAAACCGCCGATACCGGGCTGCCGCCAAGCCGGCCGCCCGCATCCGCTCGGTCATCGCCTCGCCCTGCGGAAACTGGCCCACGCTTTCCGGAAGATAATTGTAGGCCCCGGCGGCGTTTCGGGCCAGGGCCTGGCCGATCCGCGGCAGCACGTGGCGGAAATACCACCCGTAGAGCGTTCGGGCGGGCCACTTGGTCGGCATCGAAAACTCCAGCACCGCCAGCCGTCCGCCCCGGCGGCACACGCGAACCATCTCCCGTAGCCCCGCGTCCGTGTCGGCCACGTTTCGCAGCCCGAAGGCCACGCAGACGATCTGGAACGTGTCGTCGGGAAACGGGAGGTGCTGCGTATCGGCCTCGACGAGCGAAACGTGGCGATCCGCTCCCACCCGCCTGCACTTCTCCCGGCCGACGTTCAACATCGGATGGCAGAAATCGGCCCCCACGACCGGCACGCTTCGTTTGCCGGCTCGCCAGTAGGCCAATGCCAGGTCGGCCGTGCCCGTGCAGACGTCGAGGATCGGAGCGCCGCCCTCCGGCGGCACCAGCTTCACCGTCCGCCGCCGCCAAGAGCGATCGATGCCCGCCGAGAGCAATCGGTTCAGCAGATCGTAACGCCGGGCGATCTGCCCGAACATCGAACGGACCCGGTCGGAGGATTTGTCGACGCTCATGGCATTAAGGGATCAACCGGCCGATTACCTCGGGCGAAAGTCCATCCAGCCGCCGGACGACCAGCTCCGCCGCCGCGAGCGATTCGGCCGTGCGCCCGGTGCTCGCCAGGCCGACGGCCACCATACCAGCCGCGTGCGCCGCTTCGATACCCGGCGGGGCGTCTTCCACGACCACACAACGGGCCGGCGGCACGCCGAGTTTCTCCGCGGCGATCAAAAACACCTGTGGATCGGGCTTGCCGCGCGTCACGTCGGTGGCACTGACCGTGGCACCGAATAGTCCCCGGCCGTCGAGCCGCTGCGTCACCAGCGCCACGTTCTCCGGCGGCCCCGAAGAACCGATCGCCATGAGAAAGCCGGCGGCGCGAAGCCCTTCGAGCAACTCATGCACTCCCGGCATCGCAGGAAAATCGGCGGCGAGGATCTCCCGAAACGCGGCCTCTTTGCGGTCGTCCAACTCGCCGATCTGCCGAGCATCGTAGTCCTCGCCCCAGAAGTGGGCGATAATCTCACGGCTGGTCCACCCAAACGTCCGCTCGAATTCGGCCTCCGGAAAGTCGAGCCCCTCCGTCTCGGCCATCTTCAGCCAACTTTGGTAATGGGCGTGGTAGGTATCGACCAGCACGCCGTCCATATCGAAGATCACTGCTTGTGGTTCGTTCATAGTCCGCTGATGATACCAGGAGGCCGTGGGCGCGTTCAAGGGGCGTTCCCACAGTCCACAGTAGCCGTGGGCGGAAGCCCCCGGAAGGCATACGCCAACAAAGACCTCACGTCCACCAGAGCGTTGCCCTTGCAACTGGTTCCCAAACTCAAGTTTGGGAACCTGACGCATCAACATCCCACGGGAAGGTTCAGGAGGTTCCCAAACTGGAGTTTGGGAACCAGGGGGTCGGCGCCGGGTGCGCGCGATCGAACGACCACGATTTGACGCGCAACGCTACTCGTCTTCGTTGATCAAGTACTTCGCGGCCACCGTTCTCAGCGGACACCGCGTGGTGCCACCCTCACAGATGCGACGCAACGCCTGAAGGTCGGAACTCCAGGCGGCGTCGCCGGGAGCCAACAAGCAGGTGCTGCCCGATTCGTAGTCGGTCAGCAGCACGTCGTCTTTCAGATAGAAATGGGCGTCGCTCAACTCGACGGGATAACCGCGCATCGGCGGCGGGACGTCGTTGGGTTTGAACCACAACTTGATCTCCCGCTCGGCTTCCTCCACCGTCGCCGAGGCGTGGATCAGATTGTCGATCCGCCGGCTGACGACGTTTCCGGATTCGTCACACAACGGGACGACCGTACCCAGGGCCCGGAGACAGCCCGGCCGCTGCTTTCTGGCCACGTGCGGATCGGTGGGCCCCGCAATACCGCGGATCTTCTTCACGGCGTCGGGGCCGCGAAAGACCAGAGCGATCACCCTGCGGTTGACCGATTCATCCGGGTAGTGGGCGCCGCCCATGATGTAGTCCAACAGCGGCTCGTAGAACGACTTGCCTTGATGCTCGGCGTAGTGTTCTTCGGCCAGCATCTTATGGACGCGAACGATCTTCGCCGCCGCAAAACGCAGGCCCGTGTGAAACTCCGAGAGCGTCGCAAGGATATAACCGGTCAGCGAATTCAGCAGCGCATCCGGTTTTATCAGTACCAGCGTCTGTTCCGCCGTGTCGTTGTCCATCAAAAGCGTCCTTTCTGTGAAGCTCGCCTGGAGTCGAGATTGTCTGCAATCCCAAGAAACGGTCAAGCGTTCAGTGCCTCTCGCCACTAGTATTGCATCAAATCGTGGCCTTCGGATAGATCATCTTCCGGACAATTCCCCGTTTCCGTCGGGGAGGATGGGTCTCCGTCGGGGAGGATGGAGCACGCCGGCGAAGGTCTACGTGTTGAAGTTGACGCAGGATGAAAGAAGGGAGTTGCAGGGCGTTCTGAGCGTACATCCGCCAGAGCAAACGTGCATCCCCCAGACTACAGGCCACTACGCCCGGCCCGGCAATGGTAGATTCGCGTCTTGCATTGGTCTATTGGCCCGGCTATTCGCCGATTTGACCAGCGCCGGGTGCCCGCGATCGAAGGACGACGATTCGATGTGTGCCACCCAAGACCTCGGCGTCTTGCGTGGCAAGCAGTGAGACACAACTCAGTTCTCACGGTCAATCATGGGCGCCTGGCGTACGGTTTGCGTCCTTGCCACATCCGACATGCCCACGGCGAGCGTGGCCATGGCGCCCAGCGCCTTTCACGTGCCGAACAGCCAAGTCAACAGAATGCCGATCACAGCACCAATCAACCCGCCTACCATGTAGTCACCCAGCTTCGATCGCCACGAATTGCTCTCTCGTAGCGATTCCTCCAATTCATCGATTGTCTCGGTACTATAACGCAACTCCGCCTGAAGCTCGCCGATCAACTCGTGGCTTTCAGCGAGTTGTGCGGGCAGATCCAGAAGTTCCTGCTGTTTCCTTCTTCGTTCCTCTCGGAGTCGTTCCAGTTGTCTTTTCGTACTCCCCATGATGTCTCCCTGCTAGAACGAACAACGAGGACAAAGCCAGCTAATCGCCCAGTGCTGCACTCTTGAACCGCCGTTCACACGCGGCTCCTCTGAGCCACATCGCGTCTTCAGGCACAGTCTTCCCATAATCGGTTTTACGTAGGATGCACGAACCCATCATAGAGGTTCTTCGCTAAGCATCCAAGGATCTTGAGTAGCGGGTAGCGCGGTCGATTGCTCGGCGGAAGACTCATTCACCGGAATCGACTCGTTCCAGAAATCGCGCGCATGCAGCACGCACAAGAAAATGATACTGTGCCGGCAAGGCCCTTCTTCGGGCACTCTTCCCGAGCGCAATTACTCAAGTACCCTGTCCCGTCAACCCCATTTCGATCTGAGTTACGACGATCGGCAAGACCCGGGCAACGTCGTAACCTGCTGCGGCTGCGAACTGTCTATCGTCGGTCGCTGACGGCCCGTCGACGTAAGTCTGGCGTGGAGATGTTCACTGCAAGCAGACACGATGGAATAGCCGTGGGCGGAAGCCCCCGGAGGGTCGCCGTCGTCTGGGATGTGGAGATCTCGTCGCTGCAAACCCTCCGGGGGCTTCCGCCCGCGGCTAGTACTCAGTAACAGTGCGATTGACGGGATTGCGGGATCGGCGGATTGAAGACCGTCTGAATTCTTGCGAATTCAGCTACAGTTCTCGTCCGTCCGATGCGCGTCGTACTCCCCCAACTCGGCAACCAAGTCGCAATAGGTTCGCAGATCCAACGCGCTGAGCGTCTGCACGGCCCGCAACACGACCAACTGCCGGCTCCAGGGGGCCGGGTCGTCGGCCGTGGATTGCAGCAGGGCGCGGACGTCGTCGAGTGGGTCGTCGGGGGCGTCGCGGCGGGTCAGCTCGCATGCGGCTGCCAACAGCGGACCGCGGCGGCGGGCGATGAGCCGGCGAAGAACGGCCCGCTGTTGGGCGTCGTGGGCGGAAAACGGCGGCAACTCGAACAGGCGGTCGAGCCTTCGAGCGCGCCGAAAACGGCACCAGAAGGTCCGTAGCGGCCCGCCGGATTTCGTGCCGTCGCTCGGCGTTTGGGGTGAATCGGCCAGCGCTTCGTCGAACGCCTGCCGCAGCCGTCCGACGGCCTCGTGGCGGCTTCGCAGCCGGCGATAGTCGATCGCATAGGCGATGGCCATCGCCCGGAGCGACTCGCGGCGGTCGACGCAAAGCCCCAACGCGTCGATCGCGCGGTGGAATTCGAGCATCTGACGGCGACGCTCGGCGGCCTGCCGGCGGTATTGCTGGCGGACGCCCGGATCGGCGTCGATCAGCCCCAGGTCTTCTTCGACCGGCGCCGCCGTAATCCGCGGCGCAGACCCGGTCTCACCACCCGGCGACACGTCGGGCAACGACACGCCGAGATACTCCGGGTCGAACTCCGCCCGCATCCGCAGACACTCCATGAAGACCGGCTGCCGCATCCGCAGGATCTTGCGTACGGCGACCGCGTACGGGTCGGGCTCGGCCACCGCGTCGAGATCGCCGACGGTCGGATGGAGCACCTCGTGGACGAATCGCCCGATCTGCCGCACGCCGCGTACCGAGAGCCCCACGCCGAAAAGGACCAGCCGAAACGGCAGCAACAACACGCGGCCGCCGGCCAGATAACGGCCGTAGAGGGCCAGCGGGTTGACCGTCCGGTCGGGCTTGGGGCGGTGGTGGAAGGGGAACGTGCGGAACACCCGGCGGACGTTGTCGCGGCGGTCGCCGTGCATCAGATCGGCCACCGCGTCGCCGTAACGCCGGCGAACGTCGGCCTCGAGCTGCGGGTCGGCGGAAAGGAAGTGGATGGCGGTGAAATCGTTGCCGTGGAAGCCGCGCGTGCGGCGGTTGCGGCGCTTGGCACGCCGCCGGTTCGTGGCGTCGGCCGGCGACTGCGGCCGGCGAGCGAACTCCGGCGGAAGTGGCAGGTTCTCCTCGGTCACTTTGAGCCGTCCGGCAAGCCAGCCGACGTAGCGCTCGACCTGCCCCTCGGAAGCGGCCGCGGCCCGATCCAACGGCAAGGCGTGCGTGTTGTAGTCGACCACCAGCTTGGCCGTCTGTTGGGCCATGCTTCGCGAGATGAAATGGAACCAGAGATACGGCCCCCGCAACGACGTCCGCCCGGTGGCCAGGTCGAGCCGCCGCAGCCGCTTCCGCAGCCGCCGCCCGTAGCAGAGCCGTTCCTGACACAGCGAGACCAACGTCAGGTTGCCCAAGAGTTGCGTGGTCGTCTTGGTATCGCTGCGATGAAACGGGGCCCCGTCGAGGTAGTCGTCGAAGAGCAGTTCGACGACGCGCCGCGCCGTCGTTTCCCTCTCTTCTCGGGCGAGCGTTAGGGCAACTTCCCCCCTCTCCCTCTGGGAGAGGGCCGGGGTGAGGGGGCCCTGCTCCTCCAACTCCGCCTCCTCGGCAGCTTCGACCCCAGCTTCATCAACCGAAGTGTATGCCCCGTCACAATGCCCATCCAGCGCCCCCTCCGGCTCGATCACCCGCCGCTCGAGCATCGCCCGATGCTCCTCGGCGAACCGCGCTTTGAGCTTCTTGGTAGCCGCGATGAACTGCGCTTCGGCCACGCGGCCGAAGAAATTGCTGGCCTCGCCGGCGATCTGCCGAAACCAAAGGCCCACCAACAGCGGCACCAGACACAACAGCCCCAAGACGACCAGCGGCGTACCCACCAGCCGGTCGAGCGTGTGGGTCAAGTCGCGCAGCGGGGCCATCGGCAACAGGCTGGCCAAATAGGAGACCGTTAGCAGCGCAAAGCCGAAGATCAGCAGCCGCCGCGCCGGCCGGGCAGTCCGCCGGACCATCCAATCGCCGATCGAATCGACCAACTGCGGGGCCGTCACCGTGCCGTAGAGGTCGGCCACCCAATAGACCCGATCCAACAGGTGCTTCATCAACGACCCCAGATGGTTGGCCACCTCGGCGGTCGTGCCGTAGGGGCTCGAGCGTCGTCCGGCCGCCACCAGGCTGCGGATCAGCGGCAGCCGGCGGACGCCGAAGACGTCGAACGCGCGGCACCATCGGGCCACGCTCATCGCCAGCGAACGGCCCAAACGGTCCGACACGCCGGCGGGCGTGGCGGCCAGCAGCCAGGCCACGATCTGTTCCAATGGGATCTCGCGCGTGGCCGACGTCTCGGCGCTGCCGCTGGGGGCAACCAGGGCCGCGTGCGGCCCGGAGAGCATCGCCGTGAGGTCTTCGATCCGGGCGCGAATCAACTCCTGCCGGGCCCCCGGCGGCAGCTCGGCGAACACCTCCCCCGCCCGAAACGCAAAACGCTCGCGCAGCGCCGCCAGTTCGATCCGATAGGGCGGCTGATCGATCTTGATGGCCGCCTGCTCGAACAGCACCAGGTTGCGATTCAACAGCGGCGCCAACCGGCGCACCAGTCGATCGGAGGCCTGCGCGCTGAAGGCGATTAGCCGTCCCACGCGCAGCACCGGCCGGGCAATCCGCAGCCAGCGGGCCATTTGCGGCAAGCGCAAGTAGCGAAGACCCCGCAGCAACACGAACGCCTCGCCGGCCACTTCCACGTCGACGCGGTCAAGGTGCGTGGTAATGAAAATGATGAACCCCACCGGGATCGCCGGCACCAGGCCCGTGATCCAGTTCCGCCGAAAATAGAGCCCCCGCGGCCGGGCCAACGACCACTTCAGCGTGAACTCCGTAAGGAAGACCAGGCAGATTCCTAGATCGAGCCACGCGCAAGTGGCCAAGACCAGATTACTGTTTGGCCAATGTGCCCGCTGATATCGCACCAGCGGCGTTTCCACTGCCAGCATCACCACGAAGAGAATCAGCAGCAGCAGAATGAACCGTTCGAGCCGGGCAACTGCCGTGCGTCCGAAAAGGCCCTCCAACCGCCAGCCCAAGCGGCGTTCCTGCAATTCGGCCGCGACCGCCTTTTGACGCCGCCGCAGCGCACGGCGGAACTTGCGCGGCAAGCCCGCGGCGTATTGCGACACGGCTTTCCGGCAAATGGCCGCGTCTTCGGCCAGGACTTCCAGCGTACGCACCGCTTCGGGCAGCGGGAGGTCTTCGACGAACGTGAGCGATTCGGCGGCCGTATCGGCCAACTCGTCGGCCGTGCGGCGGAGCGTCTCTTGGCGGCGATCGTCGGGCAACTCGTCGAGGTATGCCTTCCAACGCTCGATCGCTTCGGACCGAAACGTCTCGACCGCTCGTTCTATCTCCTCGTCGGTCGTTCCCTTCGGTCGCATCGAGAGCCGCCCGGCAGCTTGCCAGGCCCGATACCAGCCGTCGAGGTCGGTCGGGCGCGGCTGCTGAAGCAGCGACTGGGCCCGGCGTGCCAAAGCGGTCGCCCTCAGACGCCGGGCCGAGTGCCGCAGCGAGTCGGGCACGGCCGTGGCGTCCTGGGCGTCTTGGGCGTCGAGCGTGCGTTGCAGCGACTCCTGTTCCAGCAACACGCGGCCGGCGAAGTCGATGCCCTGGGCACCGTCGAGCAGGGCGACCAGCGTGCCCAGCCAGTGTACGTCGTCGCGAAAACACTCCACCGCAAAGGCGACCGTCTCGGCCGGCAGGGTGCGGTCGTCGAGCAGTTCGGCCAGATAGCGGTCGTCCTCGGCCAGCCGCCGCAGCATCCGCTCGACGCGATCCGGCGACGGCGGTCCGTTCTTCCGCTGGGCGACCGCGGCGGCCAGCTTCTGGTGACATCCGGCCTGGACGGCCGCCAGCAGCCCCAACAGCCGCCGGCGCGGCGCCGCGCTGCGATCGGTCCGATCCCATCGCCGCCGCAACAGAATCCCCTCGCGGACGAGCGCCAAACACTCGGCCACGTCGTCCGGCGCGTTGTCGACGGCCTCCTCCGCCCGGACACACCAAGCGTCGATCTCGTCGTTCAGCCGTGAAGCGGTCGAATCGTCCATGCGACTAGGCGTCTACGGGCCGAACCAAGTAGCCGAGGGCGGGAGCCCACGGAGAGTTTGCGCCACAACAACCGAAAGCCCATCGTACGTGTGAGTGTCTTGTTGCCCGCCAGCCTCGATCGGTCACCAGGATCTATGCTTGAAGGTCTTCGCAACTGCCGCCCGTCCGTGGGCTTCTGCCCTCGGCTCTCGGCCCCCGGTCTGCTCAACGTGCCTCCTCACCTTCATCCTTCATCCTTCATCCCTCATCCCTCAATACACACACTCCTTCGCCGCCGCTGCAAACGCCCGCAGGTTGTCCGGCGGGGTGTCGAAGAAATGATCGGAGGCCGACATCACGTAGCCGCCGTCGCGGCCGAAGCCCTCGAACAGCCGCTTGACTTCGTCGCCGATCTGCTGTGGCGTGCCGGAAGTCAACACGTTGAACTGGTCCATGCCGCCGATCATCGCCACGCGTCCGGCGTAGGCTTCGCGGACTTTGGCCGCCTCGACGATATTCCCGCCGCAGCCCGGCGGCGTGAGCGTTTCGGAGGCGTCGGCCTCGTTCTCGACGATCAAGTCCAGGATGTTCATCATCCCGCCGCAGGTGTGGTAGGTCGTCTTCAATCCCACGTCGCGAACCGCCCGATGAATCTGCCGGTCGTACGGCATGCAGAACTCGCGGTGCAGCTTCGGCGAAATTACCGTGTCGCTGGACGATCCGCCGCCGGTCTCGATCAGGTCGAACGTGGTGCCGGTGAGCGATTCTTCGACGAACCGCAGTTTCTTCTCCAACAGCACCTTCAACAGCTTGTGGACCCAGTCGGGCTCCTCGAAGGTGGCGATGATCAACTCCTGCACGTCCATCAAGCAACAGGCGTGCTGCCAACAACCGGCCTGATCGCCCCAGACGAACCCCCGCAGGATGCCCGCGTCGCCCACACGGTCGTACTCCTCGACGATCGCCCGTTTGTCGAGCGTGGCCACGGGCATGTACTTCTCGATCAACTCGACGTCCTCGGGCCGCTTGATCAGATACTCGGTGATCCAGGTGGTGGTGCGGTTGGCGCCGGTCTTGTAGGTCAACTCGCCCTCGGGGGTGACGATCCGATGGTGGACGATCTTGTTGTCCGGATTGGCGTCGGCGATGGTGATGTCGTCCTGCCACTGGGGCGTTTGCAGGGCGTATTTTTCCGCGTCGGGAATCCAATACTGGCCCATCGCCTCGAAGTACTGGATCGAGGCGTCGAGCCCCACCGCCGCAAAGGCCGCCAGCGCGTCGACACCGCCCATGTACTCGTCGAGATGGTACTGCTGCCATTGGTGGATCGTCGCGGGCACCCGGTCGGGCTTCTCGCGATTGATGGCCAGCAGCATACGTTCCTTGGGCGTCATCGGGTTCTCCTCGGGCGGGGCGGACCGTGCATCGAGTGCAATATGGGGGATGGCCGAGGGGGAGTCAAGGTGTCTGGATGTAGCCGAGTTCGCCAGAACTTGGCCGATTGCGCTGCACGCTCGTGGGTGCCTGTCTTATCCACGGGCTTTCTTCTGGAGGATGGCAGAGGTTTGGCTATGGCAGCGGCGTAATACTCCCTCCAGCCAAAGTCTGGCGACTTCGGCTACGGCGGGTGATAACGTCCGTAGCGGCTGTACGGCCCAAGGCGGACGAAAACTCCACCCACCGGATTGCCCGCGAGGGTCCCCCAAGGTAGGTTTGTGTAGGGAGTGGAATGCGATAAGTCAACTGCCCAAGACGCGAGCCATACGATGAACGCGGCATTGAAGAAAGTCCTTCGCTTCTTGACCGACGAGAACGGGCCGACGGCCGTCCAATACGCGATGATGCTGATGCTCGCCGTGTTGATCGGCCTCTCCGTGCTGACAATGATCGGCCAGTCGGGCGCCGGCCGGCTGGGCCCCTAGTATCTCGCCTTCCCGCACTCTTCGTAGGCATGCTTGCCGTCTCGCGGCGCTCGCCTGGCAAGCACGGCACCCTTCCATCCCGACATCGCGACTGAAGGCCAAGACCGCGAGTTGCCCGGCCCATCTTGCCTCCGGCCGGCAGGAGAACTGCAAAGTGTGCGGGAGCCCGAAAAAGGGGACTGGCTCCGTCG
>CAYYNP010000294.1:2760-12295 GCA_964472545.1 uncultured Planctomycetaceae bacterium | reverse complement strand
CTAGTGACGGCGGATTCGATAGACGCCGTACGGCAAGCGTATCCAAACTACTTCATGGACACCAAAGCACTTGTGGATCGTGTGCGGCGTCTCCTGCAGAACAAACGAAGCCGAACGAACTGAACGTGAGTCAATCGATTCTTGAGCCTCCGAGAACGTGGAGGGCTAGTCTGAATGAAACCAACTGTCTACCTGGAAACAACAATCATCGGCTACCTTGCCATGCGCGTCAGCGGCGTGCTGCGGATCGCGGCGAATCAGCAGACGACGCGCGACTGGTGGGAGAACGACCGACAACGCTTTACGCCGCTTGTGTCACGGTTCGTCGTGCAGGAATGCTCTCGGGGCGATCCTGCTGCCGCGCGCGAACGTGCGGCCTACCTACAGGGTATTCCGCTGCTAGATGTCCCGGACGAGGTCTACCACCTGGCGGAATCGTTGATTATCGGTGTACCGTTGCCGCAGAAGGCCGAAATCGACGCAATTCACATTTCCGTCGCGGCGGTCAACGGTATAGAATACATATTGACCTGGAACTGCAAACACATCGCGAATGCCGCCCTGCGGCCTCGGATTGAATCGATCTGCCGTGAGGGTGGCTACGAGCCACCGGTGATTTGCACGCCTCAGGAACTCATGGAGATCAACGATGTCTTCTGATCCCGTCGTAGACGAAATCCGAAAGATCAGGGAAGAATGGGCGGCACGCTTTGATTTCGACGTTCGTGCAATTGTCAAGGACGCACAGCGGCGCGACGCGGCCGACGACCGGGAGGTGATTCGGTTGCCGCCGCGGCCGGTTGTCACGTCGGCGGCAAGTGGCGATGCCGGTTCCTCGGAGTAGCACGGCTCAGGGTCGCGCCACCGGGGCATGCTGATGAACTGGCGAGCCCGCAGCCCCACGTCGGCGCCCTCGCCTCCCACGCTCCGCCGCCAGTCGCCCTGTCGAGAGTCCGTGTTACGGCGCCTTGGTCGCGCGGAGCAACTCCTTAGGCGTGAGCAAGTCGTCGCCGTTGGCGTCGAGACGGGCGAACTGGGCGCGCTGCGAGCCGGTTCCTTCTGAGGCGTACTCGGCCGAGGAGAGTTGTCCGTCGCCGTTCGCGTCGCGCTGGAGGAACCAGTCGGGAAGCCCGGGGGGGAGCCGGTTCGGGGAAACGTGGAACTTGCGCCGCCGGGAATCCTCGGCCGCGTTAGGGTTCTCTTGCCGGGGATGGCCTGCCGCCGAGGGTGGTTGCGTGGAAGCGTCGGCAGCCGTCACCGGGTTCAACAGCGGAGCCGTCGCACCGGCACCCAACCACGGCGGAGCCACAAAGCGAATGCTCCGCTGTCGGGCGAACTCGGCCACGTGGCGGACGAGTTCGTCGACGGCGATCGAACCGTCGGCGTTGAAATCGGCCTGTTGGGGCGTGCCTTGCATCCGGCGCCACTCCAAAGCAGAGAGTCGGCCGTCGGTGTCGCTGTCGTACTTCTGCACCAGGCGCTCAGCGTAGCGGCGGATTTTGGCCGGTATGGGGCGATTGTCCTGTATCGTGCTTACCGGCGGAGCGGCTGCCGGAAGTCCATCGGCAGCAAGGCCGCGGGCCTCGGCCGTAAAGACCGCCAAGAATCCCCAGATTACGAGCGGAAGTCGTATTGGCGAGGTTCGACTCAAAGCGACACCCCCCGTTGTTGGGGTTGCGCCTCGCGTGCGACTTGACGGACGCGGGCGCGTATGTAGAATCATTAGCCAGACTCTGCAGGATACAGGATGAAAGGCCCCCGGCCTGAAGTCAAGGCCGCCCACCCGTTTCCACCCCACCACCACCCCACGCACCTGCCTGAGACTTGCGATTGATGGCCACGGCCATCGAACGTTTCAAGGAGCAACGGACCGCTCCTTGCAGATCGATCCGATAACGCGCGGCGACCGGCCGCGTTGCGTTCGACTGCCATACCCCGTACAGGCCGACCTATGATTCCGATGGAATCTCAGTCCGAGACGGGCGCGCTGGATGCGCGACAACTGCTGATCGCCCGCGAGGCGCAGTCGGCCAACGGACGGCTCGCCCCAGTGGCGGCCGAGTTGGGCTTTGCCAGCGAAGAAGCCGCGCTGCGTGCGGTGGCCGAATCGCTCGGCTGCGCGTTTGTCGACCTCTCCGGCGTCGAGGTCGATCTGTCGTTGCTGGACGCTTTCCCGGTGCGGCTGATCCATCGCTACGACGTGTTTCCGATTTGTGAAGCCGACGGCTCGCTGTTGGTTGCCACCGGAAACCCGTTCGATCTGCACGCAATCGACGCCGTCAGCGCCGCCACCGGCCGTAGCGTCGACCCGGTGGTGGCCTTGCCCGACGACGTGGCCAAGCTGATCAAGACGCACCTCGGCGTGGGTGCCGAGACGATCGACGGGCTGATCGCTCAAGACGCGCAACGCGACGCCGGCGTGGAGATGCTCGAGGAGATCGAGTGGGACCAGTCGGAGGCCTCGGAGATGGCCCAACAGGCCTCCGTGGTGCGGCTGGTCAACGAGATCCTCTCCGAGGCGGTCGAAGCCCAGGCGAGCGATATCCACCTCGAAGCCCAGGCCGAAGGGATGAAGACCCGCTATCGGATCGACGGCGTGTTGATGCGTCAGCCGATGCCGCCGGAGATCGACCGCTTCCAGGCCGCGATCATCAGCCGGCTGAAGATCATGGCCCGCCTGAACATCGCCGAGAAGCGGGTGCCGCAAGACGGGCGGATCAAGCTGAAGGTCTCCGGCCGGGAGATCGACGTGCGGGTCTCGATCATCCCCATGGCACACGGCGAAGGCGTGGTGATGCGCGTGTTGGACAAGCAGCGGATGGAGTTTTCGCTGCGCGGCGTGGGTATGGCCGACGACGTCTACGAGCGTTTCCACCGCCTGGCCAAACAGCCCCACGGGATTCTGCTGGTCACCGGCCCGACCGGCTCCGGCAAGACGACCACCCTTTACAGCACGCTCAGCGAGATCAAGACCGAAGAGAACAAGATCATCACGACCGAGGATCCTATCGAGTACCACCTCGAGGGCATCAATCAGATCCAGGTCCATCCGAAGGTCGGTTTGACCTTCGCCGCCAGTCTGCGGAGCGTCTTGCGGCACGATCCCGACGTGGTGCTGGTGGGCGAGATGCGCGACCTGGAAACGGCCGAAAACGCCGTGCAGGCGTCGCTGACCGGACATCTCGTGT
Organism: uncultured Planctomycetaceae bacterium; assembly: GCA_964472545.1. Classification (GTDB taxonomy): domain Bacteria; phylum Planctomycetota; class Planctomycetia; order Pirellulales; family Thermoguttaceae; genus CAYYNP01. The sequence goes on along the minus strand of CAYYNP010000294.1, from coordinate 9,107 downwards.
TCAGCACCCTCCACACCAACGACGCGGCCGGGGCCTTCATGCGGCTGGTCGACATGGGCGTCGAGCCGTTCCTGGTTTCCAGCACCGTGGAAGGCGTGATGGCCCAGCGCCTGGTACGGACGCTCTGCAAAGACTGCCGTCGGTGGTACGTGCCGCGTGCCGAAGACGTGCCGGCCGACTTTCCCCTGGCCGAGTGCCTCGGCAACGGCAAGACGATCCATCGGGCCGTCGGCTGCCGCAAGTGCCGTGGGACGGGCTATCGCGGCCGCATCGGCCTGTTCGAGTTGCTCGTGGCCGACGACGAGATCCGCGCCCTGGTCGGCGAGCGGGCCGCCACGAACGTGATCCACCAAGCGGCCGTGAAGGCCGGCATGCGGACGCTCCGCCAGGACGGATGGCGGGCGGTTCGGCTGGGGATCACCACGGTCGAAGAAGTGTTGCGCGTGACCAAGGTCGACTGATGCCCGAGTTCGCCTATACCGCTCGAACGCTCGCCGGCGATAACGTCACCGGCACGATCAGCGCCGCCGACAAGCGGGAGACGCTCCGCGCGCTGGCCGACCGGTCGCTGTACGCCTTGAAGGTCGAGGGCAAGCAGCCGACAACTTCGGCCCGGCTGTTTCGCGCTCGCGTCAAGGCGTCGGTCTTGGCCGCCAATTTCACCCAGTTGGCCGATCTGCTGGAAAACGGCGTGGCATTGCTGGGCGCGCTCGATATTCTGGCCGAGCAGGCCACCTCCGACCGGCTAGCCGGTGTGTTGACCGAGGTCCGCAATCAGGTCGCCGACGGGGCGGCCTTGGAAGAGGCGCTCGCGCGGCACCCGGACCTGTTCTCCGAGTTGATCGTGAACATGGTCCGGGCGGGTTCCGAAGGGGCCTTCCTGGAGGAGGCACTGCGGCGGATCGCAAACTTCCTGGAGCGTCAAGAGGATCTGAAGAACCGCGTGGTCGGCGCGCTGTCGTACCCGGCGTTCCTGAGCGTGGCCGGTTTCGTGGTGACGGTCGTGTTGATCGTCTTCTTCGTCCCCAAGTTCAGCGAGCTGTTTACCCGGCTGCAGCGGCAAGGAGGCGGTCTGCCCGGGCCCACGGTTGCCTTGCTTACGCTCAGCGATCTGCTGGGCCGCTACGGTCTGCCGTTGGGCGTTGGGCTGGTTGCGGCGGGCTTCTGGCTGCGGGGAAGACTCCGCTTAGAACGTGGCCGGCTGTTGTGGGACCGCCTGAAGCTGAAGCTGCCGCTGTTCGGAGAGATCTTCCTCGGGCTGGCGCTGTCGCGTTTCTGCCGCGTGTTGGGCACCTTGCTGCGAAACGGCGTGCCGTTGCTGAAGGCGCTGGACATCAGCAGCGATTCGGCCGGCAACCGCGTGCTGGCCGACGCGGTGCGCCGGTCGGCCGAAAACGTCTCTTCCGGCGACTCGCTCTCCAAGCCGTTGGCCCAGTGTGGGCTGATCCCCCGGCCGGTGATGGCGATGATCGCCGTGGCCGAAGAATCGAACAATCTGGCCGAAGTATTGGTCAACATTGCCGACGGGATCGATCGCAAGACGGCCCGCCATCTCGACGTGATGGTCCGACTGGTGGAACCCGTCTTATTGGTCGCGCTGGGCGGAGTGATCGCGTTCGTATTGGTAGCGCTGTTGCTGCCGGTATTCGATCTCAGTGCGGCCATGAGTTGACGATCCCGTCGCACACAATTTCCGCTTTATAGGAGAACCTGCAAATGAAACGTTCCACAAATCGCCGGCGAGCCCCACGCGGCTTCACGCTGATTGAACTGCTGGTCGTGCTGGGCATCCTGGTGTTGTTGGTGGCGCTGGTCACCCCGCGAATCCTGGGCACCCAGAACAAGGCCGACATCAATCTCACCAAGGTCCAGATCGGCAGCTTCAAGGGGGCGCTGGAAAAGTACGCCTTCGACATGAAACGCTTTCCCAGCACGGAAGAGGGGCTTGCCGTGTTGGTCGTCGAACCGACCGGCGAAGAGGGCACGACAGTGGGAAACTGGGACGGTCCGTATATCGACGAACTGCCCAAGGACCCTTGGGGCAACGACTACAACTACGCCTACGAACCGGAGACTTCACAAAGGAAGTTCCCCAATATCTGGTCGAACGGACCGGACGGCACCGATTCCGGAGGCGCCGACGACGACATCTGCAACTGGAAGGCCGACGGCGTCGAAGGCGAAGGGGATGAGGCGAGAGACTACTTCGGAGACGACTTCGAGCCGGAGCCGGAACCGGAGTTTTAGCCGCTTCAAACGTGTAAGCTGACGGGTGCCATGCTTGCCAAGCGAGCGCAGCGAGACGGCAAGCATGCCCACGGCGAGCGTGGGTATGGCACCCAACTTCTCCCGATTGTCGCATCATGGCCGGTTACGCTCCACCGACGCGCGTCCGCGGCTACACGCTGCTGGAGATGCTGATCGTCGTGGCCATCCTGGCGATGCTGGTCGCGTTGGCCTTGCCGGCCGTATCGCGCTGGCTTGGCAAGAGCGAACTGGACGCCGCGGCCAAGCAACTCGCCGGCGAGTTGACCCGGGCGCGGCTGGAGGCCGTCGAATCGGGGCAGCCGCAGGAGTTCCGCTACCAGCCGGGGGGCCAACGCTCCGAGGTTGTCGCAATGCGGCCGCCTGCCGGTGAACTCGGTTTGCCGTTTCTCGGCGGTGTAACGGCCGTTTCGCCCCCGATCACATCGCAACTTGCACAGGATGCCCCCGAGACGTTCGAGTTACCCCCGGGCATCCACTTCGCTGGCGAACAGCCGGCCGATACGTCGGCGGCAGACGCAATGCTCCTGTTCGATTTCGATTCCACCGAATGGGCCGCCCCGATCGTCTTCTATCCCAACGGCCGGACCTCTCGGGCGCAGATCCGCCTGACGGGCGACGGCGGCCGGTTCGTCGACGTGTCGTTGCGCGGCCTGACCGGCGAAGTCCGCATCGGCCGGATCGGGATCGTCCGGGAGGAGGAGCCGCTGCAATGAAACGCCCCCACCGCGCCGCGTTTTCGCTGATGGAGGTCGTGATGGCCGTTGGGATCCTGCTGGCCAGCGCCATCGTGTTGGCCGAACTGGCCGGTGTGGGTCGGGACCACGCCAACGCGGCCGAAGAATTGGCCGCTGCGCAGCTCGCCGCCCAAACGAAACTCAACGAGATCCTCGTTTCGGCGACGCCGGCCAACGCGGTCCAAGACGCCCCGCTGGAGACCCCCGCCGGCTGGATCTACTCGGTCGAGATCGAACCGCTGGTCCGCGACGGCCTGCCGTCCGGTTTGGCTGCGTTGCACGTGACCGTGGCGCAAGACGTGTCCGACGATCGCCCCAGCGACCGCCCCGGGAGACAGTTCACGCTGACCCGCTGGATTCGCGACCCGGGCGCTTCAGACGCGACCGGCTCGCTGCCGGACGATCTGCTCGCATGGCCTTTCGAGGAGGACCTGCCGTGAACGCGATCGCCGGACAACCGCGAGTTGACGTGTGCCGCACAAGCGGCCGCGGCGGTTTCACGTTGATCGAGATCTTGATCACCACGGTGCTTACGGCGACGTTGCTGGCCGTCTTGTGGGGGCTGTTCGGCGTCTACTCGGGGCTCTTTGAGAAGGGCCAGGCCCAGGTGTCGCAAGCGCAATCCGCCCGCGCGATTCTTCAACAACTTGCCGAGGACCTGCACGCCGCGATCGAAGACGGACCGGGCGATCGCCCGAGCGACGATTGGGCCGTGCTATCCGGTGACGTCGCGTTCGTGCGGCGCTTCGGTCTGTTGGGCACGCGCGACACGCTACAGATCGACGTGCTCGCGGTCGTTCCGGCCGAAGACGGCCTACGGCTGGACGCGGACGTCACCACCGCCGGCCAGGGGGCGTTGCAGGTGCCGGAGTTGCGGACGATCTACTACACGTTCGTCGCCGAGGACGCGGGCGTTGATTCGGCCGACTTGGCCTTGCCGCCGGAAGCCGGCCCTACGGGATCGAACCAAGAGGCCTCAAACCAACCGGGCCTGACGCGGCTCGAACTCGATTTCGAGACGCCCTATGGGAACGACAACGCCGCTTCGTTCGACGGCGAGCCAACGTCGGACACGGCGTTTTCGGCAGAGGACGACTCCGTGCTGCGGATGCCCGAGGTCGTTCGGCTCGAATTCCGTTACTTCGACGGAAGCGGCTGGAGCGATACGTGGGACAGTTTGCAGCGTGGCTCGTTGCCGGTGGCCGTGGAAGTCACGCTACAGGTGAAGCCGTTTGAGGAGCCGGATGCTGTCGTCGACGTGGCCCCGCAGCCGGAGCAGACCGAACTCGATGCGGAGGGTCTCGATGCCGTCGACGCGACCACATCGCAATCCGATACGGCGCATCTGCCGGTTCATCGGTTGGTGATCGATCTGCCCGGCTCGCGGCAGTACGCCCCGTCGCAACCTTGGCAGCCGGTGGCAAGCGAGCCCTCCCCTCGGTTGCCGACGCCACTCGTCGCACCCCGTTTGAGCGTGGGCAGACGGCCAGATCGTCCCGACGCGTCGACCGCGATCCCCGCCGACCAATGGATAAGAGAAGAACCGTGACCGAACGCTGCCCCTATCGCCGCCACACTCGCCGCCACGCCACGTTCCCGCGACGCGCCCGCCACGGGATGGTGCTGATCGTGGTGCTGATCGCCGTGACGATGATCGCTCTGGCCGGCCTGGGGTTCGTTTCGATGATGTCGACCGAACACAAAGCCGTCCGCGTGCAGGGCGACGAGTTGTTGCTTCACGCCATGGTCGGCTCGGGCGAGGAACTGCTGGGGGCCTTCTTGCAGCAATCGGCCGCAGACCGGGAGGCCGGCGGCGGGACCTTCGACAATCCCGGGTTGTTCCGTGGGCAGATCGTCTTCGAGGATCCGCAGTCGCAGCGCCGCGGCCGGGTGAGCGTTGTCGCGCCGGTGCTCCGCAACGACCAGATCGTGGGCATGCGATTCGGGGCGGCGAACGAATCGGCACGGTTGAATCTGGCCATGGTGCTTCATTGGGACTACGAGCAGCCCGGTGCCGGGCGCGAAGCCCTGATGAGCCTGCCCGGCATGTCCGAATCGACGGCCGATTCGATCCTCGACTGGATCGACGGCGATACTGTCCGCCGGCAATTTGGGGCCGAGGAGGACTATTACGCCGGCTTGAACCTGCCGTACGGTCCGCGGAACTCGGTGCCCGCGTCGCTCGAAGAGCTGCTGCTGGTCCGCGGCGTTACACGCGACCTGATGTTCGGCGGCGATGCGGATTTCAATCACCACGTCGACCTGGACGAGACCGTCGACGCCCAGCGTCGGGCCGGCGGCTATCGGCCGGGCTCCCAACTGACGTGGGCGTCGCTGATCACGGTGCACAGCGCAGAGCGCAACCGCACGCCCCGGGGCACCGCGCGGATCGACCTGAACGATTCGGACCTGGCGCGCTTGTACGGCCGCCTGGCCGAGGTGTTTGACGAGCGCTGGGCCCGATTCATCGTTCTGTATCGCCAGTACGGCCCGTTCGATGAGATGACTTCGCCGCCGCCAGAATTCTCGCAACAGAGACCTCGGCCGGCCGTCGATCCACGGACGCTCGATCGCCACGAGCTCGACTTCGGCATCCCCGGCAACTATCGGCTGACTTCGGTGCTGGATCTGATCGGGGCACAGGTGCAACTCCCCGTTGCCGCAGACCGCGAGCCGGCTCGGCCTCGCGATGAAGACGTGCCCGAAGAGGACGAGCCCGAAGAGGACGGGCCCGAGGAAGATGAGCCGGCGTACGAAATCTTGGCGGGGCCTTTCGTGTACGATCTGCGGGCCATGCAAGAGTACCTGCCGAGTCTGCTCGACGAAACGACCGTCGACACGGCGGACGTGATCTACGGACGAGTCAACGTCAACCGGGCGCCGCGGGCCGTGTTGCGGGCCGTGCCGGAGTTGGACGCCTCGACCGCCGAGCGGATCCTCTCCCGGCGCGATACGCCCGGCGCCACGCGCGATCCGAGCCGGCGTTACCCCACGTGGCTGTTGACCGAGGGGCTGGTCGACTTGCCGACGATGAAGCGGTTGATGCCGAGTTTGACTTGCGGCGGCGACGTGTTTCGGGCACAGATCGTGAGCTACTTCGACGCCGAGGAATCGGCTGCCCGTGCGGAGCTGATCCTGGATGCTACCGGCGCGCCTCCGCGGCGAGTATACTGGAAGGACCTTCGGCTGCTGGGCCACGGCTACGCTTTGTCGGCGCTGGGCGCCGTTGGGAACTAAGCCTGGACGGTTCGGTGGCTAGTAGCCAGTGACAGTGAGATTGATGGGTGGCTGGGGTCGAGCGCAGCGAGCCCCCAGAACGCAGCCAACCGGGGGCTCGCTGCGCTC
>CAYYNP010000294.1:0-2750 GCA_964472545.1 uncultured Planctomycetaceae bacterium | reverse complement strand
CCCCCCCCCCCCCCGCCCCCCCCCCCCCCCCCCCCCCCCCCCCCCCCCCCCCCCACGCCGGCCACCCACAAGTCAGTTGGCACGAGAACATCCCGCCATGAAACGACTGCTGGCCGTGCAGTGGGATCGATACGAGGTGCGATGCGTCCTGGCAGATTGCCGGCGTGGAAACGTTCGCCTGCGGGCGGTCCACGCCGAGCCAATTCCGGACGCCGACGCAGAGGCCGATGAGCCGTCGGCCGCGGAGCCGGGAGCTACGCTCGCAAAAGTGCTGACGAAGTTGGGCGGTCATCGCGGCGTCACGCTGGTGGGCGTCGACCGCGGCGACGTGGAACTGATGCACTTCACGCTGCCCCCGGCTCGCGACGGCGAGTTACACGAGTTGGTCAGCAACGAAGTCCTCCGCGAATCGCCCGCGGGGCTCGACCAATCCGTACTGGATTTCGTGCCGCAAAGCGACGATCCGGACCAGATCCGCGACGTGGCCGTGGCCCTTTTGCCCCAGGCCCGATTGGAGCAGTTCGGCGACACGTGCGCGGCGGCGGGTCTGAAACCTGATCGGTTGCCGTTGCGGCCGTATGCGGCCGCTTCCCTGTTCCGCCGGGCCGCTTCGCCATCGGAAGGCCCTTGTCTGCTGGTCGCCCCGGTGTGGGATGAGGTTGACTTGACCGTCTTCCGACAGGGCAAAGCCGTGCTTTCGCGTACCGTCCGGCTGCCCGAGAGGGTCGGAACCGAGGCGGCCGACCGGCGGCTGATGACCGAAATCACACGCACGCTCGCCGTGGCCACCCAGGACCAACTACACGACGATCCGGTTCAGCGGATCGTCGTCTTCGACCGCCGGCAAGGACCCGAGGGACTTCCGGAGCGGATTCACCGGGAGCTGCAACTGCCGGTCGAACGCCTCGACCCGTTCGAACCGGTCGACGCCGGCCGGGCCGAACTGCCGGAGCGTCCGGGACGTTTCGCTTCGCTGCTGGGGATGGTGCTCGACGAAAGCCGCGGCCGGGCACACGCCATCGATTTTCTCCATCCAAGAAAGCCACCGAAATCGTTCGACCGCCGACGCGTGGCGGGACTGGCCGGAATCGTCGTCCTGGCGGCCGTTCTGGCAGGGGCTTACGTCGCATGGGACACGTTGGCCACCGCTCGTGCCGACAGAGACGAACTAGCCGTCCGGCTAAAACAACTCGACGAAGGCCCCATATCCGCAGCGATGAAGCAGCGCGACCTGATGGCGGCGATTCGCGATTGGCAAGACGGCGGCGTGAATTGGCTGGAGGAGTTGCGTGAGCTTTCAGTGCGCTTTCCCCCGCAACAGGACGTCGTGCTCACGCAGATGTCGATGACGTCGCTACCGGACGGGGGCGGCGACGTCGCCTTTCAAGGATTGGTGCGCGATTCGTCGATTGTGCTGCGGATCGAGACCAATCTGCGCGACGAGTACCACCGCGTGAATAGCCGATCCGTACACCAAGGCTCGCAGGGCGAAGACTACGCCCGCCGGTTCGCGGCGCGGATGGCCGTCGCGAAACGCGACAAGAGCCAGTATGTCCCGGAGCCTTCCGCCGAACCGACCGCTACCGGCCCAATGAAAGAGTAGGAGTTTGAGAATTCGGGTGCCACTGCTGGCTTGCCCAGCAGTGTATTTGCGTTAGTTTCAACTCGGCACTGCTGGGCAAGCCAGCAGTGGCACCCAGTTTCGCCGTTCTTCAACCGACCGCTACGCGTCCCTTACCCGAATAGCCGTACCGCCGCCGATGCCGTACCGCAAACAGATCCTGACCGCAGTTTTCGCCGTGCTGCTGCTGTTCTACGGCGGCGACTGGCTGCTGCGCAACGTGGTGTGGGATCCGCTGGCCGGCATCCACGCGGAAACCGCCACGCTGCAGAAGCGGATCGACCAGCGAGAGACGTTTCTCGAACAAGCCCGGCGGGCGCGTGTCCGGCTGGACGTTTGGCGGTCGCATTCGCTGCCGTCGGACGTGGAGGTTGCCCGGTCGCTGTATCAGGCCTGGCTGCTCGAGCTGGTCGACCACGTGGGGCTGGCCAAGCCGAGCGTCGACTCGGACCGGCCGGTCTCGCGGCCCGGCGGACTGAGGATGCACGCGTTCACCGTTCGGGGCCGCGGCACGCTCGAGCAATTGACCTCGCTGCTGGTGGAATTCTATCGCGCGGCCCACCTCGATCAGATCCGTTCGCTGGTGATCGCTCCGGTGGCCGGTTCCGACGAGTTTCAACTCACGCTGTCGATCGAAGCCCTCTCGCTGCCCGGCGCCAAACACGAAAACACGCTCTGCGCGGACACGTCCGACCGTTTGGTCTACCAGGACCCGTCCGCCTACGAGTTGATCGTGCGGCGAAACCTGTTTCGCACCGGCGGAGCCGTCGACGCGACGGAGACCACCCAGTTGACGGGCGTCACCTACGAGGACGGCGTGGCGGTGGCATGGTTTACCGTACACACCACCGGCGAAACCGTGAAGCGGCGTACGGCGGAAAACCTGCAAGTCGGCCACTTCTCGGGCGTGGTCACCGAAATCGTCGATTCCGACTTGATCCTCGAATCGGACGGGCAGCGCTGGCTGCTGACGATCGGAGACAAGCTGTCGGAGGCGTGTGCGCTGCCGCCGGAGCGCTAGTCGTCTGGAGCTAGCTGATCGGTGGGGTGGGGGGGGGGGGGGGGGGGGGGGGGGGCGCCGGCCCCGCCCGCCCCGGGGTGGGGGGGGGGGCGGGGCGGCCCCCCCCCC
>CAYYNP010000293.1:11510-12358 GCA_964472545.1 uncultured Planctomycetaceae bacterium | reverse complement strand
GGACTGGGGGGGGGGGGGGGCACTGGGCTGCGGTGCCCCATACCCGGCCCACTGGGGCCCCGCTGGGCTTTGCCCCTGTCACCCACGCTTCTACACACACGAGGATCCCATGAAGCCTCCCGCCGAAAGAACGGTCACCTTCGCCGGCGATAGAACCTACGAACTCGACCAGTTCGGCTTCTTGAATCGGCCCGAACAATGGGACGAGGACTTCGCCGTCGGCATGGCCCGGCTGCAGGGGATCTACGACGGGCTGACCGAGGAACACTGGGGGCTGATCTCGTACATTCGCGAGAAATTCCTCGTCGAGAAGACTCTGCCGCTGTTGGTCGTGGCCTGTGCCGACAACCGCATTCGGCGGGGCAAGCTGAAGAAGCTGTTTCCCACCGGCTACTTCCGCGGCGCCTGCCGCATCGCGGGCCTCAGCTACGACTTCATTTGCAGCGTGAACTTCTGGCACACCTGCGAAATGGTGCCGCCGGTGACGCCCGACTGCAAGATCACCCCCCAGGGCTTCCTGGAAGATTTTGGCCAGTGGTGCGAACTCTTCGCCAATCAACTCAGCGTCGAGTGGAATCTACCGCACGGGCTGACGGAGAAGCATTGGGAGGTGATCCGCTTTCTACGCAACTACTACGCGACCACCAACAATATCCCCAACGTCTACGAGGTCTGCCAAGCGCACCGCCTGGACCTCGACGACCTCACGGCGCTCTTCCCCGGTGGGTATCGACGCGGCGCGTGCCGGATCGCCGGATTGCCGTTTTTCGTCTGAGGGAGGGGTGGCTGGGGCCAAGACCCGCCGGGGCCCCCGGATGGAAAGGGGGGCCCCGGGGGGCCAGGGGGGC
>CAYYNP010000293.1:0-11500 GCA_964472545.1 uncultured Planctomycetaceae bacterium | reverse complement strand
AGTAATGCAAGGGGCGCCCGCTGGAGACCTGGGGCACCGCTGCGCTTTGCCCCAGCCACCCTCAGTTTTCTGCCCCAGCCGGCCGCAATCTAACGTGGTTGTCGTCACGAAGCGTCGGCCCGATCGGCCGCGCAAGCCGGGGACTCGGCCATTTGCAGCAGCCGCTCGATCTTCTTCAGCGTGAACGGTGGCCGCATGATCGACGCGTCTGGGCTGACCGTAACCCGATGAGATCGCCGTTGGGCCACGATCACCTTGACGCCGGGAATGCGCTCGTCTGCGAGCATCGACTCGACCAGCCGGCCATCGCGAACTTCGGGCAAGGTGGTGTCCAACACGACGGCCGAGGGATGAAACGTCTCGACGAGCATGGAACTCTCGTATCCACAGCGAGCGAACCCCAACGCCACGTTGCTCGAGTTTCCTTGGGCCGTTAGCCGGCCAATCAAGGCCTCGTCGCCGGTGACCACCAGCACGGACGACGCCAGCCCCTGGGACGTACGGAAATACGAGCAGTTCTGACACGATGCGCGGCAGAAGTGGCGGCTATGTCCGATCGTCTCGCCCAGCTCGGCCACTTCGTAGCACTTCTCGATCCGCGCCCTATAGACGATGCAACTCTGGCATTTTTCGGGCGGGGCCGGATTGCGGCCGAAGAAATCCCAGCAGTAACTCGGCACCACGTCGGGGCGCTCCGGTGTGTCGGAATGTCCTTCGCCACAGTAGCCGAGAGACTCCAGCTCGCCGCGGGCGATACGGAAATGGCCGCCGCTGGTCCGAATGGCAGGAAATCGCCCCTTTTTGATCCACTTCAATACGGCATCCGACGTGACCCCGCAAAGCTTGGCAACCTCTCCGGTAGTAAGCAGGTCCGATCGCATGGAGATACGCTACTCCTTGGGTATTTAATGTATTTTCTCAATTCTATCCCATAAAAGACATTGCAACACAATAAACTGCGGACGTCAAGGCATGTTGATCCTTGCCGCAGACAACTACCCTGCAGAATTGCATAAACCAGCTCTACAGGACTGCACTTAATCCTCACTGCTTCCATAATACCCAGATTTGCCTGCCACAATATAAGGCGTCGTTATGGAAAATCTCGATGTGCTTATTGACACAAAACTAACAAGACGACAAACTACCAGGACCCAGGGGCATGATGGGCCGTTTTTCCATAAAACACAGAATTACCCAACCGATGAGATCGCCCACCTCATCCCTATTGACCACCGGCCAAGCGGCCAAGCTCTGCGAGGTCACCCCCGACACGATCCTCAAGTGGATCCGCAAGGGCCGGCTTCGCGGCGCGCGGACCGCCGGTGGACATTACCGCATCGACCTGCGAGACCTCGAACCGCACATTCCTCCGAGCCGTTTGGAAGACGCTCCGCCGGAGGGCCCCTCCGGAGAGACGCCGCAGTGCTTTCTGCAGCGATTGCATTGCTGGGAATACCTCAGCGATCAGGGCACGATTCGCGACGAGTGCAAACGGTGCGTCGTCTATCGGGTTCGGGCGGCGCGCTGCTTCCACATGGCCGACATGGCAACCGACGTCGGGCACGCCAAGGAGTTTTGCCGCAGTTCCTGCGAAGACTGCGAGTATTACCGGCGGGTCCGCGGACTGCCGACCAACGTGCTGGTGATCACTCCCGATGAAGCCATATTGGATCGACTGACCGCCGAGGAAGTTCAAGGGATCACGCTCCGCGTGGCACGTAACGCCTATGAAGCCTCGGCCGTCGTGGAGAGTTTCCAGGCGGCCTTCGTGGTGATCGACGAAGAGCTATCCCCGGCGGACGAACCGAGGTTGCTGGAGTCGCTGGCCGCCGACCCACGGTTGCCCGGCGTGAAGATCGTCTTGGGAGTGCCCCGCGGCGCAGCCGACGCCCGCCGCCGCGCGGGCGCCGACGCCGGCGCTTATGCGATGCTCGATAAGCCGTTCGGCGTGCGACGGATCGCAGCCCTGATCGAGAGTTACCCGATCGAACGATCGATGCCCTTAATCCCAAACGTCCCTGTCGCACCTCCAGGAGGAGAAAGCCATGCCTCAAACGGAGACAAAGACCGCGGAACCGAAGCTCGATGAAGACGGTTTTCTCACGGCCGTTTCCGGGTGGAACCGTTCGATGGCCGTCGAGTTGGCCTTGAAGAACGACATCGGCCCACTGACCGACGCGCATTGGAAAGTAATCGAGTACGTCCAGCAGTATTACGCGACCCACGCCACGGGGCCGGCGGTGGTGAAGGTCTCGAAGGCCACGGGGCTGAGCCGGTCGGAAATCTGCGACCTGTTCCCTTGCGGCATGGTTCGCGGCGCGTATCGGCTGGCCGGCTTGCCGCGTCCGGCGGGCTGCTTCTAGGTGATACGCCCGAGCACGACAGAAACAGAAACAACAGAAAACGAAAACGTCTCTTCGACCGAAGAGCACGAACTGCCAAACTGACCCAGTTTAATCGAGGAAACGCAAGATGGACGCTGTGAGGATCGTCTTGGGAGTGGTTCTCCCATACGTAGCACTAGTGGTGTTTGTGGGGGGAATGATCTATCGGCTGAGCACGTGGCGGAAGCTGGCCTCGCCGGCGATGACGCTCTTTCCCGCTCCGCCGGCGGGAGGGGCCACCACGATGAACACGCTCAAGGAGGCCGTGTTCTTCAAGAGCCTGTTTCAAGGCGACCGCATGCTATGGGCGTTCGCTTGGGTCTTCCACGCGGTCCTGCTGCTGGTCTTCTTCGGCCATTTTCGGGTCTTCACACCCCTGATCGACAACGCGTTGATCCCGATCATCGGAGAAAAGGGCGTGCACGCCATGTCGGCCGGTGCCGGTGGGGCGGCCGGTGTGATCATCCTCGGCGCCGTGGCGCTGCTCCTGATCCGCCGGATGTCCGTCCAGCGTGCCCGAGAGGTCACCGGCGCGACCGACTACCTGGCCTTGCTGCTGATCGCCGCGGTGATCATGACCGGCAACATGATGCGGTTCGGAGGCGAGCAGTATCACAACTTCCTGGACCAAACGCGGGACTTCTTCTGGGCGTTGATGACGTTCTCTTCCGGTGTGACGTCCCAACCCGCATTGATGGATAATCTCTTCCTGGTGCATATGACTTTGGCCCTGCTGCTAATCATGGCCATCCCCTTCAGCAAGATCCTCCATCTGGGCGGAATCTTCTTCACACATCAACTCATCCGCAAATAGCCACGGGCGATACGATTCATAAGCCCTCGCGAAGGAGACAGATATGTCGGACACGACCACCAAGGCTGACGCGACCAGCCGAGCGAAAGAAAAAGAGCAGGTCATCAAGGCCGTCAAGGCGATCAAGAGCGGGCCTCGGGCTCTGCGGATGTATATGGAAATGTGTGCCAAGTGCGGCACCTGCGCATCGGCCTGCCCGATCTACTACGGCAAGGGCGAGAAGCGCTACAACCCGGCCGAGCGCTCGGACCTGATCCGGCGGATCTACCGCAAATACTGCACGATCTCCGGCCGCTTGTTCGGAAGACTGGCCGGCGCGGCGGATATCACGCCGGAAGAGTTGGACGAGTGGGAGAATATCTTCTACGAATGCACCGCCTGCCGGCGATGCGCGACGTTCTGCCCCTTCGGCATCGACCACTCGGTAATTACCCGCAAGGGCCGTGCGATCCTCGATCAACTCGGCCGCACGCCAGTCTGGCTGCAAAAGGTGATCGACACTTCGTTGGACACCGGCAATACCGACGGGGCCAACCCGGCCGGCTTCCGCTCGTCGATCGAGTTCCTCGAAGAGGAGATGGAAGAGGAACACGGCGAGAAGATCGCGATTCCGGTCGACGTGGAAGGCGCCGACTACTTCTTCGTGCCGCCTTCGGGCGACGTGCTGGTGATGCCCGAGGCAACCATGGGCGTGGCCAAGGTGTTCCACGTGTTGGGCCTGGGCGACAAGTGGACCATGAGTTCCAGCTTCTTCGACGGAGCCAACTACGGCCTGTTCACCGGCAACGACAAGGCGATGAAGGACGAAAACAAGGCCTACGTCGATGAGGCCAAGAAGCTCAAGGCCAAGATTCTCTTGATGGGTGAATGCGGCCACGCCCACCGGATCATGAAGATGATGACCGAGAAGGGCTCCTGGTGGGGGCAACTGCCGTTCGAGATCACCAACTGCATGCAATGGACGGCGAACCTGGTCCGCGAGGGCAAACTCGAGTTCGACAAGAGCAAGAACACCGACCCCGTTACCTATCACGACCCGTGCAACTTCGCCAAGTCGTGCAACATCGTCGACGAGCCGCGCGAGATCCTCAAGGCGGCCTGCGACGACTTCCGCGAAATGACGCCCAACCGGCACGACAACTGGTGCTGCGGCGGCGGCGGCGGACTGGCGGCCATGGACGAGATCCAGGAATTCCGCATGAACGTCTCCGGCCGCAAGAAGCTCGAGCAGATCCGGGCAACCGGCGCCAAGCTGGTGACCACCGCCTGCGCCAACTGCAAACGACAGCTTTCGCAGCTTCTGGAATATCACAAGGAAGACGTCGAAATCCTCGGCGTGCACGACATGCTCTCTCGCTCGATTCTGATCAATGGGAAAGCGGCGGAGCGGGAGGATTGGACGTAGTCGGGCGCCGTGACAGCAACCGAGTCTATCAGTACAAACGCCACTGGCTGCTCGTCGGCCGGTGGCGTTTTTTCGTTGTTCTTCCCCAGAGGGGTGGCTGGGGCCAAGCGCAGCGGTGCCCCAGTTGTCTGCTACCGGGGCACCACTGCGCTTTGCCCCGGCCACCCACCGATTCCCCTCACGGCAATATCAAGTACCGCAACACCGGATGCTCAAACTCCCGGGTCTCCACCTCCTTCTGCACCGCCTTGTTGGCTTTGGCGAGGATTTTGGCGTTGCGGTCGCGGATCTCGTGGTTCAACAGGTCCTCGATCTGGCGGCGGGCGACTTGCAGCAGGTCGTTGGAGAGGTCGAGCGACCGCATGCGGGCTTGCATGCTGAGCACTTCCGGCGGATTGACCGTGAGTTTCTCGTCGGACTTCTCCGCCCGGACCTCGCCCACCAGATCCAACTCGACCACCGTCTCGAATCCGGTCGACGCACTGAGCACCTTGGGAATCTGGTAACGCACGTGCCCTCGGACCGGCACCACCGCGTGGACCACGAACATCAACAGGCTGCTGCCGCTGCGGGTGCGGCTCTTGAGATACGGCATATGGGTGATCTCGATGGTCGGCTCGCCGCTGAGCCGCGCACGGACGCGATACTGCTGTTCCGTGCTGAGTATCCGATGTTTCTTCTTACGGCCCGGCTCGCGGAACGTGGGAGCCGGCAACTCGATGTACTTCTGGATCTTCCGCGTGCGCGTCTTGTCGTACTCCTCGTTTTCGATCTCCTCAATCACCAGGCCGCGGATCAGCGTGGTCAACATCGCGCGGCCGGCCGTGGGAATCTCGGCGGCACGGAAGATCTCGATCGTCTCTTCCGGCGCAGGTTGGCCGGGCGACGGCGGCGTGGCGGGTTTCGCCGGTTGGAGGACAAAACGCACGAAGCCGCTGCCGTCGCTTACGCGCAATGCCACGCGGTCGTCGTCGGTTAAGATCCGCACGAACGTATGGCGATCGCCCGGCTGCTGGGCGGCACGGTCGATTCGCAGCGTCGGCACGTCGCCGTCCACGGCCGCCAGCCATTGGCCGCCGGGGGCCTTCAGGGCAAGCCGGCCGTCACCGAGCAGATGCATCTCGAAGGTCTCGCTCGCCGAAGGGAAAAGCCGATCGGCCCGCAAGGAGCCCTGGTCGTCGGCACGCAAAAACGACCCGTTACTCGCCCGCAGCACGACCTTCTCGCCGGCCTCGGCCGCTGTGTTGGCTGTGGCGGCACACAACGCCAGGCAACAGACAAGAACTGTCGGCAGAATGCGACCCATGACGGCCTCCTATCCGCAGGTGGGTGGCTCGGCCAACTCTTGAGCGGAAAGCCCCACCATCCGGGGAGACTTCTTCACAAGAGTGTCCGGGTGGCGCCGCCACAAGAGGCGTACGATCGAGAACGGAACCTCCCGTCGCTGCGCAACCCCGACGCTTTTCCGGCGAAGCGACATCAGTGGCCATGCCGGTTGCGGAAAAGCGTTGGGGCCACCCACCAAGATTCGAGGCGGCTCATCTTGAATTCTAGCAGCATCCGATGCGATAATGAACGCCAGTATCGGATCGTCTGCCCCCCTCTCGAAGGGATAACGAAGGGATAACTCTGAAAGGAGCGTTTCATGATGCGGCCCCGTAGACTGTTTCTGCCCGTTTGGCTTCTGCTGGTGGCAGCGATCTGCCTTCTGTCGGCGGGCTCGCCGTCGCTCTTTGCCGAAACGCTCCGCGAAGACGGCGACGACGCACCCGATCTTCGCCGCCTGCTCGACGCCCCGATGCTGTTCGTCAAGCGGCACGCCTACATGGCCGGCCACATCTACGACGACTACATCACCTGGCATCCCGGCGGGGGGATCTACGTGGTCGAGAATCCCGGGGACGAGCCGGAGAAGCACAAGGGGCGTGCGATCATCGATCCGAACACGCCGGAGACGCTCGGACCGGGCGTCTATCGCGACCCGGACCTCTCCTGGGACGCCAAACGGATCGTGTTCGCCCACAAGGGCGAGGCCAACGGCCCGACGAGTCTCTACGAGATCGGTATAGACGGGACAGGGCTCAAGCAGTTGACGTTCCCCTGCGACTGCGAGGTGAAGCCCGACACGCGGCGGATCGGGGCCGGGCATCACGACATCACGCCGTGCTACCTGCCCGACGGACGCATCGCCTTCACCTCCACGCGGCCCGGTTCGCTGGTGCCGTGTTTCAACTCGGGCGTCGATACGCTGCACGTGATGGACGCCGACGGCAGTAACGTGCGACCGCTCTCGGCCAACAACGTCACGGAATTCGACCCGGCGGTGATGAACGACGGGCGGTTGATGTACGGCCGTTGGGAATACGTCGACAAGACGGCCCTCTACATGCAAAGCCTCTGGGCTATGACGCCGGGTCTCGGCACGGCCGGCGGACGGATGGAGGAGGCCGTGTTTGCGAACAACCTGGCCAAGCCGACCGCCGTGCTCGACGCCCGGGCCGTGCCCGACAGCCATCTGATCGTGGCCGCCTTCACGCCCCACAACGGCCAGTCGGTCGGGGCGATTGTGATGATCGACACCCGGCTGGGCAAAAACAACCTGGCTGCCTGCACCAACTTCACGCCCGAGTATCCGACCGAGATGGATCAAGGGCTGCGCCGCGGGCCGAGCGACCCCTGGCCGCTCTCGGAAGACGTGGTGCTGATCGCCAACAACGCCGAGGAGCCCGGGGTGATCCAGATCATCGATCGGGCGGGCCATCGCCAATTGGTCCATGCCGCGGAGGGCATCTCCTGCTATTCGCCGATGTTGATCAAGCCGCGCGAAAAGCCGCCGGTGTTGAGCAATCCGGTGGCCGAGGACGTCGAGCCGGGGCGGTTTCTGGTGGTCGACGTCCACCAAGGGCTCGAAGGCATCGAGCCGGGCACGGTCAAGCGGCTGAGGATCGTCGAAGAGACGGCCCGCGTTAGCGGCTTGCCGCCGGGCGGTCGCTGGTGGAACCAGGCCTTCTTGGTGAGTTGGCAGGGGGCCTATATCGTCAAGAACATCCTCGGCACCGTGCCGGTCCATGACGACGGCTCGGCGTACTTCGAGGTTCCCCCGGGCAAGGCGGTCTACTTCGAGGCCCTCGACGCCGACGGACGCGAAGTGCAGCGGATGCGGACTTTTGTGCAGGGTGCGCCGGGCGTGACACGCTCGTGCATTGGCTGCCACGAGAACAAGCAGTCGGCCACCCATCGGCCGATGGCGATGCCGATGGCCATGCTCGAGGAACCCGCCAAGGCGGAGCCGGAATCGTGGGGCAGCGGCTACGTCGACTATCCCACCATGGTTCAGCCGGTGCTCGACAAGTACTGCGTAAGTTGCCACGGCGGCGAGAAGGGGATGGCCCAGGGGCTCGATTTCTCCGGCGGTTGGACCTGGGCCTTCAACATCAGCTACGAGACGCTCATCAAGCACCGTCTGGTCGGCTACCTCAACTGCAACAACGGCAGCGTGCATACCTCGCGAATCCTCGCGCCGCGGACGATCGGCTCCGGCGGGGCCGAGTTGGCCGAGATCCTGGTGGAAAAACACCCCGAGATGTCCAAGCCCGAGCGCGACCTGCTGCTGGCCTGGATGGACACCAATTCGAACTACTACGGCACCTGGGACTTCACCGAAAACGCCACCTGCAACGCCATCCTCGGCACCCGCGGGCCGCTCTCCGCGGCGATGCAGGCAGCCGGTTGCACGAAATGTCACGCCGCCGGGCACGTCGGCAACGACTGGGTCAACCTGCAAACGCCCGAGCACAGCCGCATCCTGCGGGCGCCGATGGCCAAATCGGAAGGCGGTCTGGGGCTCGAATTCTGCCGCCAGCGAAAAGCCCGCACCGGCTACCGGCTGATCGACCAGGGCGTGCAACCACCCGACGTGCTCCGCGAGAGCATCCAGCCGGAGTGGGACCCCAGCGGCGAAGTACACACGTCGTTCACCTCGGCCGACAACGAGCACTATCAAGCGATGCTCGCCGCCATCCGCCAGGCCCGGGCCGAAGCGCTGGCCAGGCCGCGGGTCGATATGCCCGGCGCCGAGATCACGCCGGGCGAAATCCGGCTGATCACGCCGATGCCCGTGCCCGAGCGACCGCCGGTGATCGCGGCCAGCGTGCGGCCGGACCATGCCGTGGAACTCTCCTGGCAGCGGACCGCCGACGTGATCGGGCTGCGCTACGAACTGCACCGGGGCACACAGCCGGACTTCACGCTGAAGGCCGCGACCCAACTCGGCACGACCACGGCCGGGCGGTTCGTCGACCTGATGCCGCAGATCGGCAAGACCTACTACGCGATGGTGGTCGCGGCGCCCTGGAGCAACGAGCGGAGCCGTCCAGCCTTCACCTCGGTCGACGTGCCCGAGCCGCCGCCGCCCGCCGTGCCCACGAACCTCAGCGCCCGGGGCCTCACCGGCGAAGTCGCCCTGAGTTGGCAGGCCGACGAGACGGCCGGGCTGAGCTTCGACCTCCTGCGGATGGTCGCCGGCACGGCCGAGCAGACGAAGCTCAATGCCGAGCCTCTAAAGGGCCAAAACTTCGCCGACGCCGACGTCACGGCGGGCACAAAGTACGTCTACGTGGTCCGCTCGCTCGACCGGCTCGGCCGCCGCAGCGGGCTGTCGAACATCGTCGAGGCCACGCCGCTGCCGGAGATCAAGGAACCGGTCTTCGTGGCCCTGTTCGAGGAGAAGCCGGTCGGTGAATTGCTCGACGGCAAGACGGTGCCCGGCAAGCTCCACGGCGGGGCCAAAACGGCCGACGGCAAGCTCGACCTCGGCTCGGTCGGCCACGCCACCTTCGGCCACCTGCCGGAGTTCGACTTGACCAGAGCGATCTCGGTCGAATGCCGCGTCTACATCGACAAGGCGGCCCAAATGCCGGTGATCCTGAGCTGCGGCGGCTTCCAGCAGAGCGGTTGGTTTTTGCAGAGCTACGGCGGCCGCTGGCGCTGGCACCTCGGCGGCGTAAGCTGCGACGGCGGCAGCCCGGCCACCGGACGCTGGATCCACCTGGCCGCCACGTTCAACGGCCGCCGCGCCTGCCTCTACCAAGACGGCAAACAGGTGGCCGCGGTCGATTGTTCCCCCAATCGCGCTGCGTACCCCGGCCCGCTGACCGTCGGCCAATACTCCGTCCCCGCGATGAGCTACCAGGTCACCGGACAGATCGCCGACGTGAAGGTCTATCGGCGCGCGTTGCGGGCGGAGGAGATCGCCGAGACGTTCGAGGCGCGTAAGGGACGTTGACAAAAGGACGGGATTTGCCGGAAGGAGCATTGACGTGATAACGGGATTTGCAGGATGGGAGAAGAGACGTTGCAACCGATCCGGTCAATCCTGTAATCCCGTCGAGAGGTTCTTCTCCCGTCGAAAACCGGCCAACGTCATCTCGAATACCGATGCGATAGAATACTCGCGGGGGAGAACAAGCGATGGATATTGACACGACCGGGAAGATCTACCTCGGCATCGCAATCGCCGCGATTACCTGCGCCGTCGTCGGGTTCTGCGTGCTCTCGAAAAAGGGCCCACGCTACTCCGTCCTCATCGCGGCCGCCATCCTCTTCATCTGTGGGATGTCGATTCCGCCCAACCGCTCGCGAGAACTGCACCTCCTGGAAGGCATCCTCCGACTCTCCGGAACGATCGGTGGAATTCTGGGCATCATCGACTTGATTCGAAAGCGGCCAAGACGCACAGACGATTGAGGCCGGCGAGCGTGCGGCGCAACATGAAAGTGAAAGCGGCGACAAGTCACCGCACGCCAAAGGTCCCTCGCCCATTCGGCGCCGAAATGTCAAGATAGGCAAAGGCAATCCTTCCTCCGGGTGGTGCACAATCTGGTCTTCACAGACTCACCCTCTTGACACCCTGGGGAAAGCTGCGATATTGGGGTAAGTTACTGCGTTTCCTTTTGCCCATTTGAGGCACTTCATCACGTTTCTTGCGGCCCTCCCTGCGAGGCAGCGTCCCCCGACACGCAATCTGACGTTGCGGCCATTGCCCGTGGCGATCGTCTAGCGTGTCGAAGTGATCCGTGCGTTGGCGGGTTAGGTTTCCGTTTGGCTTTGAAGGCGGAGTGGGTCCGTCTTTACATAGCACTATTGTGTTGAGGTTTTCGCACTAAAGGAGGCAGTATGATGCCTACGTCACGAGTCCTGCTGGCCGTCATGTTCTTGCCGGTGGCACTGTCAGAATCACAAGGAGCAGTGGATTTCAGGTCCGGCAACACAGAGATTGTGGACTACTACATCAACGATGCCGTGAGAGTGGACCCAACGGTGGCCAAGGATCCAGGAACGCATCTGATACTAGAAAGTGGAGCTAGCATCTACGACAACTTGGATATCTACCACAATGGGAGAGTAACGATCAATGATGCTGAGATACGCAATCGTGTGAGTGCGTGGAACAATAGCCGATTGGCCGTCAGAGGTGGCACAATCGGAGACGTAGTCTCGTTTCACGACAGCCAGATTACGGTCGCAGACAACGCGAGTGTTCGCTTCATCCTAGGGTCCATGACCGGCCATATAGAAGTGACGGGTGGAACGCATCATTACGTTCAGGCATACGACGATAGTCGTATTCATGTCTCGGGGGGTACCTTTGATAATCTCCGCGTCATTGAGAACGGGATCATCACCCTAGATGGCACGGACTTCACGGTGGGTGACGCAAGTGTAAGCGGCTTTCTGGATATCCCTTACCTTGTAGGCGTAGGTGCATTGAACGAAGAGATCTCCCGTGACCACCATCAGTACTGGGGAGTCTTGAGTGGCACGCTGGCCGACGGAACACACTTTGTAGTGTTTCAACTCAAATGGCACAAAGTGGAGGGTAGGTGACGATCTCCT
>CAYYNP010000292.1:0-12385 GCA_964472545.1 uncultured Planctomycetaceae bacterium | reverse complement strand
TCACCACTCACCACCCACCACCCATCACTCACCACCCATCACTCCATCACTCACCACCCACCACTCACTCGATGTCCCACGTCCTCATCACCTCCGGCCCCACCTGCCAGTACCTCGATCCGGTACGTTACCTGACCAACGCCTCCAGCGGCCGGATGGGGGCGGCGTTGGCGGCGGCGGCGATTGAGGCGGGACACCAGGTCTCGATCGTCTCCGGACCCGTCGATATCGAGTATCCCGAGGCGGCCGAGGTGATCCCGGTGGTCTCGACCGAAGAGATGCTCCAGGCGTGCCTGAACGTCTTTCCAGGCTGCGACGGGCTGATCGGCGTGGCGGCACCTTGCGACTATCGGCCGGTGGTGGTCGCCTCGCAGAAGATTCGCAAGACGGGCGGACCGCTCGTGCTGCACCTGATCGAAACGCCCGACGTCGTGGCCCAACTGGCCTACGTGCGGCGGACCCAGTGGATGGTGGCGTTCGCGTTGGAGACCGAAGACGAGCGGATGCGGGCGATGCAGAAGCTCGAACGCAAGAGCTGCGACCTGGTCGTCGTCAACGGGCCCGGGGCGATGCACGCCGCCGAGACCGACGTCGAGGTGATCGACCGTGCGGGCGAAGTGCTGTTGAGCCTTTCGGGCAGCAAGCGGGAGGTGGGAAAGAGTGTGTTTCGGGTGATCGAGGAGAGGCTGGTGGAGAGTAGGCGGTAGGCAGTACGCAGTAGATAGTCAACGGGTACTGCCTACTGCATACCGCCTACTCGCGCAAGCTTCGAAGTGCGCCGTCGTATGCGCCACAGCCCCAGCGGGACGCGCCAGATCTCGCGGGCGATGCTCAGGTGCCCGCCGGCCACCTCGCGCCAACAGACGGGCACCTCGGCCACGCGATATCCCAGCCGGCCGGCCGCCATCAGCAACTCCAGGTCGAAGAGGTAGCCGGTCTCTTGCGCCAGCGAGAACAGACGCCGTGCCGCCTCGCGCCGAAACATTTTGAAGCCGCACTGGGTATCGCAGACCGAGATCCGCAGCCAGCGCCGGGCCAGCCTGGCGAAGAGCCGTCCCAGCGATCCGCGCAGCCGGCTGCGGCGCCGCTGGACGCCGTCGGCGGCCAATAATCGCGACCCCACGGCCACGTCGGCCCCCTCGCCAAGGGCCTTGCACAGCGCCACCTCCTGGTCGATCGGCGTGGCCCCGTCGGCGTCGGCAAACAGGATCACGTCGCCGCGGGCGGCCAGCACGCCGGTCCGCAC
This sequence comes from uncultured Planctomycetaceae bacterium, assembly GCA_964472545.1. Lineage (GTDB taxonomy): Bacteria > Planctomycetota > Planctomycetia > Pirellulales > Thermoguttaceae > CAYYNP01. Next base: position 11,139 of record CAYYNP010000292.1, on the reverse strand, counting down.
GGCCGCCCCTTTGCCCCGATTGACCGCGTGTCGCCGCACCGTCAACTCCGGCCAGCCGTCTTGCTGCGCGGCCAACACCTCCGGCAGCGCGTCGCGGCTGCCGTCGTCGACGACGATTATCTCATGGTTGTCCGGATAACGGTGATCGAGGTGTTGGCGAACGGATTCGAGAAACGGAGGCAAGCGGAGCGCTTCGTCAAATGCGGGAATCACCAACGAGAACGCGACATCCACGAGCACGAGCCTCCGGCCGACGATACCATCACTGCCTTAGCCCCAACCACTCCACCGTCACAGTAGTCATCTCGCTCCGCGAGATGTCACTTCGTCTCGCGGAGCGGGACGACTACAATCCACTTCGTCTCGCGGAGCGGGACGACTACAATCCACTTCGAGCCACTGCCATTATACCGCGGCAGCCGCGTACCCCGTAGCCCACACGGACCGCCAATTTGCCGATCTTCGGCTTGCAATGCGATGCGGCTGCGGTTCAAATAAGAGGGCACGCAAGGCGGCACGCCACGCGTTCCCGCCCCGCGCCGACCGCACGGATCCTAACCGGCGAGCTTCCCCCACCCGCCAATCCCCACACCCACCGACTACCGCAAGGAGCCCGACATGACACGATTCACACGTCGCGATTTCCTCAAGAGCACGGCCGCCGCAGGGCTGGCCACCGGCCTGACGATCGCCGGCACCAAGGCCTCCGCCCGTGTGCTGGGGGCCAACGACCGCTTCCGCATCGGCGTCGCCGGCCTCAACGGCCGGGGCCAATCGCACGCGGGCTCCTTCCAGTCGATGGAGAACGTGGAACTGGCCTACGTGATCGACCCGGACAAGAACGTGCTGGGCCGCGCGCTGGACAACTACAACAAGCGGGCCGACGGCTACACGGTCAAAGGGACGGCCGACGTCCGCGAGGCGTTGGAAGACAAGAACCTCGACGCGCTCTCCGTGGCCACGCCCAACCACTGGCACTCGCTGATGGTGATTTGGGCCGCCCAGGCCAGCAAGCATTGTTACGTCGAGAAGCCGGCCAGCCACGACATCTATCAGGGCCGCGTGGCCGTCGAGGCCTGGAAGAAATATGGCGTGGTGGTGCAACACGGCACCCAAAACCGCAGCGACGCCCGCAACGCCTCGCTGCACAAGGCGATCCAAGACGGCAAGTTCGGCCGGATGAAGATCTCCTACGGCTACTGCTGCAAGCCCCGCGGCGGCATCGGCTTCAAGGCCCCCGGCGATCCGCCGGCCAATCTCGACTGGAGCCTTTGGCGCGGCCCGGCCGTGATCGACCAGTACCACGGCAACTACGTCCACTACAACTGGCACTGGTTCTGGGAAACCGGCAACGGCGATCTGAACAACCAGGGTACCCACCAGTTGGACATGGCCATGTGGCCCATCGACGAGGACCAGGTCCATCCGGTCCGCGCGATGGCGCTGGGCGGTCGGTTCCAGTGGGACGACCAGGGCGTGACTCCCAATACGATGTTCGGCATGGCCGAGTATCCCAACGGCCAGTACGTCTTCTTCAACGTCCGCAACGTCAACTACAACGGCTATCAGCGGCAAGTCTGCAACGAATACTACTTCGAGGACGGCGGCAAGATCATCGGCGGCAAGTATTTCGCAAAGGGCAGCAACCAAGGCCAGAGCATCTCGGTGCCGCCGGTCGAAGTGACCTCCGGCGGATGCTTCGGCAGTTTCATCGCCGCCTGCCGCGCCGGCAAGCCCGAGATGTCTAACGCCGATATGGACGTGGCCCATCGTTCCTGCGTCGTAGGACACTTGATGAACAACTCGTATCGCTTGGGCAAGCAGGTGCCGTTTAACGCCAAGGCCGGCAGCTTCGGCGACAACAAAGACGCCTACGAGCACTTCATGAAGCTGCACCTGATCACCCGCGACGGCTGCGGCGTGCCGGAAAACGAGGCCGAGTACACCGTCGGCCCGTGGTTGACCTTCGATCCGAAGACCGAGCGCTTCACCGGCGAGCACGCCGCCGAGGCCAACGAGCTGGTCCGCGATCCGCACCGCCCGGGCTTCGAGATCCCGGACGCCGACGCCGTTTGAGCTTCGCGCTGAAGGCGTTGCCCGCCGCAGACGCTAACGCCGCAGACGTTAACGCCGAAGGCGTTGCACATCATAGCCCAGGGTCGCCGCGCAGCGGCGCACCCTGGGTACCGGGCTCGCCTTTGCGCCGAACGCTGAGGGCGTTCTACACGCCGGTGCGGCCACCTTGAGGCTGCGCGTCGAGACCCACGTACCCCGCCTCCACCGCCGCATCGAAAGACCACACCGGCAGATCGATGGTCACGATCGGCGGCCGCCGCACGCCCGCGCGCACGTGCGTCCAGAGAAACGTGCGCCGCCGCTGAATCTCCCCAAGGTCCGCCCAGGGGATCAACAACGGCGGATGGCAGAACCGGAAGATCGGCCAAACGGCCAAATAGAGCCCCTCCCGGCAGACGCCGATCGTCAGGCAGCCGTTGTAGCCGACCCATCGCAGCCGCACCGCCTGGAAGCGGCGGAAGTCGCCCGGCGGTTTTTCGTGCGCTGCGTAGTCGGCGGCCAGGCGTCGCCAGCCGCCGGCCAATGAGAGGCCCCAGAATACGGCGAAAAAAGCCGGGAGGTTACAGGCTACGATGATCCAGTCGAGCATACTCCACCCTCACTCGTTTAGCCGCCGCCGGAACGGCGGTGTAGAGCGGTTTGTGAGTTCGCGCCGCCGTTCCGGCGGCGGCTAAACGGTTCGTGTGGGCGGCCGCCAGATGCTCTTACGATGGTCGCTCTCGCAGGTGCCCCGCCTTGTTCGCCTGCCAAACCTGCCCGCTGGTAACGTCCAGCGCCGTTAGCCAGCCGGCGCCGTAGCAGCAGGTGTCGATACAGATCAAGTAACCGAGATCGAGGATGTCGCCTTGTTTCTGCGCCGTGTGTCCGACAACGGCCGTCTTGCCGGAGCAATGTGGCCCCGGGCGGCGTTCCCGCAGCGACTGCCAGAGCATCACGTCGGTCGGTTGTTTCTCGAGCGGCAACTCGGCCAGGTAGGTGCCGTGGACGAAGAAGTGCGTTTCGGTCTCGAAGTAGTAGCGGCAACTTTTCAGAAACTCGACGTGTTCCGGCGGCACGCCGTGCGGCACGCGGCCGCCGTAGGAGGTCAACGTGGCGTCGCCGCCGAAGAGCACCCATTCGCTCAACAGACCCGTCTGGCCGCTGCAAATGTCCAATAGCATCTCGTCGTGGTTGCCCAACAAGGGCCGATAGCGGCAGCGGGCGTCGAGCGCGATCAACTCGTCGATCACTCCCGGGCTGTCGGGGCCGCGGTCGACGTAATCGCCCATGGTGACGACCGTATCGTCCGGCTGCGGGTCGACGGCCGTCAGCAGGGCCTGCAACGCCGGCAGACAACCGTGGATGTCTCCGATCGCGATGGTACGGCTGCTACGTTTCAATGCCACAAGTTCCCCGTCTGACCGTTAGATCGTCTCGCCGCGGATAAGGTCCTCGAAGGTCTGTCGGCGGCGGATCAGCCGGTCGCGGCCGTTGTGAATCATCACTTCGGCGGCCAGGGGCTTCGAGTTGTAGTTCGATCCCATCACGAACGCATAGGCCCCGGCACACTCGATCACCACGAACTCGCCGACCTCGGCCCGGGGCAGTTGCCTGGCCGTGACGTAGCCGCCCTCCTTTTGGGTGAAGATATCGCCCGACTCGCAGAGCGGCCCGCCCACGATGACCTCTTGCAGCGGCCGGCCGGTGTTGCCGTCGGCGGGCACGATCGACATCGGATGATAGGCTCCGTAGAGGATCGGCCGGGCAAGGTTGTTGAACCCGGCGTCGAGCACGTAGAAGGTGTTGTCGTCTTGCTGCTTGACGGCACGGATTTCAGAGACCAGGAAGCCGCTTTCGGCCGTCAGGTATCGTCCCGGTTCGATCTCCAGACCGACCGCATGGCCGAATCGCTCCTGAAGCCGCTTGCGCGTGGCGTCCCAGAGGTCGTAATAGGCGCCGAGATCGATCGGCTCGTCGCCCGGGCCGTAGACGGTCGGCAATCCGCCGCCGGCACTGATGCTCTTGATCGCCGGGCCGACCTCGACGGCCGCCTTCTCCATCGCGCCGCAGACCTGCGAGAGGTGCTCCAGATCGGTGCCGGAGCCGATGTGCATGTGCAGTCCCGTGACCTTCAGCCGATGACGCTCGGCCAGGGCCAAACTTTCGGCAAGCTGCGTATGCCAGATGCCGTGTTTCGATTGCTTGCCGCCGGTGTTCGTCTTGCGGTTGTGGCCGTGTCCGAAGCCGGGGTTGATTCGCAGCGTGATCTCCCGGCCGTGTGCCAGGCGGCCGAACTGGTCGATCATGTCGAGCGACCCACAGTTGACGTGGACGTGCTCCTGGAAGCAAAGCTCGAGCGTTTCGGCGTCGAAGATATCGGCCGTGTAGACGATCGGCGGGGGCGATCCGTCCGGCGAGAAGCCGGCCGCCATCGCCCGGCGGATTTCGGCCTCGCTGACGGCGTCGACCAGCGCGCCGTGCCGGCGCAGCAGAACCAACACGGCCAAATTCGAGCAGGCCTTCTGCGCGTAGCGGACGTAGTCGAACCGGGCCAGGTCGCGCAGCCGGCGGAGCATGGCCGCCGCGTCGTAGACGAACGTGGGCGTGCCGTAGCGGCGGACCAGTTCCGCCACCGCAATCCCGGCGATCTGAGTTCGGTAGCCGTTGGGGCAGCGCGGCGATGGCATGACGTGGACTACTAAAGCTGACCTTTATCGACCGGCTGGCCGTCTGCCCGGTTGCCCATACGTTGATGGGTGGTCACATCGAGATTGAAGTTGATCCGCCGCGTCGAGCCGTCGCAAAAGGCCATGTGGAAACCGGTGGCGTGGGTGCTGCCGAAGCGGAAGTAGCGCGACGTACCGCGGGTGTCTTGCCGAGGGGCTCGCTGAGCCCAACGCAACGAGTCGTTGCAATGGCCGGCGTACATGCTTTGGTCGTCGTCGAGGGCTTTGCCGGTAGTGTAGGCCAAGGCGTTCATGTACCGCTCGCCCACGAGGTACGTGTTGCCGGCGCCGTCCTCGATCTTCGCGTCGCGAACCGTGCTGCGCTGGAAGACCACGCCGTTGTGGTTGCTATGCCGCCAGGAATAACTTTCTGCGCCGGCCAGATTCTGGGGGCCTTGATCGTCGCCCGGCGACGCACTGCCGGCGTTGGCCGCGTAGTCCGAGCGTCCCGACTTCCCCGTCGACCTTGCATTGACGTACTGCGCGGTTGAGGGATACTTCAACACCCTGCGCCGCGACGGGCAGGTCAACAGTTGCAGCGGCGTATCGACGACCTCGCCGGCTTCGCCCATCTTCTGCGAGGCAGCCAATCCCTCGCCCTTTCGGCGGAGCGAGTCTTTGTCGATATAGGAGAGGATGTTGAATACCCAGCCGCCCGGCTGCCGGTAATCGTAGCCGGCGTCGGGATCGCCGACCCAGCGATATCCCCAGCCTCCGGTGGGGTAATGACCCTGGCTTTCGAGATGATGCAGGCTGGCTTTGGCGAGTTGCTCGACGTTGCTCTCGCACGTGGTCATCCGTCCCGTCTCGCGAGCGTAATTGATGGCCGGCAGGGTCAGCCCGACCAGGATGCCGATGATGGCAATCACCACCAGCAATTCCACCAGTGTAAAACCGCGCATATTGCGATGCATTGGAGATCCTCTTCCGGCGCCCAAATTCCCTGGAATGTCGTGCTCCCAGGTACGTAACTTCCCTAGAGTTGATTGTAACCGCTTTCGGACAACAAGGCGACCCCTGACCTGCTCGTGTCGGCTACCCCTCCCTTCGCAACCCGCGCGAAGACAAGACCCCAATATCGAGGGATGTGTTGGTTGGCCACATATGCCCTCCATGATGACGGCCTCTTGCTGCCAACAAGTCCCCCTCGTAGGCTATACGGTTCGTCGCCCCTCCGGCCATCGAGATTCCGCCATCGAGATATCCCATCAAGGTATTCACGTGACCGCCGACGCGCCGCTTGCCATATTCCAACGCCGCCGGGCACGAAGTCTCGGTTATCTCAACGGCGCCGTCTGGGCGCTGGGCAACGGGCTGGCCAGTTCCACGTTGGTCGTCTATCTGGCCATGGATCTCGGGCCCGAGAAGATCGGCCTGGGCGTGGGGATGATCTTGGCCACCCGTCACCTGGTCGGGGTGCTGCGGCTGGGCGCGCCGGCGGTGATCGGAAGGTACGTCGATCGCAAGCGATTCTGTCTGGGGGCTTTTCTGCTCAGCGCGGCGGTGCTCGCCGCGCTGCCGTTGGTGGCCGCGCCCGGCGTGCTGGCCACCGACCGGGGTTCGCTGGCGGCGCTGGTGGGCTTGTGGTGTGGGTATCACCTATTGCAGTATCTGGGCACGATCGCGCTCTGGTCGTGGCTGGCCGACCTCGTGCCGTTGCGGATCCGCGGCCGCTTCATCGGGCGGAGGGAGCGCTGGATGGTCGCCGGCGGCGCCGTCGGAGCAATCGCCTGTGGGGTGTTCACCTGGTGGTGGAAGTCGGTTCATCTGAAGCCGCAATGGTGGATCGGCTACGCGATTTCTGCCGGCGTCGGCGCGTGCCTGATGGTGGCAGCATTGGTACCGTTGACGCGCATCCCCCGGCTCTCCCGAAGCCAAACGGTTCGCCATGGGGCCACGCTGCGGGCGACCCTGGCCCCGTTCGTCGACGCACGATTCCTGCGGCTGGTGGCGTTTGGTTGCTGGTTTTCGTTCTTCAACGGGGTGAGCCAATCCGCGCAAGGCATCTACCCCTATCGGGCACTCGGGTTGGGGCTATTCGTGATGTTGGGGATGGGCACGACCATGCGAATCGGCCAACTCATCTGCAGCCCTTATTTGGGCCGCCTGGCCGACCGGCTCGGCAATCGCCCGGTAATGGTCGGCAGCATGTTGCTGGTGGCTCAAGGGCCGCTGTTCTATCTGGCCGCCACGTCGGATTATCCCGGGTGGATCGGCGGCGCATGGACGCTCTGGATCGCCTACGCCGGCCTGAACGTCTGCCTGCCGAACTTGATGCTGAAGCTCTCGCCGGGCGAGTCGAACACACCCTACATCGCTGCGTACTTCACCATCACCGGCCTCTGCTACGCCGCCAGCACGATCCTCGGCGGTTATCTGCTGGATTGCTACAGCGGGCAGGCATTTTGGCCGTTCGGCGCGAGCCCCTGGAACATCTACCAGATCATCTTCCTGATCGGCTGGATCGGCCGCACTCTGGCCGTGCCCGTGCTGTTGCTGGTGATCGAGCCGAAGGCAAGTCATCAAGGACCGCACGCACCGAATCGCGCAGAGTAGTCATCTCCGCGAGATGTCACCGCCCGGGCTGAAACCGCAGCAAGCGGTAGCAGCCTTCCCGCAACCTGCGTTCATTCCTTCACCATTCTCCACCGTGTGCCACTGCCTCGCAGAAGCAGTGGTAGCCACCATGGCCAATCGAGGCACCTCTTCTGCGAAGCGGCGGCACACATCCGAGGCAAACGTCACTCACTATTTACCCCAGCCGCCCCAAGCTAAGCAATCCGCAGTCTTTGCTCAAGCGTCACGGTTCGCGGGTCGACAAAGGAAGTGTCGCCCTGCGCCCGAGATGCGCAGGCGCCAGAAAAAACCTGATATAATCCCCAGCTTTCCACGCCTCGATCGCTATGGCCACGAATTCCAGCCCGACGAACGCAGGCGATTCCACTCTTAGGGGTGGGCGTCTCCAGGCTTTGGTCGACTGGATCGCGGACTCTGGAGCCTTGGTGATGGAGTGGGTCGCCGCCCTGGGCAGCATCACGCTCTTCTCCCTGTCGATCTTCCGCTGGCTTTTCACCCGGCTGCCGCGCCGCGAGACGCTGCTGCCGAACTTCTACCAGATCGGCGTATTGAGCTTGCCGGTGGTGGCTTTGACGGGCACGTTCATCGGCATGGTGCTGGTCGTGCAGAGTTACGTACAGTTCCGCATGCTCCATATGGAATCGAGGCTGGGGGCGGTGATCAGCATGACGCTGGTCCGCGAATTGGGGCCGGTGTTGGCCGCCACCATGTTGGCCGGCCGGGTGGGAAGCTCGATGGCGGCGGAACTGGGCACTATGCGGGTGACCGAACAGATCGACGCGCTGACGAGCATGGGGGCCAACCCGATCCACTATCTGGTCGTGCCACGGTTCCTCGGTTGCCTGTTGCTGATTCCGGCGCTGACGCTGATGGCCGATTTCATGGGCGTGGCCGGGGCGTTCTTCTACGCGGTTCACCTATTGGGAATCGATCAGCACCACTACCTGGAGAATTCCCGGCACTTCGTGGGCAATTTCGACCTGTTTGCCGGTGTGTTCAAGAGCCTCTTCTTCGGCGCGGCGATTGCCATTATCGGGTGCCATCGTGGGTTCAACTGCGATCCGGGGGCCGAAGGCGTCGGCCGGGCGGCCACCTCCGCGTTCGTTCACTCCTTCGTGATGATCTTGCTGTTGGATCTGCTGCTGGGGATCGGCCTGGAGACATTCTACTACGCCATTTGGCCCGAGGCGCCGAAACTGGTCCAGTGAGAAGGAACTCGTAGCGGACATGGTCTACGCCACCGGAAACCCGACCGACACGTCGCTGGTCAAGCTCGACCGCTTGGGGGTCAGGTTTGGACACCAGCAGGTGTTGCGCGACGTGAGCCTCGAAATCGGCCGCGGCGAGACGTTGGCGGTCATCGGCGAGAGCGGATGCGGCAAGACGGTACTTCTGAAGACGATCATCGGGCTGTTGCAGCCGACCGAGGGAAGCGTTCATTTCGACGGCCGGGATCTTGGCGATTTGGGCGAGAGGGAACTCACCACGCAGCGGACCCGCTTCGGGTTTCTCTTCCAACAGGCCGCCCTGTTCGACAGCATGACCGTGGCCCAGAACATCAGCTTCCCGCTGCGCCAGCATACCACCAAGTCGGAGGCCGAGATTCACGAGATCTGCTCCGCCCGGCTGGCCGAGGTCGGACTGCCCGAAGACGTGCTGCGGAAGAAGCCGGCCGAGTTGTCCGGCGGCATGCGCAAACGCGTGGGCCTTGCCAGGGCGCTGGTCCTGGAGCCGGAAATCGTGCTCTACGACGAGCCGACCACCGGGCTTGACCCGATCATGAGCGACGTGATCAACGAGTTGATTATTACTACGCGGCGGCACCATCCGGTCACCGGCGTGGTGGTCACGCACGACATGCGTACGACCTACAAGGTGGCCGACCGCGTGGTGATGCTCTTCCCACTGGCACGGTTGGGACCCGACGAACCACAGATCCTCTACGACGGTCCGCCGGAGAAGATCGACGAGGCCACCGACGCCCGGGTGGGCCAATTCGTCCGCGGCGAGGCGGGCGAACGCTTGATGGAAATGCGGCAGAAACACGGGAGCTAACGCTGATGGACGAACGAGTGATGCAGTTTCGCGTAGGCGTGATGGTCCTGGCCTCCGTGATTATCGCCGTGATCCTGATCGTGATGTTCGGCGAAGCCCCCAGGCTGTTTCAAACGCAACACACGGTCGAAGTCTTTTTCCAAGATGCGCCCGGGGTGACCGCGAGCACACCGATCCGCAAGAGCGGGATTCTCGTCGGCCGCGTGCTCGACGTGCGCTTTGCGGAAGACGAGGCACCCGACTTGCAGCGCCGCGGCGTGATCGTCACCGCCCGGCTCGACCGGCCGTTGCACGACGACGAAACGTTCAGCATCCGCTCGAAGTTGCTCGGCGACGCCATCATTCACGTGGTACGCAGCGAGAAGCCGGTCCGGGCGGCCGACACTCCCTGGCTGATCGGTCACCGCACGCCCGAGCCGACCGAAGCGATCCCCGAACTGACGGATATCCTCCGCCAGACGGGCGAATCGGTCAGCGCGGCCGCGCAGTCGCTGGCCCAGGCGAGTGACCACATGGGCGTGGCCGCCCAAACGGTGACCGGCACGCTGCGAAACAACGAAGAAGCCCTCGCCGACGCCATCCGCCAGGCCGGCGAGACGTTGGCCACGCTCGACCGGGTGGCCCGAGCCGCCGACAACATCATCGGCGACGAGCAGACCCAGCAGCAGTTCAAGTCGGGCATCCAGCGGCTGGGCAGGATCCTCGAAAACGCCGAGACCACGATGGTCCTGGTCGACACCAACCTCCGCAACCTGGAGAAATTCACCGGGCCGCTCAGCCAGAACGCCGAACAACGGGTGGCGCGGATCGACCACGCAATCGACCAGCTCGACGGCCTGATGCAACACATGCAGGGCTTCGCCGCCAACCTGACCAACGACCAAGGCACGCTCGGCCGGCTGGTCAACGATCCGGAACTCTACGAGCACCTGAATCGGGCCGCCAACAACGTCGAACAGCTCACCCGCCAGTTGCAGCCGATCGTGGCCGACGTACGCGTCTTCACCGACAAGATCGCGCGGCACCCCGGGATTATCGTCCGCGACGCAGTGCGGCCGGGAGCGGGGCTGAAGTAGGCGATGCCCCGAGGGTAGCCCCGCCACTTTTCCGAAGGACGCGTTGCCACTTCTATCGCTGCGTCGGAAAAGTGTCGGGGTACCGTAGCGACACGAGGCTTCGGCACCGGCCCAAAACCTCTCGTGGCTCCGCCACCCGTTACCCACGACGGCGTCGATCAGCCGGGCCTTTCTTTCGCCCCTTCAGGGCTCACGAGATAAGATGGCGATCCCGTTTCCAGGGGCTAACGCCCCTGGCTATTGACGACCGTCCCTTCGGGACTCGAAAAACCCGGCAGTTTCCGACAGGTCAAGGTTTGCCAGAGAATCCTGGCATACCCCAAGATAGGCTTGGCTGGCTTCTTTGGGCGAGCCTTGGTAGACTGACGCGCCCGGCATCACCTCCTAGTCAAGGGATCAGGTGGTGTCATTGACACCTCTCCCGCTCGAACCGGGCGGGTGTCGGCGTTCCAAATCACGAGTTTCGACTGTCAAGATAGGCCAACAGGTGTCACCGCTGCTGCCAACGGCATTGCGGAGACCACTGGTGCATATGTCGTAAGGTATTTCTGGAAAACAACTTAGCGCCCGTAGCTCAATTGGATAGAGCATCGGTCTTCGGAACCGAGGGTTGGAGGTTCGAATCCTCCCGGGCGTGCTTGAGATGTACC
>CAYYNP010000291.1:0-12409 GCA_964472545.1 uncultured Planctomycetaceae bacterium | reverse complement strand
GGAGATCGTCACCTACCCTCCACTTTGTGCCATTTGAGTTGAAACACTACAGAGAACCTGGCGAACCATCAAGCTCGCCTCCGGCGTGTCGTTGACCAACAAGGCAACTCGCACAGTCGTTACACCTCCGCGAGAGGATCTCCTTCCTGAAGAACGTTCCGCTTTCGGGCCTTCGGAGACAGCCTTGCCGTCACGAGCCGAACCTCCTTCTGACGAACTCCTTGACAATCGGCAGCAGCATCTGGCGCACCGTGTATTGTAGGCACCTTCGGCTGGTGTCGCAAATCGCATCGATCTCCCGCTTCGTGATCGTCAGCGGAGGCAAGTATCGTATCAGCAGGGGTTTATCGGGAGTGAAGGCCACGAAGACGGGTTGCCCCGGGGCGTTTGCACAGACCGCGGCAAACAAGCCGCCGATCGAGCCGCGAATCAGCCATGGCACTCTCTGCGGATCGAGTTCCAGACCGACCATCAGCCCCTCCCCTCGCACGTCTTTGACGATCTCGACGCCTTCCGTAACGTCTCTGAGTTTCCGTCTGAAGTACTTTCCGAGTTCTTCCGCCCGCTGCGCAAGTCCTAGCCGCTTTCCCTCTTCGATTGCGTGCATTGCCACCTGGGCGCCGACTTGACATCTGTATTGCTGCGAATACAACGACACGGCGTTCTCGTTTCTCGCACGTGCCCTCTCGTACACTTCCTCGCTCAACAACGTGGCGGCCACTGGAAACACCATGTCGCTCGTACCTTTCGACATTGCGACGATATCCACGTTCGCCAGCTTCCCTTCATGGCAGAGGAACCTCCCGGTCCGATACATTCCAGTCTGCACTTCGTCCACGGCAATCAGATACTCATATCGCGCCTGCTGCTTGTCCAAGCATTCGAAGAGGCGTTCCGGGCACGGCCGCACTCCGCCCTCTCCCTGGATTGCCTCCAACACGACCACCGCAACGTCGTTCGTTGCCAAATAGCCTTGCAGGGCGTCTGCGGCATCGGGCGCTACCGGGTCGATGAACGTAACGTGCGGATAGAGCGGCTGAAAAGGACCTTTCAATCGGGCCTTGTAGGTGGTTGCCAGCGGGAGTAGCGTTTTCCCGCTATACCCCATTTGCAGCGAGACTACGGTCTTCTTCGGGGCATTTGCCAGCAGTGCCAAACGGATGGCCGTCTCCATCGCAGTCGCGCCGCTGACCGCGGGAAACACGTGTGGAAAGCCGGCTTCTCGATTCAGCAGCTCCGCCAGGTCGCCCCAATAATCGCGCCGCGGGTCGTGCCGCCGCAAGACCGACTCGACGACGTCGGCCGGACAATGTCCCCGCAGGTTGACCCCGAAGGTCCCGGACGCGTCGATGACGTCAACCAGCCGCCTGCCTGAGCGCACTTGCAGTTTGCTCCCGGACGCCGCAATAATGTCCTTGTTCAGCGCGCTCAAGTTCATCAGCCGCGTCATCTTCGGATTGCAGTATTTCGCAAACAGTTTCGAGGCGGCTGCGTGAGAATTCGACGTCTTGGCGATGGTCCTGGCGACGTTGGCCGGCAGAGCGAGGCAGGCGGGTGTCGTCTTGAGGAAGTCCAGCACGCACGTCATCGTGGTGCTGTTTCCGCCCCAGGTATTGCTGTGGATGTTGTAGGTCTTGAAGCGGTTCCAGACTTTATAGAGTGCCTTGCTCATCAGTAAGCAGCCGGCCGGCACGCGGCAATCGGTGAGGTTCTCGCCCAGCGTGATTACGTCGGGCAGCAACGCCAACGACGCCGACACCAGCCCCGTTGCCGCGAGATCCGTCGACGATTCGTCCAGCACCGTGAAGACGCGACGCCGTCGGCAAAGTAGCAGAATTCGCTCGACGCCATCGGCCGGCGTCTGGGCAGCACGCGTCAACAAGACCGACGACGCGCGCCGGCGTTCGACGGCGTCGGCCACGGCATCCAACTCGTCGAAGTACAGCATCCCCGGCACCAACGCAGCGTCCGGTCCGGCGTCGAGCGGGTCAAACTGCCTTCGAAGCCACCCCGGGGGGTCGTAGACGGCCGTGAGTTTCTCTGCCGTCTTGTGGCGGGCGAAGACGTTGTGACGCACGAGCTTCAACGCTCCGGAGACGGCTTCGGCGGCCGAGCTTCCGAAGAACGCGTAGTACTTTGGACAGCGGGGGTGCCCGGCTCGCAGCAGCGCATTGAGCAGATAGGCTGCCTGCGCCTCGAGTGGAGAGACCTGCATCCGGACGTAGAACGGCGTCCGCTCCTCCAGGAGCGTTTCGAGCAGCGCGAGCTGCCGGCCTTCAAAGGGATTGCCGAGCCGATTGTATTCCATGAAAGAAGCCCAAGTTCCAACCGCCGCGCGAAGCCACCTGCCGCGGCGACATTAGGCTATCATACTCTCAGCCACCGGCCAGAGATACCACATTTTCGAACGAGAGAACTTCGGCGACCTACTTCTGGCCGACGGTGATCGTGAATGGGAAGTTCTCGTCGGGCAGTTCGATCGGGGTGATCGTGTATTTCCACGTTCCGGCGGCCGCGGCGGGAACGTCGACGGTGATCGTCTCGTCGCCCGATTCCTGGCGCGATTCGCCGTGGGGGCCAACCACGACAAGATGCAACTTGGCCCCACGCTTCTCGAAGGCCAGCACGAATTGCAGGTCGGATACGGCCGCGTTTTCATACTTGCCGGTAAGCGACTGGTCTTGCGACGAGGCGCTCAGCAAGTTCCGGTCGACGGGCGAGAAACCGCCGGCGAGCATCTGCCGGGTGGCCCTGGCGTCGATCCGGGCGGTGACCGTGGCAAACACCAGATAGCGGAGCAACTCGCGTTCGGTGCGGCTGTTCTGCTTCTCGTTGTGGAAGGACGTGAAAACCACGTGCCCCTTGCCGAAGGAGAACTGGACCAGCAGCGGGCCGTGCACGTCGCGGCCGTCGGCGGTTTGGTAGGTGCCGCGGAGATAGGCCGCCGCGGGGGAAACGCCGCCGGTGATGAGGGCGGCCGGACGCCAGGCTTCCTTGTCGAAACGCAGTTCGATCGTCGGGCCGAGGCGTTTGCGCAGCCCGGCGTCGACGACCTCCGCCTCGATCGTGCCGGCGGCGCCGCTGGCGACCCTTTCGTGGTCGATGAACTCGGGAAAGGCGATCTGCATCAACGCGAATTGCCAGTCGGAGGCGTAGAGCGTGCCGCCGCCTTCGACGTACGCCCGCAGGTTCTCACGAATCCACTTCGCATGCTGCGGGCGCACCGCGCCGCGTTTTCCGCCGCGATCGCCCTCATGCAACGCTTCGCCGACCCAGTCGCGCGGCAGCGTGCTGCACGTGAGAAACACGACGTCGTAGTCGGCCAGCCGGCCGACATCGAGCAGATCGTCGAACTCGATCGTCGTATAGCGGAACCCGCTGCCGAGTTCTCTCAGCAGCTTGCCCACGTCGTCGAATTCCGGCGGCGTAACGGCCAGCCGTAGCGGCCGCGGCTGCGTCGGCTCCGTGACGTCCAGCAACTCGCCGGAGGGCTTGGGCGTTCCGTCGCCCCGGTTGAAGAGAAACACGATCAGCAGCGTCAACAGCAGCCCGACGCCGACGCCCGCGTCGATCAGCAACCGCCGCCGCGGCACGCCCAGCAGCAACGGCTTACCGCATCGCGAGCAGCGAGTGGCGGACGTCGAATTAGGTTGGCCGCAGGAACAAGGCATGGCGAGCTTGACTGGAGGTGAGTAATTCAAACGGTAAGTACGGGAGTCCGAAAATGGGGACTGGCTCCGTCGAGAGCCCGGTCCTGAGGTGGTTGGGGCGTTTGCCGACGGTGCCTGTCCCCTTTTTCGGACGGCCCCTGGTGGGCACCGTGAAAAAGGGGGACAGGCACCTTGCGGCAGCCGTCTTCACGAAGATTTGACCTGTTTCGAGTTCGGAGCCAGTCCCCCCTTCTTCACTCCCGCTTACAGCTTGAGTGAGTAAGTGGCACCCGAAAAGTAAGCTGCAATAAGGTGCTATTGATCCTCCGGGCGCGAACGCTGACGGTACTTGTCCACGGCCTTATCCTTCCATTTCTTCAACCCCCGCCAAATGCGCCCCGAGGTCTTTTCGATCTCGTCGGCGATCTGGCGGCCGGTGTTCTGGAGCTTCTCCTTCCAGTCTTCCGGCTCGGCGGGTGCCTCATCGCCGGAAGAACCTGCCGGCGCGGTGAAAGACGACTGTTGCGGCTGGCCAATCTCGACGCCTTCGGCCACTAACCGTACGAGCAGGAGCGTCGTGTCGTCGTAGCGCATCTGCCGCGCGTCGCGCAGGGCGGCGATCTCCGCTTCCCACGTCTCTTGCGGCATGTCCCAATATCGGTCAAAGTCGGGAGTCTCGCCGGACTCCATCAATCGCAGGGCCCAATCTGCCACGGCGTCCGTGCAGAGCACGAGCAGGTCGTCCGGATAGCAGAGTTCGTCGAGGGTGGCAAATTCGACCAGGTGGTCGCGCTTCAGGTCGACGCTTCCCACCACGATCGGATCGTCTTTGAGTTGCTCGGAATCATCGATGGGAAAGGTCCGCAGCACTTCGCCGTGGCGGACGTGGAACAGGCAACTATCGCCGACCGCAAAGCCCTCGAGCCGATAGGCCCCGAACTTGCCTTCCTGCTGCGGAGCCGGCGAGATGCGGACCCACAACAGCGTGGTGAACGCGCCGGCGGGGAGCTTCGCCTTCTGGAACCAGGCCAGGCCGCTGGTGTCGATCTGCTCGGACCATTGCTGCCTCCGCTCGGCGAGCCAGGCGGCAAAGGCCTCGCCGTCGGCCACGTCGGGCGGGTCGGCCACGACGGTTTGCGCGATGATGCCCGCCCACTGCCGAGAGAACAACGCCGAACTCACACCGTCGGCCACCGCGGCCAGGCCTCGGCCCGGATCGGCAGCATAGGCGTCCTGGTCTTCCGAGGGACGCTCGGGGTCTTTGGCAAGTTTGAAAACCCGGGTTTGGAAGGGCATGGGACGTGCGGACTTATGAAATGTGATTCATCGTTGATGATTGTGGCTTGGCCGGGATGACGGAGAGGATGCCGTCGGGCAGCAGATCGAACTTGCCGTTGATGACGATGCCGCGCGAGTCGGCCGTAACGGCCGGGCGTTTGGCGGCCAATTGCTCGGCGCCGATCAGCAGGCTGCTGATCTCCCAAAGCCGTTGCAGGGCGGGGATCTCGATGCCTTCCGGCTGATTGGCGTAGGCCACGGTGCGATGCGGAACGTCGGTGTGGACCGAGTGGTAGAGCGTGGCATGTTGCAGCGTTTGGGCCAACTCGACTCCCTCGGCGCGGCCGCGCGTTACGTGCAGGACGATCGGCGGAACCAGGCCGCCCGGATGACGGCCACACCAGTCGTTCACCAACTGCGCGACCGCCTCGAAGGCCGGCTGCGGCGAGGCAGGCCGGGTTGGCGGCAGATCGACGAAGATCGGCCGTTTGCGGGTCAGTTCGATCAGCCCGCCGATGCCGTTGGAAACGTGCTCGGTCGTCTCTTCCACACGTAGGGCCGCGGCGGGCAATTCGCCGCCGGGGACGAAGAAGCCGCCGGCCGACGCGCCGGTGAACCCGATCTGCACGTCCGGCCCTCCGGCGTCGTCCGATCCGCAGGTGACCAGCGCCGCTTCGATCGCCCCTTGTCCTCGCTTGGCGATCTGGCCGAGCAGTTCGTTGGCCTGCTGCTGCAATCGGGCCCAGAGTTGCCGGGCAGTTGGGTCGGCGGGATCCTCCACCGAGCGGTCGATCAGCAACACGACGAGGCAAAGTGCCGGTGAACTCTCCGCGGGGCTGGTTGCCGGCTGCTGGGCGGCTGGTTGCTGGGGGTTGGGTTCCTGTGCGTTGGGTTCCGGGGGGCTGGCTTGTTGGGGAACAGCTTCCCGGGGCACCGCTGCGCTTTGCCCCGGCCACCCGGCACTGGCATAGGCCTTCACCAGCGAAAGGAACCCGATCAACTCGGCCATCTTCGCATGGTAGACCATGCCGCGGGCGCCGGGGCCGACCGTGACTTGCGACTGCCGCAACGCGGCGGCCATCGGCTCGGGCAACACGCTGGACGCCTGAAAGACTTCCCGCACTGCGCCGACCGGCAAGTGGGCCTCGGAGGCCGGATAGAGCGTCGGCGGGACGTGGCCGGAGGAGGTCAAATGGGCGTGGAACACCAACGGCGCGCCGCCGGGCAGCGGCAATTGCCAAACGGCGTTGACGGGCTCGACCAAGCGCGACGTCTGTGACAATTCCCCCAGAATGCTGACGATCAACGGCGGCTGTGACGACGGCGGCGATTGCGAGAGCAGGCCGGCAGCATACTCGTACGCGGCGTTCGGCGACGCGGTTTCGCCCAACGTCGGCGCGTACCAGACCGGAAACTCGACCGTCTGCTCGTGCGCCACGCCGATGCCTCCCGGCCCGGGGATCCGCCGCACGCGTTGCTCCACGCGCAGCGGCGTTTCGGCCAGCCGGCTGCTGCGCACGAACGTCTCGCCTGCCAGTGCTCCACCCCAGCGACATCCGACGTCGGCTCCGCCTTGCCCGTCGCCTCGATACCCGACCAATGCCACGTCCAACTCCGGCCCGGCCGCCAACTGTTTCAACAAGGAGTTCAGCCCCGTGGCGACACACTCCCCCTTCGACTTCGTCCCTTCGGCTACCCGCCCCTCCATGGCCGACGACTCGTCGACCAAGAACACCACCCGCCCGGCAATGCCAACGGTCGCATCGTCAATCTGCAATTTGCAATTGTCAATTGTCAATTTGCAATCCTCACGCTCACCACGCCCCCCACACACTCATCGCAATCCCGGCGCCGCCTGCGTGCCCATATTCAAGAACTGAATCAAGCAGACCATATCCGCGTTGAACGCCATCCCCCGGGCCTGCGGCTGCATCTGGAAGCCTTCCATCACGCCGTGGCGGTAGAACGGCTCCGGCAACACGCTGGACATCTGAAACAACACCCGGGCCAATTCGTCGGGCAGGCCCTGATCGGCAGCCGGGAACATGAACGGGTCGGCCGCGGTCATCGACAGGTGACAGTTGAACAGCAGTACGTTGCCGTCTTCGGTGGCCAGGGCCTTGACGGAGTCGGCGTAGGGATTCGGGTCGCCGTCCTGCGATTCGCCGTCGGTGATGTGCACCACGATCGGCGGGAAGCTGCGCGGATGTGCGGCGATCCACTCGCTGAGCATCTGATGGGCCTGGTAGAGCATGTGACACATCGGCGTGCCGCCCTCGGCCTTCGGGTCGACCCATACCGGCACTTCGCAAGGGATTTCGATCATCTCCCCGGTTTCTTCGTCGGGGATGTACTGCGTGCGGGTGTCGATCCTGGCCGGATGGGCCCCGATCTCGGCGATCGAGACCAGCGTGCGGCCGGCCAACGGGCCGAGCAACGCCGACTCGATGATCGGATTGGCGGCCTGATCGGTGCGATAGCCGAACACGCCGACGTCCATCCAGTCCTTGATCCCCTCGTCGCCGCTGGCCCGAATGGCCATGTTTTGCAGCCACCCGTTGATCGCCGTGACCAGTTCGTCGCACTTACGGTTCGGCGAATTGCCCAGCGGCTCCTCCATCGAGAACGACTGATCGAGCAGGAACAGAAAACAGGCCTTGTTCTGGCGGCTGATCTCCTGGCTATACGGTTCTCGCGACATCATCGGCTCCTGCGGTGCGGCGGCTGCCTATCTCTATATCGTCATTGCAGCGGCATTTCGCTCGACTCCATTGTAGGACACGGGGTAATCGTCGCCTAGTCCGTTGCGGACTCGCGATGCCCCCCGAGATTGGGGCGAGTTTCCGCGCAGCCCGGGAATTCGGAACGTGAGAGCAGATCGTGATCGCAGACGCCGGTAGGGCGCGTGAAACGCACCGTGGCATCTTGGCGACTCTCGACGGTGCGTTGCACGCACCCTACGGATCGTCGATGCGGAAACCCATGCCCTGCAACTCGCGACGGGCAGAGGGATCGGCCAACAGCTCTTTGAGTGCCATCACCGCCGGCCGGTTCAGCCGCGATTTGGGGACGACAAAATCGTAATGCTCCTCTTCCAGCGGCAGGAAGCCCAGGCCGGCGCGCCGGGCGACCGTTTCGATGGCCACGCCCCAATCGGCCCGCCCTTGGCTGACGGCGGCAGCGATGGCGTTGTGGCTCTTGGCTTGGACCGCGTAGCCCGATGGCCGAGCACCGTCGAGCAGCCGATCGATGAGAATGCGCGTGCCGCTGCCCTGGTTGCGGTTGACCATCACGCAATCGTCATCGCGCGCGGCCGCCGCCACGGCTTCCGCTGCCACGCGTCCCTCGAATCGCTCGTCGCCGCCGCGAAACACTACGCCCTGCAGCCGGCCGTAGCCTTCGATCAGTTCCAACGCGGGTGTGAGCAGCGGCCGGTTGTATCGCCCCGTGGCCGGGTCGAGCAGGTGCATGCCCGCCAGGTCGCACTCGCCGCGAATGGCCGCCTGCAGGCCGCCGGTGGACCCCACGGCCATGAACTTCACGGCGAAACCGCGCTGCTGCAATCGGCCGAGCAGGAAATCGAGCCCCACGCAGTGGCTGCCGATCACGACCAGATCGGCCATCTGCAACTCGCCGCCGAGAAGCTGCACGTCGACCGACGCACCGGCCTCGACGATCTCCTCATGCCGGGCGATAGTCACAAAGCCGTCGGCCCGGCTGAAGGTGGTCACCGAACCGGAACCCTTGCCCATCGGATAGGCGGCCGGGCCGTCGGGCCCCTCGACCAACCCGACCGGCAGGTACTCCGTCCGGCCGACCTCCGAGTTGATCTTCACGGCCATCTTGGCGCCGATGCCTCGGCGAGCCGTTTCCGTGTGTCCGCCGAGCAATCGAATCACCGGGGCCACGAATTCGTGGAACGTGAAGATGGCCGACGTGGGGAAGCCGGGCAGAATCACCACCGGTTTGCCCGCGTGCCCCGCCAGGCAGATCGGCTTGCCGGGTTTCAGCGCCACGCCGTGGGCAACGATGCCGGGGTCGGACAGTTCGCTCACGACTCGGTACGACAGGTCGCCGGACCCCTTGCTCGTGCCGCCGGAGAGCAACACCACGTCGGCCTCGGCCAGGGCCCGTCGCAGCGCAGTGCGAAGCTGATCGAGGTCGTCGTGTACGATCCCCATGACCTTGGGCACACCGCCCAACTCGTGTACGGCGTCGGCGAGGATCCGCGCGTTGCTGTCGTAGACCAGCCCGGGGCGCATTGTTTCGCCGGGCTCGATGATCTCGTCGCCGGTGGAGATGATCGCCACCACGGGCCGTCGCCAAACGGGCACGGTCTCACGTCCCACGGCAGCCAGCACGCCGGTCTCGCGGCTGGTCAGCAGTTGCCCCCGCCGCAACACCGTTTCGCCGGCCATCACGTCGCTGCCGGCAAACGAGACCCCAAAGCCGGGCGTCACCGCCTTGGTGACCAATATCCCCCCTCTCGCTACGGGAGAGGGCCGGGGTGAGGGGGAATCAGCATTAGTCCCCGCCGCGTCGGAAACTCCCGACGACCCTTCTCCTGAAACCGGCTCCGTATGCTCGACCATCACCACCGCATCCGCCCCCCGCGGCAGCATGCCGCCGGTGGCAATCGAGATCGCCACGCCTCGTGTGACTTCTCCCTTGGGCACGACGCCAGTGGCCAACACCTCGTCGGCCGTCGCCAACTCGCGCGGCCGCTCCTCCTCGGCCCCAAAGGTATCGGCCGCTTGAACCGCGTAGCCGTCGTAGTTCGACCGGTCAAACGACGGCACGTCGATCTCGGCCACCACGTCTTCGGCCAAGACTCGGCCAAGCGCCGCGTCGAGGGCGACCTGTTCCACGCCAAGCGGCCCCAGTTCAATCGCGCCACGAAACCGCCGCTCGGCTTCGTCGCGATCGATGACGTTGAGAAACTGTTGTTGGGTCATGGCCACGATACCTCAAGACACGCACTGCCGAGGAAGCACGCCAACACGGGAGATTCTCGCCGAGGGCGGAAGCCCACGGAGGGTGGGCAGCAGGGTACCGCTCGAATCTCCGTGGGCTTCCGCCCTCGGCTACTTCCAACCACGTGCGACGTTTCCCACCCCGGCCTCTTCATCAACACGACTCAATCATACAAGAACACTTCCACCTCGCTGTCCGGCGGATACCCCTCGCTGTCCGGCGAAACCAGCACAAAACCGTCGGCCCGCGTGGTCGAGGTGAGGACCGACGCCCCGCCCACGGCCAGCGGCTCGGCTCGGCCCCGGTCCACACGCACACGCATGCAATCCAGCCGTCCAACGGTCGAGACGATCTTTCGGGCAAGCGGCACGCGAACGCGCCGATACGGCCAATCCGTCGAGCGGCCGCCCATCGCGCGGATCGCCCGGCCGGCGAAGAAATCGTAGGCCACCAGGCACGAAACCGGATTGCCCGGCAGCAGAAAGACCAACCGGTCTTCGAGTCTGCCCAGCCCAGTGGGGCTGCTGGGACGCATCGCCACGCCGTGGATCGGCAGTTCGCCGTGTTCGATCAACAGTGCCGGAGCGTAGTCCTCCTGTCCCACGCTCGATCCGCCGGAGACGATCACGACGTCGGCCGCCTCGCAGCGGATCGCTTCGATAATCGCCTCAGGCCGGTCGGGGACAATGCCCGGATTGATCACTTCGCCGCCGTCGCGTTCGATCAGCGCCGCGAGCATGGGGCCGTTGGAGTCGACGACCTTGTTCGGCTGCGGTTGCGATCCGGGCGGCAGCAATTCGTTGCCGGTGACCACGATCCGCACGCGCGGCCGACGCAACACGGTGGCTTCACCGCGGCCGATCGAAGCCAACACACCGACGTCCTGCGGCCGCAGCACGCGCCCGGCCGAAAGCACCGTCGTGCCGGCCGCCACGTCTTCGCCGACCCGGCCGATGTGCTTTCCCGGCGAAACGTCGCCTTGTGCGCAGATCTGCGCGGCGTGAATCTCGACGACCTCGGCCGGCAACACCGCGTCGGCCCCGTCGGGCATTGGGGCCCCGGTCATGATCCGCACGGCCTGTCCGGACGCCACGCTCCCACGGAACGGCCTGCCCGGCAGCGACTCGCCGATCACCTCGAGCGGGAGTCGGTTATACGGCGAAGCCGCGGTCGTATCGGCTGCCCGAACGGCGAAACCGTCCATCATCGACCGGTCGAAGGCGGGCACGTTATGCCGGCTGGTCACGTCGCCCGCCAGCACGCGCCCGGCCGCTTCGCCCAGCGCCACCGTCTCTTCGTGCAACCGCCGCGTGTGTGCGTCGAGCCATGCCAGCGCATCGTCTACCGTGGTTCGCCTGGCGAAGCCCCGCATGCGGACGTCATCGGAGTTGTCGGGTGGGAGCATCGTCTTGGGTGATCGGTTCTTCGGAAATCTCGCTGTCGCGGCCGCGGAGGTGCTTTTCGAAAAAGGCCTTTACGCGGCGGGGCAACTCTTCGCCCCGGAACCCGCCGTGGCCGGCACCCTTGACCGTAATGAAGAGCACGTCGACGTCGGCCCGCTTAAGTGCCGCGTGCAGCCGCACCGATTGGTTGTGCGGCACCAACGGGTCTTTGTCGCCGTGGACGATCAGAAACGGCGGATCGTCCTTCGACACGTAACTGGTCGGTGACGCCTCGCGGGCAGCCTCCTTGGTTTCCTGCAACGGGCCGCCCACCAGCAGCGACTCCGGTGAGTTCGCCGCGTCGTGATCCATGCGGCTGGGGTACTGGCCCATGGTCAGCAGGTCGCTGGGGCCGAAATAGTCGACCACGCACGTTACGCGGCTGCCCTGGTCGCCGTGTTGGCCCAGGTCGCCCTCGAGGTCCTTCACGTCGCCGCTGGTTCCCAACATGGCCACCAGGTGTCCGCCGGCCGAACTGCCCCAGACGCCGATCCGCTGGGGATCGAGGTTGTATTTCGCCGCGTTGCCGCGGATCCAGCGGATGGCCGCCTTGCAGTCGTGGATTTGCGTGGGCCAGATCGCTTCGCCGGTGAGCCGATAGGCGACCGATACGCCGGCGTAGTTCCCCGAAGCGGCCAACTCGGCCAGTTTGCCCGTCCCGCTGCGCTTGTCGCCGGCCCGCCATGCCCCGCCATGGATCCAAACCACGACCGGCAGCGGCTTGTCCCCGTTGGGGCTTTTAGGCAAGAACAAGTCGAGCCGCTGCCGCGGGTTGTCGGTGCCGGCGTATGGCACGTCCCACTGCACGCGAACCGTCTCTGTCACGCGGGGATTCGCCCGCTGCGGTGGCATTCTCTGCGCAAAACCGCTCTCGACTCCCATCAGCACCGCCGCCACGAAACAGACTCGGCCGATCTGTCTAATGCCGCGCATTTTGTCGTGCCTTTTCTGATAGGGACTCGCCCACTCGGCTCGTATTATGTGGCAGATCCAGCCGGCTGGCAACCTGGCCAGGAGAACTGCAAAGTCGATTCGCGGGAGTGGAAAACGGGGACTGGCTCCGAG
>CAYYNP010000290.1:0-12414 GCA_964472545.1 uncultured Planctomycetaceae bacterium | reverse complement strand
TCGGAGCCAGTCCCCGTTTTCCACTCCCGCGAATCGACTTTGCAGTTCTCCTGCCACCTACCCACCGGCGCTGGACTTGACCTATGGTTTGGTATACGCTGAGAGTGGTTCGTTTCTACCGAAAGGCCGCTTCGCGATTCTGGAGGATCGGTGCATGAGACTGCCTGTGGCGACCGGCGTTTGTCTGGCAATTGCGGCGTGGACCGGCGCGCTGGGGGCCGGCGAGCGCGACGTGCCGACGATCGTGGCCAAGAGCGTCCAGCCGGAGTCCGACGGCCTCCCCACCCTCGCTTACGGCCTGACGCGCGAGGACTACCGCCGCATCGTCGCGGCGGTCCCCACGCTTCGCCGGGCGGTGCCCGTGCGGGAGATGACCGCCGAGGCTCGGCATCGAGATCACTGGGCCGAGGTGCAGTTGATCGGAACCAGCGAGCAGTACGCCGCCGCGCAAGGGCTGGAGATTACCCGCGGCAGGTTTCTCACGCCCAAAGACGTCAAGACGCTCGACAACGTGGCGGTGATCGATCGCCAAACGGCTCGCTGGTTTTTTCCCCACGATGATCCCATCGGCCAGAGCCTGCCCGTCGGCCGGACTTACTTTCTGATCGTGGGCGTGGTTTCCGGCGGGCCCGACGACCACGTCTACGTGCCGTTGTCGACAATGAGGGCACGCGTGGGCGACCGGATCGCGCAGCGGAGCCCCGGGCAACTCGACCTCGTGGAGTACGAACTGAGCCGCATCTACTTCACGGTGGCCAACCCCGCACAGATCGAGGCCGCGGCGAACCTCATCCGGCGCATCGTCGAAGCTTCCCACGAAGAAGAAGACTACTCGATAGAGATCGTCCGCTAACGCCCGAACCCTCTCTTTCCGTCAGGAGGTCGACCGATGAAGACCCGCCTTGCCGTCCTGTTTGGTCTGTTGGCCGTCGCCGTGTTGATCGGCAGCCTCACATACACGAACGCCCAGAGTACACAGCCGATTGCCGGCGAGTTTCGGGGCTTGTCGCCTGCCCAGGTGGCGGGCCTACAACGGCGGCTCGATTCCACCATCCGCGAACGGGGCGTACTCGAGCCCGTCGAGCAGGCGGAGGTCTCCAGCTCGGTCGAAGAGCCGACGGCGATTCTGCGGCTCGTGGAAGAGGGGATGCGCGTTCGCAAGGGCGAATTGCTGGTCGAACTCGACGACGCGGCACTGCGAGACAAACTGCTCAAACAACAGACCGTGGCCGACCGTGCCCGGTCGGAGCTTCACCGGGCTGAGTTGACGGCCGTTGCCGCGAAAGAGAAAAACGCGGCGGGTCTGTTGGCCGCCGAGTTGGCCGTGCAAGTCGCCGAGATCGATCGGAAACGTCAGGAGGCGGAAACGGCACTCGAGCTGCAAATCACCGAAGGCGAAATCGCCGTCGCTGCGCAGGAGTTGAAGCTGGCCCAAGACCTCCTCGACCGCCTGAAGAAGGCCGCCGAAAACGGAGTGGCCGACGCGCGGGCGCTTGCCCAGGCGGAACTGCCGGTCGCCAAAGCACGCGCCAAGCTGACCGCGGCCGAGGCCACCAAGCAGTTTCTCGCCGGGCATCTCCGCACCCACCGTTCCGCCGCGGCCGACTTGGCCATCTTCGAGACGAAATCGATTCTCGCCGGGCTGCGCAGCGAGTCCGCCGTTTCTGCGGAGAAGGCTCGGGTGGAAATCGCCCGCGGCAAGGCCCAAGTCGAATTGGAGACCGCCGCGCTGGCCGAGATCGAGCGGCAGCTCGAAGGCTGCCGGATCCACGCACCGCAAGACGGCCTGGTGGTCTACGCCCGGGGGTCGACGCGCACCGCAGTCGCCATCGAGCCAGGCGCCGTGGTCCGCCGCGGACAGCCGATCTTGATCCTTCCGGACATGAGCCGCCTGCAACTCCGCGTCTTGGTGAACGAATCCCGCGTTACCCGCGTGCGCGTCGGCCAATCGGTCGAGATCCGCTTCGATGCCGTGCCCGACCAAACGTTTCGCGGCCGCGTGGCGAGTATCGCCGAGTATCCGGCGCCCACCACCTGGATCAACGCCGACGTGAAGGAGTATCCGGTTCTCGTTTTGCTCGACGACGCCGGCCCCGCGTTGCGGCCGGGCTTCACGGCCGAGGCGTCGATCAACGTGGCCGGGCCGGATGCGCCGGGCGAGGATGCGCCGGGCGAGTGATTGGCATGGCTCCGCCGCCTTTGCCCAGCACGCGCAGCCACCCGCCGCGGGGAAGATTGACATGGCTCGCAGGAAACGCAAGCGGGACTCCAACGCGGGCATGGTTTTCGCGGCCTTCATCGGCTTGCTGTTTGTCGGCATAGGCGTGTTCATGGGCGGCTGGGCCGTGAAGGACGCCGTCGTACACTCCCAAGTGAGCCGCTGGCGGGAGGTCCCCTGTACGATCCTCGAAGCCGAGTTGATCACCCATTCCGACGACGACGGCACAGGCTACAGAGCCACCGCGCGATACAGCTACATCGTGGATGGAAAGCGATACAAGGGCACGCGCGTAACGATCTACTCAGAGGCCGACGGCATCGGCTCGTTTCAACAGGACACACACGAACGGCTCCAGCGTCATCAGGAGAGCGGAGAACCGTTTCCCGGCTTCGTCAACCCGGAGGATCATTCCGATTCGATCCTGGTCCGCGACTACCGCTGGGGGCTGTTGGTGCCCAAAGCCATCTTCTTCCTGGCGTTTACCGGCATGGGCACCGTAGCGACCGTCTACTCCATCCGTGCCATACGGTAGGCGGGGGGCCGTCGCCCATAGGCGGGTAAGCCGGCCGATGGCTCCACAGAAGGCTGTGCCGTTCGCGCAATACTTGGGAACATCATGGGCCAGCCATCGGTACTCTGCTATGTGCTATTCTTGGCGTGCCATTCGTTCTCGAGCATTGCGTAAACGTAATCGTCGATCCACTGCCCGTCCACGAGATTGTCGTGAACAAAATGTGCTTCGCGGCGCATGCCAACGCGTTCCATCAGCCGCCATGACGGTTCATTGCGAACATCAACAGCGGCCATTATGCGATGTAGCTTCAAGCGTGTGAACCCATAGCCGAGCGCTGCATTGACCGCCTTAGTTGCGAGCCCCCGTCGGGAGTATTCAGGGTTGAACGTGAACCCGATTTCGCCCTGTTGATCCTCGACGCTGTTGATCGTGATTTGGCAATCGCCGATGACCCTATTTTCGGATCGAAGTACGGCGACCAACACAAAGGGAACGCCGGGATCGCCCGCGAACACCTCAGATTGGGAGTACACGAGTTGTTCGACTTGTTCCGGAGTCCACGCCTCAAAGAACTGATAGCGCGCAACGTCCGGGTTGGAGTAGATTTCGTATAGGTCAGCGCCGTCTCCGTATTCAACGCGCCGGAGCCTTAGCTCATCAACGTCGATCGGCAATCCGTCATCTTTGCTCATGTGTTGAGTTGGGTGAGGCACATTACGCTTGCGATAACCCGCCGGTCATGGCGGCGAGTGATGATCCTCTCAACTAGATCCGTCCGATGGGCCTTGATGTTCAAGACAAGAACACCGCAACCTCATCCCGGGCACGGGCTCGTCGCGCACCCGCACCCGATCCGCCAAACCCACGTTCGCCTTGAGTGTCGACTTCTTCGCCATCAATCGTCCCTCCCCACATGAAAGCCCATCCGTTGTTTCCGGGGCGGATCGGGCGGAGCCATTAACTTGCGAATGGCATCGAATACGACTTTGAACTGCCGGTCGTATTTCTTTTCCAGCGATTCGAGCTTGCGGGCCAAATCCTCGTGCGTCGCCAATAACTGACGCAGACGAACAAATGTCCGCATGATCTCGACGTTCACCATCGCTGCCTGCCGGCTCTTCAAAACGCTCGACAACATGGCCACGCCCTGTTCGGTAAATGCATACGGTGCGGTCCGCCGGCCTCCCCGTCCCTGCGGTTTTGACATTCCAGTTTGGAATTTCAAAGATTCCCATTCGTCTTTGGTCAACTGAAACATGGAATCGTCAGGAGACCGTTCTTGTTGAGGTTGAAGGTCTCGACGCCGTAGAGCCGCGCAAGATCGGTATCCAGCATGCCTTGTGGCCACGAATCAAGTAAATCGCCTTCTCGATCCGTTCGACCGGAATCACGGATTGGGTGGTCTTTCTCTTGCCCATCAGTCTGCCTCAATTCCTCCCGGTGTCCCGAATGCGGTGGGTTCCGTCGGAGGATGCCGAAGCGAGTCTGGCGAACCTCGCCGTCACCCTGCGGAACGGTCGAAGAAGGACCATCCCAACCCTGAAGAGGTTACACAATGCACGCCGCGCTGTACAAGCGGGTGTCGGGGGCGGCACGCACAGGAGGATAGCGCCCCGTGTTGCCTCCCGCTCGTGACCGCGCCGCACGCGGAGAATGACGTGGGAATTATTGACGATTTGGGGTGGTATCGGGGCAATTCGGGGCGCTCTTCCGCGTTGTCGGAAACACCCGAATCCGACTTGCGACGCCGGCGGGAATCGATGGGGCATCGTAACCTGTTGTTGTCAAGCCGCTTCCAGCGATCGATCACATCGGCCGGGCGACGCAAGTGGGCTCCGTTAAAGTTGATCAGTGCGTGTCGGGAAGGGGATTTCGTAACTCATTGCAATAACAGCACTTAGGAGATGCGAAAGCCCATTTTTGCCGCCCCCGTCCTCTGGGGGGGGATTCATGCAGTATCGCCGCAGAAGGCGCAAGGCATTGGCACAAAATGACTTAGAGCCAGGGCTCCGGGCGGCCGTAACTGGCCGCGCTGCAAAGCCCAACAACTTCTCGCCACGTGGTTGGCCCGCTGGTGAGATTCCGATCAGAAGACACCACGCGGCCTGTGCCCGCAGCAACTCGAGAGGCGCTTCGATCCGGGCGGTTGCCTGGTGACGATCAACCGGCGGCTGGTGTAGGACCAAGGCGACGGCGTGGAGATCATCCGGCAGATGAAAGCCGACGACGGGTTAGCCAACGTACCGATGATGCTGATCAGCGGGTGCGGAACGCACAAGAGGACAGCGCCCCCGTGCTTCCTCTCGCTCGTGACCGCGCCGGGCCGGAATTGCAGCCGATGAGGCGGAATCCAATCTGCCCGAATCTCTCGATCGAGTCTCTCCGGCGCGGGGGATGATATGGTGAACCACGGCCGCGACGTGCTTCGCAACCGTGTCGGCACGTGTATCGATCTGTCGAACTCTACGCCAGCGCATGCGAGGCCGTGGGCCTGAAGACGGTCGTGTTCGTAATACCCGGCCACGGTACCTGGAGTTCACGCCCGTCAACGGCGGTCTGCTGGAAACCCGGCCTTTCGAGATCCGCGGCAACCAGATGTTGGTATTCCAGCGGGCGAGCCAATCCCTGCCGCAACGGAAGCAGAGTCTCGCAGGCCGGCTAGCCGAACGGCGCGTCGGCGGCGAGAGCCGCTTGATGTCCGTGCACGTCGGCGTTAGACTCGATTGGTGCCATCTCCCCTCGACAGCCGGAGGTCAAGTGTCATGAAGCCGAAGCTATGCCTGTTGTTTGCGGCCGTTGCGTGCTACGCCCCCTTGGCCCGGGCCGCGGAGGTCGTGCTGCCGTCCACCGCGATGAGTGACAAGTCGGCCAATATCAAACCGGCGGACCCGCGCTGGGATGGATTGGCGGTCTGTTATGGCAGGGAAGGATTTGGGCAGTGGACGGCCAAACTCGGCGCCGCCGGCAAATACTACCTCCACTGGCGGTTGAGTGCCGGAGACAGCCGGCCGGTGAACCTCTCGATCAACGGCCGGGCGGAGGCCAAGGCGGTGCTCGGCGACGTGACCGGCGGGTTCTTTCAGGAGCATCTGGCTTGGCGAACGACCGGGCCGTTTGATCTCGCCGCCGGCGAGAACACGATCCGCTTCGACGTGTTCCGCGCCATGCCCCATTTTGCCGGGGTGGTCGTTTCGACCGATGCCAAGCCGCCCGCCGCCGATCCGTTTGTCGCGGCGCGGCAGAAGCTTCGGGAAGCCGCGGCGCGCGAGGTTGCCGGGCAAAGTCGCGAGGTTCGGGCAAAGCTGAGAGAATTGATGCCCGGTGTCGAGCAGATCCTCTTCGTGCGGCGGTACACGCTGCAGTCGAGCCACTACTACACCGACTTCGTCGACGGCTGCCGCCACTTCGGCGGCAATCTGTGCCTGCTGTCGCTGGCCGACGGTAAGGTCACCGACATTCTCAGCGACACGCCGCTGACCGAGGGCATCATCGGCCGCTGCGATCTTTCGTACGACGGCAAGCGAGTCGTTTTCGGCCACAAGCAGCGGATCGGCGAGGGGTTCCGCATCTGGGAGGTCAACGTCGACGGCAGCGGCCTGCGGCAATTGACGTTCGCGCCGCCGGACGAAGACGCGCGGATTGCCAAGTATCGGCTGGCGGCCGGCGGCGACTATCACCACCATACCGACGACATGCACCCCTGTTACCTGCCCGACGGCGGCATCTGCTTCGTCTCGACCCGGTGCGAGTTTGGCGTGCTCTGCGACGTTCCCGACCGTCTGACCGCCTCGGTGCTCTACCGGATGGACGCCGACGGCTCGAACGTGCAGAAACTGTCGAACAGCGCCGTGAGCGAATCGGCCCCGTCGGTGATGCACGACGGGCGGATCCTCTACACGCGCTGGGAATACGTCGACAAGGGCACGTGCAGCAACAAGGCCCTCTGGGCCATCCGGCCGGACGGCTCGGGTTCGGCCGAGATCTACGGCACCGACATCGTCTTTCCGCCGGTGTTCAACGTGGGCCGTGCCGTGCCGGGCAGCAACAGCCTGTTCGTCTGCATCGGCGCGCCACACATGCCGTTGGGCGTGGGCACGCTGATGCGGATCGATACGCGGCTCGATCTGCGCACGCCGGAGCCGGCGTCCTACATCACGCCCGAGGTCGACGTGCGCCACCAATGGGGCTGGGACAACGTGCCCGGCGGCGCCGTCAAGCCGTTCTTGCCGGAGACACAAGGCGGACGCGACGGACGCGGCAACACCGACAAAGGCCCGCTCTATATGGACCCGTATCCGATCGACGCGGAGCAGATGCTCGTCTCGCACAACCCCGACCAGCCGTGGAACGCGGTCAACGCCTACGGGGTCTACCTGATCGACGTGCAGGGCAACTGCCGCCCGATCCACCGCGATGCAGACGCGTCGTGTTGGATGCCGATGCCGGTCCGTCGGCGCGTGAAGCCGCCCGTGCCGCGGCATCATCCCGATCCGGAACTGGCCGCACAAGGCCTGGCCCGGGTGGTGGTGGCCGACGTCAGCCGCGGGCTCGACGGCGTCGAGCCGGGAACGGTCAAGTACCTCCGCGTCAACGCCCAGATTCCCCGGCCGTGGGCCGCGCGGCGGTTTTGGGACGGCGACGGCTTGCAGGCCCAGCACTCGGCGATCGCCAAGCGAGCGGCGTTGGCGTTGCGCGTTCAGATCGGCACCGTACCGGTCGAGGCGGACGGTTCGGCCCATCTGCTGGTGCCGGCCAACCAGAACATCTTCTTCCAGGTGTTGGACGAGAACTACATGGAGGTGCAGCGGGAACGGACGTTCGTGAACTATCGGCCCGGCGAAGTCCGCTCGTGCGTCGGCTGCCACGAGAAGGCGAAGGACCTTTCGACCACGCAGTCGGTGCTGCCGATCGCCTTGACCCGCGAGCCCGACGTGCCCGGCCCGTTGCCCGGCGAGACGACCGGCGCCCGGCCGCTGCACTATCCGACCGACGTTCAGCCGGTTTGGGACGCCCATTGCATCGAGTGTCACGGCGCGGAGAAGCCCGACGGCGATTTGAACTTGACCGGTGAACTGACCACGCACTTCAACCGCTCGTACGAAGAGTTGATGGACCGCAAGTTGCTGCCGATCATCGGCGAGATCTACCCGAAGGTCGGCAACAACGAGTACCTCCCGCCGTACACGTTGGGGTCCCACGCCGCCAAGCTGATCCAGATCCTCCGCGAGGGTCACTACGACGTCGAACTCTCGCCGGCCGAGTGGGTTCGGGTATGTGCCTGGGTCGACGCCAACGGCCAATACTACGGCACCTACTACGGCCGCAAGAACCTCAAGTACCGCGACCATCCCAACTTCCGCCCGGTGCCCACGTACGAGAACGCCGCGTCGGTCGTCGCCCCGCTGCCGGACGATCAGCGGTAGGTTTTTCCGGAAGACCTCAGAGTATTACTGAGTACTACTGCTTCCGCTCGATCTCGATCGGCGCCACGTCGATCAGTGCGCTGTCCATCACATAACCCACGTGGGTGACGGCGGGTAGCGGCGGCTTCAGCTTCGCCTCGAGCCGCACGCCGTTGGCGACGTACGTGACCTTCTGCGCGGCCAGATCGACCGTCACGACGGCTTCCAGGCCTCGGTTCTCGGGGGCGTCGACCTCGGCCGAGACGGCCGTCCGCTCTTCATCCCGGAACGGCCCCTGGACGATGCCGGCCTTCTGCTGCTGCAATCGTACGCCACACTTCACAAGTCCCGCTTCCTTGGCGCTGCCGCCGAATGCCAGGAGACCGTTTCTCAACAGCCCCTGGGAATCTCGCACGGCGCGGATCGTCGTGCGGAAGACGGCCGTGCCGGTGATTGGCTCGTCGAGCTTCTTCAGCACAATCCCCAACGACTGCTTGCCGTTTGCCTTCAGACGGTAGCCCAACGTCGACGCGAACACCTTGCAGCCTCTCACCGTGGTGAAGTCGGCGTCTTTCGGCTCCGGCAGCGGCAGGAGATACTTCGGGTCTTCAGGCTTGTCCCAAATGGTCTGAAGCGGCTGCGTCTCGATCGACGGCAGCGCCGCCATACCGGAGCCGGTAAACGACATCACACGTCCGTCGACCGTGCTCAGATAGAGCCGCCCCGCGGCCGCCGCCATGCCGTCGAACGCGGGGATTGTGTCCAGCATGTAACGGGCGACCGGTTTGCCGTCGGCCTTGTTGACCACCCACAGTTGGCCGCCTCGTCCGCCGGCGTAGGCTTCTTCCTGACGTGCGAGCAAGGCCCGAACGTCCGGATCGTCGGGGTTGTGGTAGGCGTATCGCTCGTCGACCACGTCGGGCGGGCCGGCCACGAACAGTCGGTCGCCTGCGATACACATGGCGCGTGCGAACACGGCCGGCTGGTCCACCTCCCATTGAAGACAGGCCGCCGACAGTTCCTGCTTCGAGTAGAACCAACGTGCTCGCCAGTCGGAGGAAGCCGCGCTTCGCTCCGGCCGCCGCTGACTCAAGGCCCGCTCCGTCTTCTGCGTGGCGGCGATGTCTTCCGGGCGGACCGCCTTGTTGGCGGCGAAGAGTTGATACTCGACGACGGAGGAATTCACCATGTACTCGGGCTTGCGGCCGTAGCCGTAGACGGCCTCGTCGTCGAAGCAGAGGATGCGTCCGGAGGGAACGTAACGCCCGGCCTGGAACCAACCGCCGTAGCCGCCCGTCGTTCGCCGGCCGTACGTCCAATAGGAACGGAAGAAATAGGAATCGTCGACGAACCCGATCTGGCAGAACAAGTGAGCGTCGTGCGGCGGCTGGTCCGTGGCCGGCAGGACCGTCATCTCGGACCGCTTCCCGTTGAAGTCGATCTTCTGTGACCGCATCCAGATGTGCCTGCCGTCGCACGAAAGAACGTCCGAAAGGCCGACGGGCATGGTGTTGCCGGGGGTCTTTTTGAGGTAGGCGTTGTGCATGGTTTCGCCGCTTGCCGGGTCGTTCTCGTCCCACACGACCTCCCCGAGCAACTTCCCGGTGGCGGCATCGAGCCGCAGCAGCCGGATGCCGCCGTCGAGGTAGATGCTGCGGCCGGCAGTGCAGTAGACGATCGCCTGACCTTTGTCGTTTTCGCGCACCAGCACACTACCATGTACGGGCCATGCCGATTCGATCTGCTCGGCGGCCATCATCCGCTGGTCTACGGGCGCCGCGCGGAATCGCCAAGCCAGCGCGCCGTCGTCGGCGCCAACGGCGTAGACGTATCCGTCGGCCGCCCCGAAGACGACCAGGCCATTCCAATAGGTAGGCGGGGTATCGGTTTGTCCGCCGGTCGTGTAGGACCACAGCGGCTTGCCCGTATCGGCATCCAGCGCGTGGAGCGTATGTGTATCGCGCGACGCAACGAACAGCTTGCCGGCGGCAATCGTCGGCTGGGTCAGACGCCCGCCAAGCGGTGTTTGCCAATTGCTGCCGGCGTCGCTCACGGGGGCCGACGTGGCGCCGCTGCGCGCCGGGTCGCTTCGAAAGGTCGACCAGTCTCCCGAGCCGGCAGCCGGTCCCAGCGCCTGGCCATAGGCAGGGCCGCGCTCCAGACGCAACTCTGTAGCAAGTTCCCGGGGCGAAGGCCTCGGCACGCGGGCCGGCGAAAGGGCCTTGAACCCGCTGAGCTTGGCCTCGAGCTGACAGCCGCAGGCGTCCATCGAGGCGTAGGTCATTCCGTTGCAGGGCATCACGCCGTAGATGCAGCCGCCGCGGAACCAGTGGTTGGGCGTCCAATGTTCCTTGTCGAGGTCGACGTACTCCGTACCGTTGCGGCCCGCGATCAGATACGTCCCGCTGGCTTTCGACGGATAGCAGCGATGGTGAAACCAGTGTAATTGCACGTCCGGCGGGAATTCGCGCTGCTTCTGGCCTGTCTTCGGGTCGTACCCGATCCAAACGCCGTCGTCGCCGCTACCGGCCATCGCGGCGGTCCACACCAGGCCGTCGACCACGAACAGATCCTTCAGCGACATGTGGCCACTGGGTCTCTGAATGTTCTCCCAGACCTTCTTTCCCTCGGCCAGACTCCAGCCGGAGACCTTGCCGTTGTTCGCCGCCAGGAGGACCACGTCACCGTAGATCAGCACGCGGGGGCCGGTGTTGCTGTGAACGGGCAGCTTAAGAGACGTTTCCTCGCCTTCCCACCGAGTCTTGCCGGTCGTCCGGCTCAGGCACACGAGCTTCTGCCCGTCGTGGAAGACGATCGAGTTCTCGTTGGCCGCCAACGAGCATGGCGCCACGGGCGTCTTCTTTTGCCAGCGGAGTTTCCCGGAGACGGCGTCGCACGCCACGATGCTCCGAGTCGTGCCCTGCCAGCCCCAGCCCGTGTTCGAGGCGTTGGTATTGGACCAGACGTACGTCCCCACCCGACGGAAGTCGGGCAGGCGCGACTTTTCGTGGCCGACGACCAACAGGGCCGTGTCGTCGGCCACCACGATCTCGCGCGTGAACGTGCTGTTGTCGAACTTGGCCAGAGTCTCGCCCGTGGCGGCGTCGAGAATCGAGGTGGGCGCATCGATTCCTAGCGTGACGTAAACGCGGTCGCCCACGGCCACCAGTCGTCGCAGCAGGTGCGCCGGACCGCTCTTGAGCCCAAAATCCTTGCTGGCCCATTGGGGAATATCGCGCTTCCACAGAATGGTGCCGTTGAACGCGTCGCGGGCGATCAGACGCCAGCGCGACGGCAGTTGGATCGACGCCCGCGAGCCTTCGTCCAAGATATAGAACACCCGTCCGCCGGCCGAAACCAGCGAGGTCATGCTGGCCATGTGGTCGTGGTGGCGTGCCCAGCCGGGGCTGCCGAGCCATTGCAGCCGCTTCGGCGGCGCCACCAGCGTGTCGTCGCCGGCGGGGTTGCCGTCGGGGCCGTGGAAGTAATGGGTCCAGTCGTCCATCTCGGCAGGCCGTGGCTTGACGGTCCTTTGCCACTGCCCGTCTTGTTTCTTCAGCACAACGCCGTTTGGCGCCAAAGCGCGCAGGACTTCTTCCGTCGAGGCCTTGGCCGGATCCTCTGCCACGATGAGGTTCACGAAATTGTCGACGTACGGCAGCCGCTTCCCGTCCCAGCGGTCGATCGACACGGCGCCGTAACGCCCGGCCTTCAGCAACCGCTTCCGTGCGGCGGTGACGTTCGCCGCATTGGTGTCCAGACCGTGTACCACGTACGGCTCACCTGCCGCGAGTTGTTCCGTAAGGGCCCCGTCTCCGCAACCCAGGTGGACCACCACGCCGCCTTGTATCCCCGACTGCCGCAGCAGTTCAGCGCCGTCCTCTGCCGCCGCCAAACAGGCGAATGCACACACCCAAGCTGCCAGGACAAGGACCTTGAATCGGCTCATTGCTTACCTCAGTTCTCGGCTCACGTTAGCATCACTGGGGACATCCCTGCCGTAGTTTGCTCCGCGTGACGAGCCTGTTTCTCTTCGCGGAGCGAACGACGACGGTTCGATCACACGTTGGTTGTAACCTGCGCGCCACGCGAGGTCAATGAAGCCGGGTGGCCGGACTATCGGAAAGAGGCACGCAAAGGCTGCCGTCACGCGGAGCATGACGGCTACTATCCTGATTCCGCCCATAAGTCCGCCCCGATAAGCCCGCCAGGAGAATTGCAGAGTCGATTCGCGGGAGTGGAAAACGGGGACTGGCTCCGAGCCGGAATCAACACGG
>CAYYNP010000289.1:0-12454 GCA_964472545.1 uncultured Planctomycetaceae bacterium | reverse complement strand
CGGAGCCAGTCCCCGTTTTCCACTCCCGCGAATCGACTTTGCAGTTCTCCTGGGCCGGTCCTGCCCTTCGTTGCCACTCGGCTCGCCACGGCGTAGAATGGTCGCGTAACTTGGCCCGTAACATGGAGACCCGCGTCATGTGGCATCGACTGTGCGTTTTGGCCTTTCTGGCAATCCTGTGTGTTGCTCCGCACGCAACGGCTGCCGACGTCAAGCGGCCGAACTTGCTCATCGTGATGACCGACGAGCACAACTTTCGCACGCTCGGCTGCTACCGACGGCTTTTGCCGAAAGACCAGGCGTTGATGTGGGGCAAGGCGGTGGTGGAAACGCCGCACATCGATTGGCTGGCCGAAAAGGGGGCGATTTGTACCAGCTTCTATGCGGCCACACCGGTCTGCTCGCCGTCGCGGGCGGCGTTCGTCTCCGGGCGTTATCCGCAAAACACGCCGGTCACCACCAACAATATCCCGCTGGCCGACGACATCGTCACCTTCGCCGAGGTGCTCCGCCGCGACGGCTACGCCACCGGCTACGCGGGCAAGTGGCACATCGACGGCGCGGGGAAGCCGCAGTGGGCCCCGAAGCGGCAGTTCGGCTTCACGGACAACCGCTACATGTTCAACCGCGGCCATTGGAAGCAACTCGAAGACACGCCTGAGGGGCCGCGCGTGGCGGCGCGCAGCGGCAAAGCCCCCAGCTACTCGATCGCAGGTGCCAACCGGCGGAACTTCACCACCGACTTCCTGGCCGACAAAGCGGTGGAGTGCATCAAAGAGCACCGAGAAGAGCCCTTCTGCTACATGCTCTCGCTGCCCGACCCACACGGCCCCGACACGGTCCGCCCGCCGTACGACACGATGTACGCCGATCAGACCTATCGCCAGCCCCGTTCTGCGGGAAAGCCCGACGAAGGCCTGCCCTCTTGGGGCAAAAAGCAACAAGGCGGCTACGACCAGTCGAAATACTACGGCATGGTCAAGTGCATCGACGACAACATGGGCAAGATCCTCGGCGCCGTGTGGAGGGCCGGCGTGCTGGAGCACACGATCGTCGTGTTCACCGCCGACCACGGCGACTTGCGAGGCGAACACCACCGCCACAACAAGGGCGTGCCGTACGAAGGCTCGGCGAGGGTCCCCTTTGTCGTCTACTTCCCCGAGAAGATCCAGGCCGGTACGGTCGTGCCGCAGGCGCTGACCACGGCCGACTTCCAGCCGACGATCTTGAATCTGATGGGAGCGAAGACCTCGGGCAAGGAGGAAGGCCGCGACGCCTCGGGCTTGTTCACCGGCAAGGCTGACGACTGGGCGGACTTTGCCTTCATGCGAAGCACGGGCAAGCCAGGCGACAGTACGGGGTGGCTCGCCGTGGTGAGCGACCGCTACAAGCTCGTTTTCTCCTCGCGCGACGAGCCTTGGCTGTTCGACCTGGAAAAGGACGCCCACGAGATGACCAACGCGTTTGGGCGGCCGGAGCAACGCGAGACCGTGCGAGAGTTTTCTAAGGCGCTGGCGGCCTACGCAAAGCAAACGGCCGATCCGTACGTCACCTCGCCACGAATCAAGCACGACCTCGATTGGGCCGTTCACGGCACGGGGCCGTACGAGGCCCCGCCGGAAAGTTCGCCGTAAGAACGCGCCGCATCATGACGCGAAAGGAACGACATGAGGGTATTGCCTAAGAACCGACACGGATTGGCCGCAGCACTGGTGCTTGGCGGGTTGCTCTTTGCCGCTGCCGCGCTCGGCGGCGAAGCGAAACCGCCGGCACTGCCGTCCGTGCAAGCGTTGGCCGATCAGGTCCCCTGCACGGTCGATTTCTTCGAGGTCGACGGACATGCGGCGTTTCTGCTGCGTCCGAAGGAGAACGCGGAATCGGACGCCGCGCCCTGGGTCTGGTACGCTCCGGTCCTCGGACACCCCAGGCCGGATCACGCTTGGATGCTCCGGCAGTGGCTCGATAAGGGCATCGCTATGGCCGGCGTCGACGTGGGCGAATCGTTCGGCAGTCCCAAGGGCCGGGCGATCTACACGGCGCTGTGGGAGACGCTGGTCAAGCGATACGGCATGTCGTCGAAGCCCTGTCTGTTGCCGCAGAGCCGCGGCGGCTTGATGCTGTACAATTGGGCCGCGGAGAACCCGGGCCGGGTGTCGTGTGTGGCGGGAATCTACACGGTATGCGACCTGACGAGCTATCCCGGCACGGCCAAGGCCTGCGGGGCGTACGGGCTGAGCGAGGCGGAACTTCAAGCCCGGCTTGCCGAACACAACCCCGTCGAACGGCTCAAGCCGCTGGCGGAAGCCGAAGTGCCGATCCTGCACGTCCACGGCGACGCCGACACGGTCGTTCCGTTGGAGCAGAATTCCGCCGAACTCGCCCGCCGCTACCGCAAACTGGGCGGCCCCGTGCAACTGATCGTCGTGCCCGGCAAGGGACATCAGGTGTGTCCGGAGTTTTTCCAGCGTCAGGAATTGGTCGACTTTGTGATCGCCCATTGCACGTCTGAAACACGTGTAGGCAGCACTGCTTCTGCGAAGCAGTGGCACACGCAACCGACAGTGGTGGAACTGTATGTTTCACCGGACGGAGACGACGCGGCGTCTGGGACGCGCGAGCGGCCGTTGCGAACGCTCCTGGCCGCACGCGATGCGATAAGAAAGCTGCGTACGCAGAAACCAGGCGCCGCGACGATTTGGCTGACGCCGGGCCGCTATACGCAAGGCGCAACGCTCACGTTCGACGCCAACGATTCCGGCACGCCCGGCGCCCCACTGACGATCCGCGCCCTGCCGGACGGCGGCGTCGTGCTCGACGGCGGCGTGGCGTTGGAGGCAAACGCCTTCCGGTTGGTGGAAGACGACGAAACGCTGCAACGGCTGCCCGAGAAGGCGCGAGGACACGTCTGGGCGGCCGATCTCGGCAAGCTCGGCAAACAGCAACTCTTCGAGGGCAGTCCGCTTTCGCCCCAGTTGAGCGTCTCCGGGCGGATGCTCCGCCTGGCACGCTGGCCCAACAAGGGCTACGCCCACATCGGAAAGCTGCACCAACAGGGCGCCGTTTACGCCCACGGCCGTACGAAGGGATCGCCGCCGTCGTACAGCCAAGAGAATCCGGTCGGCGCGATCTTCTCACCGCGCGAGCCGGCCTCGCCGGCGTGGGCCGAGGAGTTTGCGCGAACGCAAGAGATCTACGTGCAAGGCTTCCTTTCGTACGACTGGTACAAGACCACCGACAAGGTGGCGCGAATCGAGGGCGAGAGGATTCAACTCCTGGCCTACTATCGCTACCCGGTGGCCGCCACGCACGAGAAGATCCCGCGGCGTTTTCGGCTGCTCAGCGTGCTTGGCGAACTCGACAGCCCGGGCGAGTGGTACTTCGACAAACAGACGCAGCAGTTGCTGCTCTGGCCGCCGGAGCCGATTCAAGCGACGACCAGCATCAGCGTTTGGAGCACGGGGACGCTGATCGACATCAGGGACGCTGCCCACGTCATCGTGCGGGGGCTGACGCTCGAATCGTGCCGGGGCGTGCCGATTCGGATCGCAGGCGGCACGGGCAACCTCGTGGCCGGTTGCACGATCCGCAACTGTGGTGGCGGCGTGCAGATCGCCGGAGGCACCAAGAACGGCGTCGTCGGGTGCGACGTCGTCGACGTCGGCGGCAGCCACATCGCCATCGACGGCGGCACGGCCAATCCGCGGGAGATCACCCCGGCCGGCAACTACGCCGAAAACAACCACCTCACGCAAACTGCCCACGACGGCGAGCGCGGCGTGCGGATCCGCGGGGTGGGAAACGTCTTCCGCCACAACCTGATCCACGGTTTCCTCGGCCAGGCGATCGTTTACGGCGGAAACGACCACCTGATTGAACTGAACGAAATCTACAACGTGGGCATCGAAGAAGGCGACGGCGGGGCCAGCTATTGCGGCGCGGCCATGTGGAGCTACGGCAACGTGCTGCGACATAATTTCTACCATCACCTGATCTGCATCCCCCAGGCCCATCCCCGCGGCGGGCTCTATCTCGACGACTTCGACGCCGGCGAAACGGTCTACGGCAACGTCTTCTACAAGGCGGCCCATCGTGCCGTGTTGATCAACCACGGGGCCGCCAACCACGTCGACAACAACCTGTTTGTGCGATGTTACATCGGCGTCTACAACACGTCGGCCCTCTCGGCCCAAGCACGCGAAACGGCAAAGCAGTACGACAGCGGGGAACTGCGGCGCGGCGACAAGATGGACTACGTCTGGCGTGCCGAGCAGGTCGTGGGGCAGGAAGGATGGAACAAGCCGCCGTGGAGCACGAAATACCCGCTGTTTGCCAAGGTGATGAACGCCGACCCGTACTTGCCGCTGGAGTGCCGCTTCGTAAACAACGTATTCTGCGAGAACGACCACCGCTTCCAGTACCGCATAGGCTACGGCGACGACGGTGTGGCCGACATTCGCCAGGCGAAGGGAATTCACCTGGAAAACAACGTCGACGTGCCGCTGGCCGCGTTTGTGGATCCGGCGAGTCTGGATTTGCGTCTCCGCCCTGAGAGTCCCGTGCCGGCGGGCATGCAGCCGATCCCCTTCGAGAGAATCGGACTCTATCTGGATCAATACCGCACGGTCATGCCGGAGAAGGCCAAATACCGTCGCGAGGTCGCCGAGCGTTTCGAGAGCACACCGAGCTACGATCCCCGCGCCGTCTACGATCCGGATACGATCAACGACGTATTATATCCTTAGATGAATCGGCAACGGGGCGCGAGGTTAGGTCACCTCGTGCTCCGCAACACCGAGATTGATGGGTGGCTGGGGTCGAGCGCAGCGAGCCCCCGGTTCGTCGCACTCTGCGGCGGCCGCGCCCGCGGTGGGCGTGGGGCTCGGGGGGGCGCCCCCCCCCCCCCCCCCCCCCCCCCCCCCACCCCCACTCAGCAGTTGACCTGTCACGGAGCACTAGGAATGACGATGAAACGAACCATGACCGCCGGGTTGATCGGAATGCTGCTGTGTGTCGGAACCGAGGGCGTATCGGCCGATGTCGGTGGGATTCGACCGGCGGAGAAAATCCTCGACAAGACGGGCGTTCGCGGCGGACTGGTGGTTCACGTCGGTTGCGGCGACGGTCGGCTGACCGTCGGCCTGCGGCCGAACGACCGGTACGTGGTACACGGGCTCGATACGAACGCAGAGAACGTCGAGCGCGCGCGACGGCACATCCGCTCGACGCGACAATACGGGCCGGTCTCCGTGCGGCAATGGGACGGGCAGCGACTGCCCTATGCGGACAACCTTGCGAATCTGGTCGTTGTGCAGTGCGTATTGCCCAACGCGGCCGCCGAGATCCTTCGTGTTCTGGCGCCCGGGGGCGTGGCGGTTGTCGATGCCGACGTGGCCAAGGACTGGCTGCCGGCGATCCGGTACGCAACGTCGCCGGTCGGTCACGGTTTCGTGCAATTCACCAAGCCCTACCCCAGCGCGATCGACCAATGGACGCATTATCTCCACGGGCCGGACAACAACGCCGTGGCGCAGGACACGCGGATTGCCCCGCCGCGGAGCATGCAGTGGAAGGCGGGTCCGATGTGGTGCCGCAGCCACGAATACAACTCCAGCGTGGCGGCCTTGGTCTCTGCCGACGGCCGGCTGTTCTACATCATGGACCAGGGGCTGCGGGGCATTATCCAGATCTACGACAAGAACAAGCGTTTCCCGCCGCGTTGGGCACTGGTCGCTCGCGATGCGTTCAGCGGGATCAAGCTGTGGGAAAGACCCATGGCCGACTTCAGCCCCGAAGCTTGGGGGAACTACGGCTTTCGCTCGAATCCGTTGGTCGTGCCGCGGCGCCTGGTGGCGGTCGAAGATCGCGTCTACACGACGCTCTGCTATCGCGGCCCGGTGAGCGTGCTCGATGCGGCCACCGGCAACGCGATTGCCGTCTGGGAGCAAACCGCCGACGCGCACGAGATTGTCGTCGTCGACGGCGTCGCCGTGCTGCGGGTGCGAGAACCGAGCGACGCCGCCGACTCGCGGGGCTGGGAGGAGATTCCCGAATACGTGACGGCCGTCGATGCCGACGACGGCAAGATAATCTGGAAGGAGCGCTGCGACAACTGCCTCGTACCGCTGACCCTGGCCGCCGCCAAGGGCCGCGTCTGTTATCACACTTACGACGAAATCGTCTGCCGCGACCTGAAGACCGGTCGCCAACTGTGGCGGGCCCCGAGCGAGGAACGCACCCAGCCGCGCGATCCGGCCGACGGCATCTTCCGCAAAGGCAACACGGGAATCCTCGTGATCTACCAGGACGTCGTGCTCTTCTCGGCAAAGGAAGGCCTGGAAGCGTTCGACCTTGACTCGGGCAAGAAACTCTGGACCGGGCCGGTCGTCCAATCGGTCGCACCGGAGAATTGCTTTGTCTCGACCGGCCTGTTCGGAGCGCGAGGTGCCGTGTGGCCGATGGTTACGCCGGAATCGATCGACCGAAGAGGGTCGAAGGTCCACTTCAAGGGCTACGATCCCAAGACGGGCGAGATCAAACAGGAAGTCGCCGTTGCCAGCCTGCTCAGCCGCGGACACCACGTGCGATGCTATCCCGGCAAAGCCACCGAACGCTTTCTAATGCTGCCGAAACGTGGCGTCGAGTTTCTCGACCTGGCCGGCAACGACCACATGCGCCACGACTGGCTGCGGGGTGTATGTGCCTACGGCATGTTGCCGGCCAACGGGATGGTCTACACGCCGCCGCACCAGTGTTTCTGCTATCCGGGCGTCGTGCTCAAGGGCTTCAACGCATTGACGGGCGATGCTCCCGTGGTTCGACGCAACGATCGACCTCGACACGTTCGCGGCCCCGCCTACAAGTCGGTCGTCCGACGGGAAGCAGCAGCCACGAATCCCTCCGACTGGCCCACCTATCGCCATGATGCGCGCCGCAGCGGTTCTTCTGCCACCGAGGTGCCGGCCGGCGTGAAAGAGATGTGGCGACGGGACCTTGGTGGAAAGCTGACGCAGCCGGTCGTATCCGGCAACCGCGTCTTCGTCGTCTCGAAGAACACGCATACCGTCTACTGCCTGGACGCACCAACCGGCGAGGCGCTGTGGACGTACACCGCAAACGGCCGCGTCGATTCCTCGCCGACCGTTTATCGCGGGCGCCTGCTGTTCGGCTGCACCGACGGCTGGGTCGTTTGCCTGCGTGCGACCGACGGGCAACTCGCGTGGAAGTTCCGAGCCGCCCCGGCCGAGCGGCAGATCGTCGGCTTCGAGCAGGTCGAATCGACCTGGCCGGTTCACGGAAGCGTGCTCGTTCAGGACGACGTCGCGTACGTAACCGCCGGCCGGTCTTCGTATCTCGACGGCGGGATCTACACGTATGGACTGAATCCGGCCACCGGCGAGGTGCTCTACGAAAACCGCATTGCCGACGATCGGCCGGACGTTACCAAAGATCCGGGACGGCCCTTCGACATGGACGGCGCCCTCTCCGACGTGTTGGTCAGCGACGGGACCGACCTCTACATGTATCAAGTGCGGCTCGGCCCGGACCTCACTCGCCGGCCGGCACCACGCAATACCAGCCTTGGTGCACGGCCGATGGGGCTGCACCTGATGTCGACCAAGGGCTTTCTGGACGACACCTGGTACGACCGCACCTACTGGAGCTACAGCCGCACCTGGCCGGGGTTTTACTTCTCGAACCTCGGGCCGAAATCGGGACAGATCCTGGTGTTTGACGAGAAGACGACCTATGGCGTTAAAGTCTTTCTCAAACACGAAGGCCCCTGGTACGCCGGCGGACACAGCCCGTTCTTCATTCCCGAGGAGATGGACTACGAGTTGTTTGCCGACGCCAACACGAACGAGCCCGTGCTTGACCAGCCGGATCGGGAAAAGGGGCCGGGGTACTCTCGCAACAATCCGGCGCTATGGACCAAGAACATCCCCGTTCGCGTCGTGGCGATGGTGCTCGCCGGAGACAGGCTCTTTGCGGCAGGGCCGCCAAACGTTGTCGACGCCGACGATCCCTTCGCCGCCTTTGAAGGCCGTTTGGGCAGCAAGCTCTGTGTCTTCTCCACGGCAGACGGATCGAAACTCGCAGAAGCCAAACTGGATAGCGTTCCGGTCTTTGACGGAATGGCCGCTGCCGGCGGCAGACTCTACATGGCAACCACCGACGGCGGGCTCGTTTGTCTCGGGTTGTAGCAGGCGCGTCGGAAAGGAGACAGGCCAGATCCGGAGCAGGCTCTTCGGCTAGACCAATCCCCTCCACCGAGGGGGTGCTCCGGGGAGTTGACCGCGCGCCCGTTGAATCCAGTTCTCGCAAGGGGTGCTGTGCAGCCCGGCAATTCAGCCTTATCTTGTATCTGTTTGTTCCGTTGGATAAGGTAAGATTTGCCGATAATAGCTCCAGGCCCTTGGAACGGCTTCGAGTTGCCTGCCTTGTGTGCCCCCCTTCCTCCCGGTCTGCTGGCCGGGGATCAACCCTGAAGAGAGAGACTCATGATGTCGCGTACGTTCGTTCTCGCGTTGTTGATGATGACATTTCTCGGCGCCGCCTTCACGACGGCCGCGCCGGCGGCGGACCCCGAGTGGTATTCTCGCCAGGACACGTGGCAGGAGA
Source organism: uncultured Planctomycetaceae bacterium (assembly GCA_964472545.1). Classification (GTDB taxonomy): domain Bacteria; phylum Planctomycetota; class Planctomycetia; order Pirellulales; family Thermoguttaceae; genus CAYYNP01. Next base: position 3,835 of record CAYYNP010000289.1, on the reverse strand, counting down.
CGGTGCGGCTCTCGCGCGAAGCGCTGGCCCGCTACCTCGACAAATCGCCGGACGCCATGCTCGGCGGCGCGCGATTCGGCCCGTGGTACGCGCTGGGACCGATCCCGGCACCGCGCGGCACGAACGGTTTCGACCACGCCCACCCGCTGGAGCAGGATCTCGACGTCTCGAAATCGCACGACGGTCTTCGCTGGCAGCGTGAAACCCGTGCCGACGGACAGTGGCATCCCGACGTCAACATGCCCGGCGGCATGTCCGTCTACATGCAGCGCAAGGTGACGGCGCCGGCCGCGACGAAGGTCACCGTCTACGTCGGTGCCGACGACCAATCGAAGCTGTATCTTAACGGCCAGCACGTGCAGACGATGCCGAACTGCTCCCGAGGCACACCGGTAGAACTGGAACTGAAGCAGGGTGAGAACCAACTACTGCTGAAGATGCACAACACGGGCGGCGCCAAGGGATACGTCTTCTCGATGACGAAGACCATTACCAACGGCCCGGGTCAGGACAACAGTCCCGAGGCGCAAATCTGGGGATTCGTGCAGCGGGACTTCCGCGACGCGGCCGATCAGCGCCGCATGCGTTGGGAACGCGAGGACGGCGTTTGGGCGGCCGACTGGAAGCCGGGCGATTTAGGAGCCATCGCGGTCAGTTATGCCACGGCCACGCGCCCGCAGGCATCGCTCGACGCGAAGGCCGGTGAATTGGCCGCCACGGCGAAGACCGCGCGTGACCTCGAAGCCGTTCGCGAGATCTACTATCGCGCCCGGGCGATCGAGGAGATGGCCGCCACGGTCGAGGGCCTCAACTTCACCCCGCTGCGCCTGGCGATCAACGACCTCTCGGAGTCCTTTGGCCCGAAGTATCCCAACGGCAAACGGTATCTGGCGCAACTCGACGCGTTGGAGAAGCTTGCCCTTTCGGCCGCCGAGGAGGGTGCCGCCGGCGCAGAGAAGCTGGCCGAAGTGGTCGACCGCTACGAGACGCTCCGCAACGAGGCCCTGCTGGCCAACCCGTTGTTGGATTTCGAGAAGCTGTTGCTGATAAAGCGTCGCGGCAACCTCGCCCTGCCGCAAAACTGGCAGGGCAACTGCGTGATGCGCGGCGGCTACGACAACGAGATCGCCACGCTCTCGCCCGTGCGCCCCGGCGGCGAGTTGACCACGGTCTATCGCCCGGAAAAGAACGTCTTCGTAGGCGACGTCGACCTGCACTTCGACGCCGAGCGGATGCTCTTCTCGATGCCCGGCGAGCACAACCGCTACCAGGTCTTCGAGATCGACGTCGACGGGAAGAACCTGCGGCAGGTGACGCCGACCGAGCAGGATATCGACAACTACGACGCCTGTTACCTGCCCAGCGAGAAGATCATCTACGACTCGACCGGCTGCTTCCAGGGCGTCCCCTGCGTGGGCGGCGGCAACCAGGTGGCCAATCTGTACGTGATCAATCCCGACGGTACCGGCATCCGGCGGCTCTGCTTCGACCAGGACCACGACTGGTGCCCGGCCGTAACCAACGACGGCCGCGTGATTTTCGCCCGCTGGGAGTATAGCGACACGCCGCACTATTTCACCCGCGTGATGATGCGGATGAACCCGGACGGCACCAACCAGGTGGCCCTTTACGGCAGCAATTCGTATTGGCCCAACTCGACGTTCTACGCCCGCACGATCCCCAACCATCCCTCGAAGTTCGTGGGCGTGATTTCCGGCCACCACGGCGTGGCGCGGATGGGCGAGTTGATCATCTTCGACCCGGCGCTGGGCCAGCACGAGGCCGACGGCGTGGTGCAGCGGATCCCCGGCTACGGCAAGAAAGTCGAGCCGATCATCCGCGACCAGTTGGTCAACAACTCCTGGCCGCGGTTCTTGCACCCGTATCCGCTCAGCGAGAAGTATTTCCTTACGGCCTGTCAGTTGGACTCGAAGTCGCCTTGGGGCGTTTACCTGGTCGACGTGTTCGACAACTTTGTGCCGATCTGCGTGGAGCCGGGCGTGGCGATGCTCGAACCGGTGCCGTTGCAGAAGACGGTCCGCCCGCCGGTCGTTCCCGAGAAGGTCGACCTGCGCCGCGACGACGCCATCGTCAGCCTCTCGGACGTCTACGCCGGTGGTGGGCTGAAGGGCGTCGAGCGCGGCACCGTGAAGGAGTTGCGGCTGTTTGCCTTCGACTACGGCTACCAGGGGCTGGCCAACCACACCTACATCGGCATCGAAGGGCCGTGGGACGTGCATCGGATCCTGGGGAAGGTGAAGGTCGAGTCGGACGGCTCGTCGATGTTCCGGGTTCCGGCCAACACGCCCATCGCCGTGCAACCGTTGGACGAAGACGGTAAGGCACTGCAGTTGATGCGGAGTTGGTTCGTGGCCATGCCCGGCGAGACGATCTCCTGCACCGGCTGTCACGAACGCCAGACGGACGCCCCGCCTAGACACATGACGATCGCCACGCGCAAGCGGCCGCAGGCGATCGAGCCCTGGTTCGGACCGGCGCGTGGCTTCAGCTTCGACCGCGAGGTGCAGCCGGTAGTCGACAAACACTGCATCGGCTGTCACAACGACAAGCCGTACGACGGCCGACAGCTTTCCGATCTGCGGCAGGACGACGTGCAGAGCTTCAGCCGCGCCTATCGCACGCTGCAAAAGCACGTCCGCCGGCCCGGCCCGGAGAGCGACTATCACATGTTCCCGCCCGCCGAATACCATGCCGACAGCAGCCCGCTGATCCAGATGCTCGACAAGGGGCACTACGGCGTGAAGCTCGACCGCGAAGCCAACGAGCGGCTCTATACGTGGATCGACCTGAACGTGCCCTACTACGGCACCTGGGGCGAGTTCCGCGCGATTCCCAACGGCCAGCGCGAGCGGCGGGCGGAATTGCGGCGATTGTACGAAGGCCTCGACGTCGACTACGAGGTGGTGCCGGAAACGTCCGCCGCGCAGGTCGAGCCAATCGTGCCCGAGCAACCCGATCCGATCGAGATGGTCAAGATCGAATGTCCCGATTGGCCGTTCGACGACGCCGAAGCCCGCCGCCGACAGGGTGAGAATCGCGAGCAGACGATCTCGCTGGGCACCGTCGGCGACAAGGAGCTGTCGATCACGCTGGTCCGCATTCCGGCCGGCGAGTTCGTGATGGGCGACTGGGCCGGCGGATCGGACCAGCGGCCGCCCGCGCGGGTGCAGATTGAAAAGCCGTTCTGGATCGCCAAGACGATCATCACCAACGAGCAGTTCGGCCTGTTCGACCCCACGCACGACAGCCGCTATCTCGATCGCGGCGGCAAGGACCACTCCAACCGCGGCACGCCGCTGAATCAGCCGACCCAACCGGTGATCCGCATCTCCTGGGACCAGGCGATGACGTTCTGCAGGTGGCTTTCCCAGAAGACCGGCCGGCGCTATTCGCTGCCGACCGAGGCGCAGTGGGAATTCACTTGCCGCGCCGGCGCACGGGCCGATCAATCCGGCAACGGCCGCGCATGGGGCGTCGACGCCATGGCCGGCAACACGGCCGAGTGGACACGCTCGGCCTATCGGTCCTATCCGTTCTCGTCCGACGGCCGCGACGACGGCACGCGAGAGGGCCGCAAGGTGGTCCGCGGCGCCAACGCCATCGGCCTGCCCGCCAACCAACGCGACACCTACCGGCTGAGCTACAACTGGTGGCAAGGCGCTTGGAACGTCGGCTTCCGCGTGGTCTGCGAGGACGAAGAGCCGTCGGCGACGATCGTGGCCAAAAAGTAGTAGCTTGCCGGGCAGCGCAAGAGCATCAGGACTAGGCTTTGGTGGAAGACGTCATAGTAGTCATCTCGCTCCGCGAGATGTCA